>NZ_BAAGIE010000013.1:0-131708 GCF_054658275.1 Sessilibacter sp. MAH3 | reverse complement strand
TATTAGATTATTCATTGATAAACGGTATTCTCAAATAATAATCTAAATATTTTTAGGTTAATCAGAGGTTCCTATAAAGTGATAGTTTTCTCAAGATTTTCTATGCATTAAAATGAAAATTTAATCTGTTGAGGAATATCTGATTGAATCAAGAATGACATAATCAGAGTTTCCTTTAGTCTTTTCTATTCGTTCCACAACTGTTTGTATTAAATTTGCACACATGTGAATTTGAATATCTGTTGTCTCTTAGACAGTCACTTTTTAATTCTTTTTGGAATTAACCATTTACGTCTCGGTAGAAAAAATTAATTGTTAAAAACCGCGCTGAGCGCGACGATTTTTACTATAATCGTTTTTGTTAGCTGACATACTTTTTATGAGTTTTACACTTTGACATTTATCAGTCCTGGTCTTATCCAGCGTTCGTTCGTTACTTGTTCAGTTTTGATGGCATATCTTCAAAATCAAATTCACTCGGTGGCAGGAGCCGTTCATCATGTTTGAACACGATAGGTCTATAGAAGAGGCTTACAGTTTCTCGCGACTTGACGACACATGTTTGTTGTCTACCGTTTCGCCGCATCCTATTGAGTTGGAAAATGTAACCTGGACTACGGCCGAACATTATTATCAGTCTAAAAAGTTCGTTAAGCCTCAAGATATCGACGAGATAAGTGCTGCTGAGCGTGGAATTGATGCCTATAAAATGGGCAATCGTTGGTGGAAGCGTGGCAGAGATAAAGACTGGCGCCAAAAGCGTCGTGTCATGATGACTCGCGCACTGTTTACCAAAGTCAGTAAATTTCCTGATGTTAAGCAGGCTTTGCTAGATACTGGCGATGTAAAAATCGTAGAAACATCCTTATATGATCCCTATTGGGGAATTGGCCGTGATCAACGTGGTGAAAATATGCTCGGTCAGATTTGGATGGACATACGAGCAAAGGTAAGGGCGGATCTGAAAATAAAATCGCAAAAATTAACGGCCTAGTTATTCTTAGTTATTTTGGCGATCTAATAAAAAACGGAGCTTAAAGCTCCGTTTTTTATGCCTGTAAAAATTTTGAATTAGCTTTCTAGGCGGCGGCGATAGAGCGGTTGTGGTTGATCAACACCAGCTTGGTAGAAATTGGTGAAATCGTCCAGCGAATCTTTAGCTTGTTCTGGCTCTAGGGCGTTTTCAGAAAAATCAAAAGCGTTCACACCACAGCGCTTTAGGTATAACAGCTGATCGCGAATAAAAAATCCGCTGGCTCTCAATTCGCCGCTATAGCCGAATTGTTCACGAATGATACGAGCCTGGGAGAAGCTTCTGCCATCCATAAAGTTCTTGAAGTACAAGGCAACAACATCAACAGAGTTGATCAGTTCTTTAGCTTCGCTAATGTCGTCGCCAGACTGAATTAATAAGCCAATATTAGGATTAGGAAGTTCTAAGTTGGCGTTTTTAACGAATTCAATAGGCAGCAACGTAGGTTCTGTGGCGACAAAACCTTCTTCGGGAGCAAGTGCAAGTTGCCATTGGTTTTCGGTAATGGCGTTATCTTTAATCAGCTTTTGCATAAACTTGCTCCTTAAATGGCTCCATACCGATTCTGTTGTAAGTCTCGACGAAGCTTTCACCTTCACCGCGTTGATTCACATAAACACCAACAAGCTTTTGAATAACGTCAGGTATTTCTGCCTGAGAGAATGCCGGGCCTAATACTTTACCTAGAGTGGTAGCGTTACCCACTTGACCGCCGAGTTGAATTTGGTAGAACTCGGCGCCTTTTTTATCAACACCTAAAATACCAATGTTACCAACGTGGTGGTGACCACAGGCATTCATACAACCAGAGATGTTTAGATCAATCGGGCCTAAATCGTACAAATAATCCAGATCGTCAAAGGTGCGTTGAATATCTTCGGCAATAGGAATTGATTTGGCGTTTGCCAGTGAACAGTAGTCACCGCCCGGGCAGCAGATCATATCGGTTAGGGTGCCAATATTGGGCGTGGCAAAACCATTGTCTTTGAGTTTTTGCCAAAGCTCAGGCAGGTCACTGCGTTTTACATCACCCAAAACGATATTTTGTTCGTGCGTGGTTCTTACTTCACCAAAGCTGTAGGCATCGGAAAGGTCTGCAATGGCTTCCAGTTGGCTGTCGGTTATGTCACCAGGTGCTACACCTGTCGGTTTCAATGACAGAGAAACAGCAACATAACCAGCAATTTTATGAGCGTGCGTGTTGCGCTCTAGCCAGCGAGCAAATGCTTTGTTTTCTGCGGCAAGGCTTGTTATTTCAGCTACACCAGCATCTGAGCTAAGAGTTTCATAGGCTGGAGCGGTAAAAAAGCTTTTTAAACGCTCAATTTCTGCGCTAGGAACCTTACTAGGGCCATCTTTAACTTGTGCCCACTGTTGTTCTACTTTTTCACGGAAAACATCAATTCCGAGTGCGCGCACCAAAATCTTAATACGAGCTTTGTACTTGTTTTCACGATTACCCAACAAGTTATAGACGCGAAGAATAGCTTCTAAATAGGTGAGTAGATCTTGTTCCGGTAGGAATTCGCAAATAACTTGACCGACAACAGGAGTACGACCAAGACCGCCACCCACATAAACTTGAAAGCCAGTTTCACCGGCGGCATTTTGTTTAACGCGTAGGCCGATATCGTGAACCTGAATGGCAGCGCGATCTGATTCGGCGCCTGTTACGGCAATTTTGAATTTGCGCGGTAAGAATGCGAACTCTGGGTGGAAGCTTGACCATTGGCGGATCAATTCACAGTAAGGACGTGGATCGACGGTTTCGTCGCCGGCAATGCCTGCAAACTGATCTGAGGTCGTGTTACGAATACAGTTACCACTCGATTGGGTGGCGTGCATGTTCACTTCAGACAGCTCAGCCAAAATATCGGGCACTTCGGCAAGGTTCGGCCAGTTAAATTGCACATTTTGACGAGTACTGATATGGCAGTAACCCTTGTCGTAATGACGAGCAATGTGGGCCAGTTTGCGAAGCTGGGCGCTGTTGATCATGCCATAAGGCACATTTACTCGCAGCATTGGTGCAAGTCTTTGGATGTAAAGCCCGTTTTGTAATCGTAGCGGAAGGAATTCTTCAGCCTTTAAATTACCTTCTAAATAACGTTCTGTTTGGCCGCGAAATTGTTTGACGCGTTCATTCAGAATTTGACTGTCATGCTGGTCGTAAATGTACATTAAATCAGCTTATCCTAAATCAAATTGATCAATAATCACTCTTTTTGATAAGAGCCTACTTATATTGAATCTATTTCAAATCAATTTTAAAAAGAGTCGCGAAGGATACACTAAAGTAACACAACTCGCGAGGTAGCAGTTCATAAGGTAACACGGGTAATTTGGTAACATCGTGTTAGACGTATTTCTCAAAAATCGAAATAAATATTCTAATTCCTAGACATGATTCGATTAATAACAATAATTAATCTTGTAAGTAAATAAAAAATATCTAAATAAAAATTAGGCTTTAAGCGATAAATAAAAGCCGTGAAATTAAAGTTATTAATTGGAGTGTTTTTTAATGAATAATTTTAGTGACGATGTTCAGATCCAACACGTACACAATGAAGACGATAATTTGGCGGATTCAATTGCATCTGTCGTACTCGTTGTGATTTTTGTTGCCACGTGTCTATTTTGGATTAGCGGTCAATAAATGGAATACGTGCGGGTGCTAACCGTGCCCGCTGTGGTTCATTCTTTCCTCTCGTAAATTCCTTTTACTCTGAAAAACCCCTTCATTTACTGTGTTTTCTCTACGTGGTTTTTAAAATATCAATAATACTTTTGTCGCAATTATTGATGTTCAGTGATTAAAATTCCCAAAAAAAAATTTATAACAAAAATGTATAAATTTTTACTGTTTAAATTTCGGTGTAAGACAATAGCGAAATTTATCCGATGGTGGATTTAGTTAATCACTTAGCCAATTTGGATTTCGCAACGTTGTAAATTCAATGCGTTAATTTATTTTATTAAGTCATTGAGTTAATAAAACAGCTAATCTTGTTACTTGCTCAGAGGGTTGATTATTGCAAAGCTAAAATGTCGAGCAAAATTCATTGTTTGAGTGAGCTAAACAGGGGTTTTCGATTATAAATTTGAGAATCAATCGCAATAAGCGAGAAGGTTTCTGAAAGTGGAATAATTGGATAGGATTTTGTTGGCCAAATAAGCAGACAATTAGGTTTCTGCCGTGCTTAGGTTGCCAGTTTTAATGCAAAGACAACCAACGCGTAAATGGTCAAAATAAACGTAATCGTGAATAAAATACCTGCGACAATAAACCACTTAAGATTGTTTTTATCGGCAAAATCGCGCTCGCGGTTTTTATTATTCTGAACACCAAATGCTGCGCAAATAACACTCCAAACTAACTGTAGCCAAGAGGTTTTTGGGCTGGAGAGATCTTGTTTTTGATTCATAAGGGCATCCTCTAACCGAATGCCCTTAGAAAAAGGGCGTTTAGTTATCGTAGTCTAAATTTGATTGTAGCCATTTTTCGACGTATTCGACGGATTTATTTTTACGGCTAGCAATACTTTCAACCTGATCTTTGCCGATTTTACCCACCGAAAAGTATTTTGATTTTGGATGCGCAAAATACCAACCCGAAACCGACGCCGCCGGTGTCATGGCGAAATGTTCCGTTAATTCCATTCCCGTTGCCTTGGTAGCATCAAGCAACTTAAACAGAGTTTCTTTTTCGGAATGATCTGGACAAGCCGGATAACCGGGAGCAGGGCGGATACCTTGGTATTTTTCTTTAATTAACGCTTGATTATCCAGACTTTCATTTTTTGCATAACCCCAGAATTCACGACGTACACGTTGGTGCATGCGTTCAGCAAAGGCTTCTGCCAATCGGTCTGCTAGGGCTTTAACCATAATTGAAGAATAGTCATCGCCTTTTTCTTCAAAGGACTTCGATAACTCTTCGGCACCAATGCCCGCGGTTACCGCAAAACCACCAACGTAATCTTTAATGGCGCTGCTTTTAGGCGCAATAAAGTCTGCCAGCGACGCCAGCGTTACCTCTTCCGATTTATTGTACTGCTGGCGTAGATGATGACAAACAGCAACGGGCGAGCCGTCTACTGGGTCGTAGATTTCGATATCATCGTCTTTGCTGTTGGCCGGCCAAATACCAATCACACCACGGGCGGTTAATTGTTTTTCTTCAATCAATTGCTTGAGCATGGCTTGCGCATCGCTAAACAAATTTCGCGCTGCTTCACCGACGACTTTATCGTCTAAGATTGCCGGATATTTTCCTGCTAAATCCCAGCTGATAAAAAACGGTGTCCAATCGATGTACTCAACTAGCTCTTCGAGAGGATAATTGTCAAACACCTGCGTACCGATTAGGTTCGGCGTGAAAATGTCTTCGGCGTGCCACTCGTGAGTCAACTTATTTTGCAGCGCTTGGTGGTAACCAATGCGTGCACGACGCGGTTTTCGATTGGCGGTTCGTTCTCGAACCTCTGCGTATTCGGTTTGTAATTTTGCAATAAATTCAGGTCTCAACTCGTTTGAAAGTAGAGTTGACGCAACCCCCACGGCACGAGAAGCATCTGGAACGTATACCACTTGGTTGAGATTAAATTGAGGATCTATCTTCACCGCAGTATGCGCTTTTGATGTGGTTGCTCCGCCAATCATCAGAGGTTTATCGATGCCTCGGCGTTGCATTTCTTTAGCCACCGACACCATTTCGTCCAGCGATGGCGTAATTAGTCCCGAGAGACCAATAATATCGCAGTTTTCTTTTAGGGCGGTTTCTAGGATTTTGTCACCGGGAACCATTACGCCCAAGTCCAAAACTTCGAAGTTGTTACACTGCAAAACAACACCAACGATGTTCTTGCCGATGTCATGGACATCGCCTTTTACCGTAGCCATTAGTACCCGACCGTTAGGTTTGCTGGCCTCATCTTTTTCGGCTTCAATGTATGGTTGTAAGTAAGCGACTGATTGCTTCATAACACGTGCGGATTTAACAACCTGCGGTAGGAACATTTTACCTTCACCGAACAGATCACCCACGACGTTCATACCATCCATCAGCGGGCCTTCGATAACATCTAAAGGTCGTTTCGATTCTTGGCGAGCAGCTTCGGTGTCTTCCTCAATATAGGTGCTTACACCTTTAACCAAGGCATATTTCAACCGCTCGGCAACGGGCAGGTCACGCCATTCTGAGTCGTCTTTTTTAATGGCTTTGGCGCCGTCACCTCTGTATTTCTCGGCAATATCGAGCAAGGCTTCGGTAGCGTTGGGACTTCTGTTGAGAACCACATCTTCAACACAATCTCGTAATTCTTTAGGGAGATCGTCGTACACCGCAAGCTGTCCTGCATTGACGATACCCATGTTCATACCGGCCTTAATAGCGTGGTACAAAAAGACCGAGTGAATGGCTTCGCGAACCGGGTTGTTGCCACGGAAAGAGAAGGAGACGTTACTTACGCCGCCGGATACACCGGCGTAGGGAAGGTTTTTGCGAATCCAAGCGGTGGCCTCAATGAAATCAACCGCGTAATTGTTGTGTTCGTCAATGCCGGTTGCCACAGCAAAAATATTAGGGTCGAAAATAATATCGCCGGGATCAAAACCGACTTTATCGACCAGAACCCGATACGAGCGCTCGCAGATTTCGATTTTGCGTTGATAGGTATCGGCCTGTCCGGTCTCGTCGAAAGCCATGACGATAACGGCGGCACCATAGGCGCGGCAGAGTTTGGCTTTCTCAATAAATTCTTCTTCGCCTTCTTTTAGGCTGATGGAGTTAACAATGGCCTTGCCTTGCACACACTTCAATCCCGCTTCGATCACATCCCATTTCGATGAGTCGATCATAATCGGCGCTTTTGAAATGTCGGGTTCGCTGGCGATGAGATTTAAAAAGGTGGTCATTGCCGATTTAGCATCGAGCATGCCTTCATCCATGTTAACGTCTACGACCTGTGCGCCGTTTTCAACTTGCTCAAGCGCTACTTCTAAAGCCGTTGAGTAGTCGTCGTTAACGATGAGTTTTTTGAATTTTGCCGAGCCGGTTACGTTGCAGCGTTCCCCCACGTTAACAAACAACGAATCTTTGGTGATGTTGAACGGCTCAAGTCCCGAAAGTAGACAGGCGGGCTCGCGGTCTGGAATAGCTCTTGGTAGAAATTTACTGACAGCTTCGGCAATGGCACGAATGTGTTGTGGTGTAGAACCACAACAGCCGCCAAGAATATTGACTAAACCGCTGGACGCAAATTCACCAACGATTTCCGCCATCTCTTCTGGTGTTTGATCGTATTCGCCGAATTCGTTAGGCAATCCCGCATTGGGGTGGGCAGAAACAAAGCAGGTGGCAACCCGTGACAGTTCGGCAACGTACTGACGAAGCATGTCTGCACCTAGGGCGCAGTTAAGACCCATGCTAATGGGTTTAGCATGCTTCAGTGAGTTGTAGAAGGCTTCGGTGGTTTGTCCCGATAGGGTTCTGCCTGAGGCATCGGTGATAGTGCCGGAAATCATCACCGGTAATTCGATGTTATATTGGTCGAAATACCGATTGATTGCGAAAACCGCAGCCTTAGCATTGAGCGTGTCAAAAATAGTCTCAACTAAAATGATGTCGATACCACCTTTGACAAGCGCATCTAGAGACTCAAGATAGTTTTCAACCAGTTCATCAAAGGTTACGTTACGCGCACCCGGATCATTAACATCGGGGCTGATAGAGCAGGTGCGTGAGGTTGGACCTAAAACTCCGGCGACAAATCGTGGCTTCTCTGGAGTTTCTAATGTTGCCTCGTCGGCGGCCTCTCGGGCTAAGCGTGCAGATTCGTAGTTAATCTCGGTAACCAAGTCTTCCATGTCATAGTCGGCCATGGAAAGGCGTGTTCCGTTAAAGGTATTGGTCTCGATAATGTCTGATCCCGCCTGTAGATACTGGGCGTGAATCTCTTTAATGATTTGAGGTTGGGTTAACGATAAGAGATCGTTGTTACCGGCGATATCCATGTGGTAATCGGCAAAACGTTCACCGCGATAGTCCGCTTCTTTTAGTTTGTAGCCTTGAATCATGGTACCCATGGCACCATCCAATATTAGAATGCGGTTTTCTAGGGCGTCTTTGAACAGTTTTGAGCGCGCGTTTTGATTAGACATGGATGTATCTGTTCCTCTTGAATAAATTCTATATCAAAATATTTTGATATAGTTTTGGCCGGCAGTTTATCAGAGATCGAGACTGAGGCAAGTTCTCACGCTTTGCGTCTGTGCAGACCGTATAATAATGCGGGGCTGATCTAGGATTGAAATTACCAACATAGCGCTATATTGGGAGTTTTTCCTGCAAATAACGATCGTCGAAGATGCTTTTTATTTAAGCAACTGTTTTAGCTGATAAAACTTTGAGCTGGTGGATTTGCTCAGGTTTTGGCACAATTCCTAGTATGTTGCTCAGGTATAAAAATCCGTGAGCCCTCAAATACACATTTAAAGGTCGAAAATTTTATGGCTATGGTTGAAATTACTGAATCTGCTCAGAATTATTTGGCAGAACTTCTGGAAAAACAAAATGTGGACGATATTGGTATTCGCATGTTTGTCTCCACGCCAGGAACGCCGCAAGCCGAGACCTGTATTGCCTACTGTCGTCCAGGCGAAGAAAAAGAAGACGATGAAATCGTCGATTATGGCAAATTCAAAGCTTACTTTGAAAATCGCAGCTTGCCATTTTTAGAAGACGCCAAGGTTGATTACTCTGCCGATAGAATGGGTGGACAGCTTACGATTCGCGCACCCAATTCAAAAATGCCGAAGATCTCCGACGACAGTCCATTAGAAGACAAGGTCAATTACGTTTTGTATAACGAAATTAATCCGGGTCTTGCGGCACATAACGGTAATGTTTCGTTGGTGGAAATAGATACTAAGAATTTTGCAGTATTGAAGTTTGGCGGTGGTTGCCAAGGTTGTAGCGCGGTCGATTTAACACTGAAAAATGGCGTTGAAAAAACGTTAATGGAAAGCATCCCCGAACTTGCCGGTGTTAAAGATATGACGGATCACACCGACACCACTAACGCCTTCTATTAATTGCTCCCGCATTCCAGCACACAAGCGATAATCAATATCATTGTGTGCTTTTCTTCACGGCAGAAATCACTAGGCTAACGTTTTGCGTATTTATACGTGCAAATGTGAGAGTGCTTTTTTGGGCTGATATGATGTTGGTGTTAACGATAGTTTTACGATCTATTCGTCTTCGTCGTCACCAAAATCTTCCGCATTGATGCTTCTAAAAAACAATGCTTCCAAATATTCGATGTGCGATGCGCCTGCGCGTGATTTGGGTCGGCTGAGCGTTGGGCCTGCGGGAGTCCACTCTATGCTAAAACGACGATAAACACGTTTGCCTTGCGGATTGAAATGAACTGAAATGATTTCGGTGTTGGAGTCTTCAAGCAAAATATCGTCGCTTAAAAAAACAACCAACTCTCTGAGTGCTTTGGTCTTGTCGATCTGTTGCGCGCTAACGATAAAAACATAATCACGACCCAATTCTCTGGCATATCTAAGGCAAATTCCGTCGGGTTCTAATGGATTTAGAAAGCCTTCTGACAGATTGCTTTGATTGTACAGCGGATTGCTCCAGTCGATCATGATGTAGAAATGCCTAGTTGAATAACTTGTGAATAAGTTTGTGGTTTAAATTTAAAAAATCAAGTTGTTAACATTCTAAAATTCGAATATGTCTTGCTTATTACTTAATTACTGTATCAATAAGCCAAAGAAATAACCATAGCGAATATGTGAAGCTCTGCAAAACTTGCAGGGTCTAACTAAAAAACCGATCGGTTTTTCAAAATAATTTACACCTATGGAGATTTTGTTTAAACGTTTTGGCTTTTTTATGATGTAAATATAGTAAAAGGTTATATTAAAAATATATATATCATCTTTTAACTATTTCAATATTGTTTCTGAGTGTATAGAAAGCTTCCAATTGGGCTGTGGATAATTAATTGGCGCAGTAATATACATTCAATATAAAGTGTAGAGGATTTTTTACGTTTTAACTTCCTGTAAGAATCTTTTCTTTGTGCGAATTAGCAAAACACGAAATCGATTTAAAGATCGATAAATTTTGTCTTCAAAATAATTTTAAACAGTCTGACTACTTATATTAGGCGTTCAATTTGATGTCTGGATATCGGATGTAACGCAAAACAGGATAGATTTTGAATGGGCGAGAGCTTTTTGATGATACAGCCGATAGCGCTGTGCTTGGATTTAAGAAAGCGGAATGCAAAAAAAGCACGTGTAACACGTGCTTTTTAGCAGGAAGTAAACGAATTTTTGACGACTCGGCAAGCCTCACCGCCACTATTAATCAATTATGTCTAATCAATTATGTCGTCTTGATGATCAATTGTTTCGTGTTGGCAAAATATCTTTTAGCGCCTTATCCATATCGGTCAAGCAGGTAACAGTGGTATCCCAATCGATACACTTGTCGGTTACAGAAACGCCGTAGGTTAATTGCGATAAGTCTTCAGGAATTTTTTGACTGCCGGGGCCAATGTTACTTTCGATCATCAAACCAATGATTGATTTGTTGCCTTCAACAATTTGATTGGTCGCGTTTTCAATAACCAGCGGCTGTAATTCGTGGTTTTTGTTGGAGTTAGCATGGCTACAATCGATCATGATGTTCGGTTGAATACCTGCGGCTTCTAGTTCATTTTCACAAATGTTTACGCTTACCGAGTCATAGTTAGGCTTATCGTTTCCGCCGCGCAACACAACATGCCCATAGGCATTACCACGAGTATGAATAACGGCAACCTTACCTTCGTTGTCGATGCCCAAAAATCTGTGTGGATTAGCGGTAGATTGCAGTGCGTTGATAGCAACAGTCAGGCTGCCGTCGGTACCGTTTTTAAAGCCCACTGCCGAAGAAAGGCCACTGGCCATTTCGCGGTGAGTTTGCGATTCGGTCGTACGCGCACCAATGGCCGACCAGCTAATCAAATCTTGCATGTACTGTGGCGAGATGGGATCAAGGGCTTCGGTGGCGGTTGGTAGGCCAAGCTCGGCGATATCCAATAAAAGCTTGCGACCAATGTGCAAACCTTCATCAATTTTAAAAGAATCGTTCAGATACGGGTCGTTAATTAAACCTTTCCAGCCAACGGTGGTACGTGGCTTTTCAAAATACACACGCATGACAATCAATAGTGTGTCTTTTACTTGCTCTGCCAAGTCTTTTAAACGACGGGCATAGTCCATTGCGGCGTCAACGTCGTGAATAGAGCACGGGCCCACAACGATCATGATGCGTGGGTCTTTACGGTCAAGTATGTTTCTTACGGCTAAACGTCCGGCAGCAACAGTTGCGGCTGCTTTGTCGGTCAATGGGAGTTTAGCTTTGATTTCCTGCGGGGTAATTAGCACTTCTTGGGAAACCACATTCAAATCGTTTATTTCTTGTTCTTGGCTCATAATCGCGCCTGTCTGTAATTCAATGAAATCGGTAAAGCATTTGCTTTGAGTTAGTGGTGTTTATTTTAACGATATCAAGGTGTACTCACTTCCAAGTGTAACCGTACGATCTTGTTTAAATATTCATCTTTCAAAGCATGTCTCGATTGTAATCTATTCAGGCGACAAAATTTAACCCCAGAGACTTAATTTATCGCATTATTCTTTCACTTATTCGGAGATTTCTTGCAGTAAATCTAGGCTTGGGAAATAAAGTGCAACCTTAACCGGTGTTGAGTCGATAGCGCTAAACAATCGTTTATATTGATTGAGTTGTTCGGCGTACAAATTCACTTCATAAGCAATGAATTCTTCAATGTTAGCACCGGATGCGACAGAGGCTGTTTTGTAATCAATAATCCAGCGAACTTCGCCATGTTCGTCGTGCTCGTCAATAAATGTGCGATCGATAACGTAGCTACGATTACTGTCGCAATCCATTAAAGAAAACTCACTGGCGGCATTTTTGTGGTCGCTCAAAATCCACACGCCAATTTTTGAGTTTAAGACTTTTTCACACAATGCAACAACGCGCGCGGTGAGTAGGTTCGCTTCAATGCCATAAATGGCCGATTGCATGAATTCGCGTTTAATAAACTCACGTTTCTGTTCGAGTTTTTCGATAGACCAATGTGTAATTCCCGTGTTGGCGAACATCTCCAGCATTTTGTGCGCTACTGTACCGAATGCCTGTTGCGCGGTGATATCAAAATTGAGCGGTTCCGGCAGGTTGATTTCGTCAGAATATTCATGACCACGAGAAGCCTTGAGTAGATTGTTTTTGGCAAACAAGAAGGGTTCGGTTCTTGTGGAGCGTAAAATCTTATGCCACTGAATGCTGTCTTGAACCTGCTCGGTAGGTTGATTTGACGATTCAACCAGACTTGGAGCAATGAGCTGACATTGTTTGGAGAACACCGGCCAAATGGCCGCCAATACACTGCTTGCGCCGGGAGATTTCATTTCACCGGCTTCGGTGAGTTTAATATTGGCTAATAGATGTAAGCTTTTTATTGCCCGAGTACAACCCACGTACAGCAAACGCACCGACTCAAAATAATTCTTGGCTTTGGCCTCTGATCGTAAATAATCGTACAGCGTGTTAGCGCCGCTGTCGTTACTTTCGTCGGTTGGCGAATCAAAACCGCTTAGGCCAACCTCGGGTAGTGGCGCCATCAATAACAGCTCATCACCATCGATACTGACGGAGTTGCTCCACAGCAGTAACTCCTTGTCGTCGGATTTTGGCGTTTTGTCCAGTGATGGAATGATCACGTGATCAAACTCCAAACCCTTAGATTTATGAATCGTCATGATTTGTAAGTTAGGATCGGCGTCTTTCGCAGTATTGGCGTAAAGATGCTCAATACCCAGCTCAAAGCCTTGCCAATCGCTGATTAATCCGCCTTGATCAAATTTTTCCAGCAGCTGCCAATAGGTTTCGGCGTTATCTAGGTCGCTGGCTTCAATGCAGTTTTCGCCGCCACCAAGCGCGATCCAAGTCGATTCTACCCAGTGCCTTAAGGTGCTGCGTCGGCGCAACTGCCACCGATTGCGAATTACCTTGGCGATAAGGCTTAGTTTCGCTTTTGAGGATTCTTCCAACGCAATGGATTCTATTCGCTGTTCATCGAGCAATAAACTCAGTACTGAGGTCAACGCGTGCTCTTCTATACTGGCGCGAATACTCAGCAGGTCTTGTGGTGACAGTGCGCACCAAGGTGCTCTTAAGAGTGAAAACCACGCTAAATTGTCGTCGGGTATCAAGAGTGCGCGAGTGAGACTGATTAGATCGGTCACCACCATACGTTGTTTTAACGCTTCAATTTCGGTGGCTTGGCCTTTAAATCCCGCTTTTAACAGGTGACGCTGAATTTCCGCCAAGTGCGAGCGGCTGCGTACCAAGATTGCGATGCTGTCATCGGGTTTTTCTTTTTTCAGTTGGCTGACCAAATCAACCACGGTTTTGGCTTGCGGTAACTGATTGTTGGTTTCTTCCGAATCAATGGCGTGGGCGTAGCAGTGCACGGCTTGATAAACTCGCGCAACGGAATCTAAGGTGAGTTCATAAAACGCAGTTGCTTGGTTGTAACTTACCGCGCCTCGGCTGATGTCATCTTGTGCTGGAAACGCGCGCGTAAAGGTTTCATTTACCCAACCGACGATTTCGGCACAGCTGCGAAAGTTGGTGGTTAGCGCTTGGGCCGACAGTGGCAGATGAGCGAGACCGTGTCTGCGCGCTTCCAAAAATAAGCTTACATCGGCGCCGCGAAATCCATAACACGACTGCATACCGTCGCCGACAAAAAATAAGGTTTTGCCGTCGCCGTTTTGCCACTCGTTAGTCAGTTGCTTTAACAATTGCCATTGTACATGCGAGGTATCTTGAAACTCGTCCACCAAAATGTGTTGCAGGCGATAATCCAGTTTAAGCAGAGTATCACTGTAGGTGCCGTCGCTGTCTGGGCTTAACGCATCCAGAGACGCTTGGGCCACTTCAACAAAATCCACGGCACCTTGTTGGCCAAACAAAATTTTTAAATGACCCACAACCAAGGGTAAAACCTGCGTTAGGTTATCCAAAAATTGCCACTGTCGTTGGCTGAATTCGGCACTCGGTAAGTTGCGTACGCGCTGTAACAGTTCGGTTAATTCCGGTATTTGTTGCAGTTCATCAATGATGGCTTTTAATCCGGCTTTGCGCTCAACATTGATCGGATCCTTGCCCGCAGGCAAGCCCATGTTTTTATCAAAACGTTTTCGCCATTCACCTTTTTGCGTTAGTAACAGTTCTGTGATGGCTCGCCATTGCAGTAGATGATCTTCGTCTGCTTCAGGCAGATCAACGCAACCGGCGAGTTCGGTAATCACCGAATCGCTGTTACTGGCAATTAATTGGCTGCCGCAAAAATCGGCAATCACGGCTAAATCGCTACCGTGTTGCCAAAGTTTTTCTTGGGTTATCGCCAACTGATCGCGAACTAAGGTGCGGGTATTGTCTTCTAAGGCTTCGCGTTGATTACGTGCGTGCAGCAATAAATTCAGCCATTGATCACGTTTACTCAATAATTGGCAGAGTAGGTTTTCAAGCTTTAGGGTGTCGCCATCAAGACTGTTAATTAATTCCGATAACGGTTGTTGGTATGGCGAATTGCTGCGCTCAAGCCACAATAATGCTTCTTGAGCCGCCTCGCGATACACAGTCTCGGGATATTCAACGGTATTTAATTCTGCACCCAATCGAGCTTCTAACGGCAATTGCTGGGTGATTGATCGGCAAAATCCATCAATGGTGGTGATTTTTAAGCGACCGGGGTTTTCAAGTAATTGCCAATGGTGCTTTTTATCTTGCTCAATAACGGCTTGCGCTAAACGCCAGGTTTGCGCTTGGTAACTGGGGGTATCCTCGTTAAGTCGATGGCATTCGTGCAGGGCACCTAAAATTCGGGCACGCATTTCGGCGGCGGCTTTACGGGTAAAGGTAATGCACAAAACTTCTTCGGGTGTTTTGGCCACCGCCAGCAAGGCAAGTGCACGTTGCGTGAGTAGACTGGTTTTACCCGAGCCTGCGGGCGCGGTAACCACAAACGATTGGCTGATATCCAAGCAGGCATTACGTACCTGTGCATCTTCAGGAGTTTTTACAACACTCATGGATTTTCTCCCTTAGATACCCAGCTTGGGCTTGTCTGCCATAAACCGAGCAGCGATTCTTTTTCGCCGCAACGATTAAAACTCAAATAATCGTCTTGGTATTGGCTGAGTTTATTCTCGTAAAAATGATTGTGATAAATTCCGGCGGTAAATTCGTCACACAGTAATCCCAACTCCGTTTGCCACAGGCTGGTTAAGGCTTCTATATCGGGTATTTTATCACCGTCGGCAATTTGCACACCTTGAATGTGAATGCCTTCGGCGGCAATACCTTTAAATTCAAGATTTTTTGCATTCACTGCCGCAAACGCAATGGCAGAGGCTTGTGGTTGGTGCAATAAAAAATACAACGGCATTTGTGGTTGGCTGGGGCGTGGTTGCAACCAAGTGTTGGTACTCGGCAAGCTTCCCGATTTATAGTCGATTAATAAAATCTTTTCGCCGATGGTATCGATGCGGTCGATTCGTAAATTAAACTCAAGATGATTGAAAACCGTTTTTACTTTTACCTCACAACCAATTACCGAAAAGTCCGGTCGCGATAATTCCAGTTGCAGCCAGTGATAAATTAATTGGCTTTGGCGTTGTTTTTCTAATTTACGAAATTCGGTGCTTAAAAATCCAAGGTGATTTTTTTGCTGATCTATGGCTTTTTCAACGTTTTGCGAAATTAAAGCAATGAGCTTGTCATCATGATAAGTTGCTAGGGTTTCTTTATTTTCGAGCGTTTCCCAAATTAACGCCAAGGCATCGTGAGTAATTTGCCCGCGCACCGCAGGGCTTAAATGTGTTTCGGCATCGTTAATAGGATTAAGACCTAAACGAAATCTTGCAAAAGCATTAAACGGTTGAATGGCTTGCCATTGCAGCAGTGATGTACTGGCGCGATGGGGTTCAGAAATATCCAAGGGTTGAGGGTCTTCGCAATTAATCCATTGAAAAGAGCGTTGATCAAATAATTGCATCATTGCCGATTTAAACGGCGTTATAAGCGTTTTTTCTTGGCTGTTTTCTGAGTGATCGGCAAATAAATCCAACGATTGCATATCTGCTAATTGTTCTGGCTTTTCATTGTGAGTAGGTAATGAGAATTCCGAGGCGGTGGTTTCTACAATTAATCCGCTCGGATTTAATTCGCAGTCACCATCCCACTGGGCAGAGCTGATGACAACCGAGTTGGCACAGGCTAAATACCGATGGGTTAATGATTTTGCGTATGCGTGTTCCCGTTCAGCGGTAGCGTTCGGCAGTTGATACTGCCGTTGTAGATCCATCGGTAGCAGCGGATTGGGGTTGGGCGCTGCGGGCCAGGTTTGATCATCCAGTGATAATACCCAGCAATAATCAAAGTTGAGTCCGGCGGCTTCTAGGGCACCCAAAATTTGAATGGGTGTATCTTTGCCTTGAGCTTGGAAGGGCGTGGTTAATAACAGCTGCGATAATTGCGTTAAAAATTGCGAGAAGGTAAAGGTTTCTTCGAGCAAATCCCACTGACGACACGATTGCAGAACTTCCTGAAATTGATCGACCTGTTGATATTCCATGGAATCTAAACGACGTTCACCCGGCCAGCCTAATAAACTCAGTTGTTCAACAATAAATTCAACCCAGCGTTTGGCGGTGAGTTTATTGTCGGCGCGCCTAAATAATTGATCGGCATCGATTAATAATTGCGTAATTGAGTGCGTATCGTCTGAAAAATAATAACGTACATCGTTGGCCGATAATTCTGTTACACAGGCTTTATGAATTTTTTCTTGAGTTACTAAAGCGAGCCCCGGAAATTTGTTTATTTGCCAAAAAGGTGAATTTAAAAGATTTAACATATCGGCGGCGGGTTGTTTGCCGATATTCAAACGCAGCAATCGCAGAGCGTCGTAAATTGCCGGAGTCGAGCCTAATGGTGTTCCCGCTGAAAAGTTAAAGGGTAGAGCGTAGCGGGGTTCGGTAATGTTAAATGCGTGGCTTTCAAATACTTCGGTAAAAATACGTTCTACCTGAGTTTTGGTTTGCCCAAGCTTTGGTGAAATTATGCCAATTTTAGTATCAAGATTATTTTCTAGAAGGTTTTTTGCCCAAAGCGCCGCAGCAATAATTTCGTCTTCGCGGCTGTTAAATTCGTGGCGATTAATTATCCCGGTAGTATTGTTCGTGGGTTGATGATCAATAAGCTCTGCACAGGCGGATTGCAACATGCTTAGCGTTAAGGGTGCGATATCATCAAAACCAATTAAATGTATTTTTGCCGATGATTTAATTAAACCGTCTTTAAAGGCGCGACGAATGTGCTCTTGCAGGTTTTCGGCGCTTAACCAATTGTTTTCTTCAAGCGTTTTTTCAAACTCGTTAAACCAAGTCCAAAACGGAAACTGCTGAGCGTTGCGATTAAACTCTGGTAATTTTTCGTCGTCAATTTCCCACAATTTAAGGCTGCGGTAGGCAGAATCTGCCTGAGAACTTAAGTGTTCCGGCTTTGCCATTGGCATGGTATCAATGTGCTTAGCAATAATTTTTCGCCACAAGAGTTCGCGTTGCAGTTTTGAGATCACAATCTTTGTGGAGAAATTGTCGTCCAGCATTTGCAATTGTGAATGAGTACGATTGATCCACTGCGGCAAGCTAAAAATAGTCGCGCTGATGGCAACTTTTTGGCCGTTTTGGCGAAGTTCATCTGCATAGGCTTGGCGCATAGCTTCGCTGATACGAGCGTTTACGGTAATAAATACTTCTGCGTTTACAATTGCTTTTAAATAAGGTTGTATCTTAAAAAGATTCGCCAAAATGGATTCCGTCGCAGGTTAAAAATGAGTGAAATATTCCGTTAAAATGTTTGAATAATGGAAAACTCATCAATGAGTTTTAGGTGTTTTGTTAACCGCGGTATCATCAGGACGGTTATTGATTAACAACAGACCAGCTCTCGCCAAACCAATCGCTAAGGTAATTCAATAAGCTGGGTAAATTCTGCGGTTGAGCACTAAATAGGCTTCGATAATTGGGTTTGGTTTGTAATTCTGTAGGCGCTTGCAGGTTAAATTCGTGATGCAGTAAATACTCAACACGTCTTGCAATGGCCTTGGATGAATCTACCCAGTGTTTAACCTCGGGCAATAGTATTTGCAGTTCGGCTTTCACCAGCGGGAAGTGTGTACATGCCAGAACCACGGTATCCATCCCTGTATTTTGCGCGGTAATTAAGGGTTGCAACTCGTCAATCAGATGCGTTGGCAATTGGCTCATCGTTGTTGAGCCGTCGTCATTGGTAGAGGCCAAAAGCCCCTGTATTTTTTGCTCGGCGAACTCTACCAAACCTCGGCTGCCGCACTTGATTACCGTGCAGTCGTGGGCGAATTCCTGAATCAATGCGTCGGTATAGTCGCGGCTGATGGTGCCCGGTGTTGCTAAAAGGCCAATGGTTTTGCTGTGACTTAAGCTCGCTGCCGGTTTGATGGCGGGAACAACACCAACAATGGGTTGATGAAAACGTTGACGCACGCTCGGCAGCGCAATGGTGCTGGCGGTATTGCAAGCAACCACAATCAGATCCGCCGAACAAGCTTTTTGAAAGGCGTGCAAAATATAGTCAATGCGCTGTACTAATTCGCTTTCGGTTTTGGTTCCGTAGGGGAATTCCTGATTATCTGCGGCGTAGACAATATCAACGTAGGGTAAATGCTCCACCAAAGCCTGTGCGATGCTTAAACCACCTACGCCGGAGTCAAATACCAACACCGTGGGAGAGCGCGCCGGTGCTGGAGCTTTTCCCTCAGGGGATAGCTTTTTGCAAGAGGCATCAAATTCAAACGGAGTTTCCATAGACGTTCGCTACTTGGCTATCCAATCAAATCCCGAATCGATGCGAGGTATCTGCTGGGCTCCTTCTCAAACAGCTTGGTACCGCCGTGTTGATAGGCTTTAAGCAGCAGTTTACGGGCTTTGCTTAGTTGTTCGGTATCCAATAACGATTGGCCCAAGCGCAGGTAGATAAACGGATTGTCGTCAATGCCGCGGCAATGTAATGCCGATTCTAGGGCGTTGATGGCTTGTTCATGCTTGCCAGATTTAAAGTAGGCATCACCAATTGCCGTTAGCACCCAACCGGATTCGACGCGATCGGTTTGTGGGCTCGGCAGAGTGATCCACGCCTGATAGAACAGACGTAACGCATTGTCGAAATCGCCTTGGTCGAAATATTCGTAACCGTGGCCACAAAGTACTTTGACCTTGTCGGAAATTTCATCATTGCTGTGGAACTCGCCACTCATGGGATAATCCTGTCAGATGCTGAAGATTGTGCGTTGACCAATTCGATGCTTAAAGCACCAGTTTTTCACGCTGTTACAACGCTTGGGAATCTTAACAAAAGCCTTGCAACTGAGCTATTCATCCATGCGCTGTGTTATGCTTTGTGGGTCTATTCACTGTGACGAAAATCTCGCCAAACACAGCGGCTTTTGGTTTTTCGTTGAATATTTGAGTAATAAGGTTAGTTGTTTATGTTGTATTTGCTGATTTTGGGCATTGTCATTATCGCGGTTTTGGCGGGTGTTGCCGGTTATTACCTGTGGCAGCTAAAGAAACAAAAAGAATACCTCGCTCAGGTTGAGGCCGAACAGCAAAAAACCTACGAAGATCAGCGTAAACGCATGAACAATTCTATTCAGCGCATTGCTCAAGGTTTGCTCGCCGATCAACTCACTCTAACCGAGGCTGCTCTTAGAATTCGGGCCATGATGAATGGCCTGGGTGTTTCGGAAGAAGACAAAACCGAGTTTAAAGCCTTCTTTTTATTGGCAGAAAAAACCGAACACATCCCCATTTTAGAAGAATGGAAAGAACTCGAAAAAACCAAAAAGCGTGAATACGAAAAACAACGTTTGGCCCACGAAAAAGAGTTTGGCGATTTTGTGCGCGACGCCGCCGAAAAAATTATGGGTAAAAACTTCTAGGAACCTCTGATTAACTTATCCATGATTTAATCAGAGGACAGAAATTGAAAATGCGATTTCCAATTTCTTCACAATTTCAATCACTTACCGTTCTTGAAATTGGCGACACATCCTTGTGTCGCGAGGAACTTTAGGTTAATCAGAGTTTCCTCTAGGTTAATCAGAGGTTTTTTTGTTTATTCTGATTAATTAGAGTTTTCTTTCCGTTTTAGATAAACGCCCGACTCAATATGATCGGTGTAAGGGAATTGATCGAACAGCGCAAACTTTTCAATATTATGAGTTTGCGTGAGCGTTTTTAAATTTTCGCTCAGTGTTTCTGGGTTACATGAAATATACAAAATATGTTCGAACTGACTGCAAAATTGCTCGGTGGCTGAATCCAATCCTGCACGCGGTGGATCAACAAAAATACAGCCAAAATTATACTCGTTTAAATCAATTTCTCTTAAGCGTCTAAATTCTCTCTCGCCCGATAACGCTTGCACTAATTCTTCCGCCGATAATCTGGCAATGGTAATGTTGTTAACTTTATTGATCTCAATATTGTGATGGGCTGCCGCAACGGAAGTTTTGGCAATTTCGGTAGCCAAAACCTTGTTAAAGTTTTGCGCCAAGGGCAGGGTGAAATTACCGTTACCGCAATAAAGCTCTAATAAATCGCTATTACCCGTAAAATTCGCACTGGTTTTTACCGCCCAGGCGAGCATTTTTTCGCAAATTTTGGCGTTGGGTTGCGTAAAACCACCTTCTAGTTGTTGATAGCGATAGGATTTATCGTTGACGGTTAATTGTTCGTAGACAAAATCGCGATCTAAATTTAATTTTTGGCCACGGCTGCGACCAATAAAATCCAGTTTTTCGGTGACAAGCCCACGTAAGCGTTCGCGCAGAGCAAGTGCCTCTTGCTGCCAGTCGCTCTCTAAACGCTTGTGGTAAATTAATGTAATCAACAACTCATCGATTTGCGTTGATAAAAACTCCACCTGAAAGAGCCTTCTGCGCAGCATATCGTTATTATTAATTTCGGCTAATAAAAGCGGCATCGCTTTGTTGATCAAAGCGCTCGCAACCGGAAAATTGTCTATCGTGAAGGCAGAATTCTTTTCGCCGGGCTTGTGCATGGCGTAATAACTTTGGTCGCTTTCGTGCCAAATTTTGAACTCACAACGCATGCGGTAATGACTTTTTTCAGACTCAAATATCTGCGGCTCAGGCATGTCAAAATCGGTAAACAACGCTTGAGTTGTTTGAATTTTGGTATTGAGTAATGACTCATATTGATCAGGGAAAACGAATTCTGTTGTCATGTCTGGCCGAGGTCTGCTTGTCCAAATCAGCCATTTTAACAGAAGCGGCGTGTTTTGGGATCACATAAGAGGGCGATTAAGAATTCAACGATTTACATCATTGAGACGTTTAATCGTTTTGGCAGTTTGAGCCAGATTGAAAGTGCTTTCATTGTATTGCTAAGCCTCAAGGCTTGTTGCTCTGTTATTCTCGCGGGCACTTAAAATTGTTTCGATATCTGATCACTAGCTCTAATTTTTCTTTTGGCGATTTATCGCCAAAGTATTGATTAATGATTCGGCAACAAATGACGATATTTCCATCGCCGTCTTCACCGCCTTTTGATTTGGGGATTACGTGATCTTGAGTGGCATCTTCAATTTTTAAGGGTTTGTTGCAATAAAAACAAAGGCCGCCTTGTAAAAATAATCGGCGATGGATAGCCGAAGGTTTATTTGCCATAAAGGAAACTCTGTTTGACCTATAGTTTCTCGCGATACAAGGATGTGTCGCCAATTTCAAGAACGGTAAGTGATTGAAATTGTGAAGAAATTGGAAATCGCATTTTCAATTTCTGTACTCTGATTAAATCATGGATGAGTTAATCAGAGGTTCCTAAAGTATCTTTCCTTTGTTAAGAATAACGCTGAGGTTTGTTTGATAATTCAGAAACTTTTTTTGTTGCTATTGATCCCAAGGTTTTAGCGCCAGACTTGGAGTTTTGCTCATATTGTTCATGAACAGTATAGACAAAATTACCAAAAGGGCTTAAATGCACATTAGAGCCACAAAATAGTATTCAATTTCGATCATTTGTACTCTTGCTCTCACGATAAGAATAAACATAAAACCGAGAGTTATCCGATGAAAACATTTCATACCTGTTTGGGGATGTTGCTAGCATCTTCCGCTTCTATGACTTCTTTTGCGCAAGTTGATCTTTCAAATTTAGAGGCAAGAATCGAGCAGCTCGAAAAAGAGTTGTCTGCACAAAAAGAAACTAAGAAAAAAGAACAAGAACTGCTCACCATTGGTGGTCGATTACAGCTCGATTACAACCGTTTTGATGGCGCTTACAATGCTATTAACGACGGTGAATACGGTTCGGATATTTTTCCTCGTCGTGTGCGTTTGTCTGCCGAAGGCGAGCGTGACGATTTAGATTTCACCTTAATCATGGATTTTTCTGAGGGTGACGCCGAAATTCTATTAATGCGTTTTCGCTACAACGGATTCGAAAATGGGCCAAAAATTAAATTTGGTCGAATCCGTGAAGACATTTCTTTAGACGCACTAACCAGCAGTAAAGACCTTGCATTAATTGAACGCTCTGCCTACGCAAATACCCTGTCTCCGTATTTCCGTTACGGCGTTTCTGCCTATCAAAATTTTGATTCTGGCCTGCGTTACGCGGTAGGTGTTTATAAAAACGACGCCTTCGGCTCAGACGGTAAAGATGAAACCAGCGATTTAAGCTTAGCAATTAGCTCACGTTTGACGTGGTCGAATGTATACGGCGATGGCCACGTTTTGCATTTGGGTGGCTGGCACTCTCTTCGACAAATGGATGGCGATATCTTAGGTTCGTCCTTTGCCCGTGGTGAAGTTCGTGAAACCGAAGTGCGTTTATTAAATTACTCCGCCGGTGGTGAAACCGTCGCTGTAGATCAAATTAATCAGTACGGCGTTGAATTTGGCTGGCAACGTGACGCGTTATTAATTCAAGCCGAATACGGCGAGCGTGAAATCGAAACCTTAGATTCTAGTTCACCCTTAGATGGTGAAACCTACGAAGGTTATTACGTTCAAGCCAGCTATTTTTTAACGGGCGAATCCCGTAGGTTTTCAAAAGGCAGTGCTAAATGGGGTTCACCCAAGGGTGTAAGCAAAGCTTGGGAAGTTGCCGCTCGATTCACTTCGTTTGATGCCAGCAGCGATACCCAAGGTACCGAGCTAGGTACCTTTAGTCTAGGTGCTTCTTATTATCTTAATTCTGATGTTCGATTCATGCTGAACTACGTTCACAGTGAAGTCTCCGGGCCGGGAGCTTCAGCGTTAGTGGGTAGTGAAGACGAAGGCGATGCAATTACCGCTCGCATTCATTACGAATTTTAAACCTTGGCGACTTTTGATTAACTCAAATTTGAGTTAATCAGAAAACAGAAATTGAAAATACAATTTCCAATGCTTTCTTTTAAAGAGTCCTGGGTGCCTGTTAATCGTTTTTACATCCTTTAATTAAATCAGGCATCGTCCCGCTGATTGCAGTTTTTGAACTGCATAGGTTTATCGCAGCTATTAGCCATTAAAGCTGGCTAATAAGAAATATAAGGATAATAAATGATGAAGAAATTCACTCTTAAACGCGCATTACTTGCAGCGGTTATTTCCGGTTTGTGTTCGCAATCAGTTTTTGCTTTTGAACAAAGTCGTTCGGTGGATTGTATCGCACCGGCGGCGCCCGGTGGTGGTTGGGATTTTACCTGTCGTACCATTGGCAAAGTAATTACCGATTTAAAATTAATTGACGGTGCCGTACAAACTAACAACATGCCAGGTGCTGGGGGCGGTGTTGCTTTTGCCCATGTGGTTGGTAAGCGTAAAAAAGACGATGCCTTAATGGTGGCATCCAGTACGGCAACGGTTACACGTTTAGCGCAACGTCAATTTGCCGGTATGGACCCAGAACGTGTGCGTTGGGCCGGTGCCGTTGGTGCCGATTTTGGTGTCATTGCGGTGGGTAAAAATTCGCCGTTTAATACGCTTGAAGATTTAATTGCTGCCATGAAAGCCGACGCTAATTCTGTAAAATTTGCGGGTGGTAGTGCTGCTGGCGGTTGGGATCATTTAAAAGTATTGATGGCGGCAAAATCTGGCGGTGTTACCGATTTAAAACACATTTCTTATTTGGCATTTGCCGGCGGTGCTGAGGCGTTAACGCAAGTGGTTGGCGGTCATATCTCAGCGTTTACCGGTGATGTTTCCGAAGTAATCGGCTTTTTGGAATCCGGTGATTTAAAAGTGTTAGCCGTGTTATCGGACGAACGTCTGCCTGCGCCTTTAGATCATCTACCAACGGCAAAAGAACAAAATATTGCTGCGGTTGCACCTAATTGGCGTGGTTTTTATGTACCTAAAGATATTTCTGATGAGGCTTATCAATGGTGGGTAACCAGTCTTGATCAGGTATACGCCAGTGAACAATGGCGAGAAGTTATGCGCAAAAGCGGATTAATGCCGTTTCATAAAACCGGCGAAGAATTTAAAACCTTTGTTGGTGAACAAGTACAAGAAATTCGCGCGATTTCAACCGAAGTAGGATTAATTCGATGAAGGGCGATCGCATTCTTGGCGTAGTCTTATTGATTATTGCATTTGTGTACGGCTGGGAAGCCGTACATTTTCCCGAGCCTTTTGGCGGTGCCGAAACCGTTGGCCCGGAAACCTTTCCAATTATGTTATCGATTATTCTCGGCATTAGCAGTATTTATTTATTAATAAAACCCGATGCCGATAGCGACTGGCCGGGTGTTGCAATGTTGTTGCAATTGCTGTTCGTAATTATTGCCTTAGCAATATTTACCGCGTTGCTTGAACCGGTTGGTTTTATTCCAGCAACAATATTTGTGGTGAGTTTTTTGTGCTGGCGAATGGGTTCTAAACCCGTGCCTGCTTTAACAACCGGTGTTTGTTGCGCGTTATCGGTGTTTTTACTGTTTAACTTTGTGCTGGACTTACATCTGCCTGCAGGAATTTTGGAGTTTGGCTGATTATGGAAACACTCGATTTTTTACTTCAAGGTTTTGCCGTTGCCTTAACGTTTGAAAACCTCATGTTTGCCGCACTCGGTGCGCTGTTGGGCACACTGGTAGGAGCACTACCGGGCCTTGGCCCTGCTAACGGTGTAGCGATATTAATTCCCTTGGCCTTTGGTATGGGGCTTTCGGCAGAGGCTTCGTTAATTTTATTAACCTCTGTTTATGCCGGTGCAATGTACGGTGGTCGCATCTCCAGTATTTTATTAAATATTCCCGGTGACGAACCGGCCATGATGACCTGCTTAGATGGGCATCCTTTAGCGCTTAAAGGTAAGGCAGCAGAATCTCTAGCAATTTCAGCCATTGCTTCTTTTATAGGCAGTTTTTTGGCCACCATAGGTTTGGTAATTTTAGCACCGTGGTTAGCACGCTTTGCACTTAAATTTGGGCCAGCGGAATATTTCGCGTTATTTACTCTTGCCTTTGCAACCTTGGGCGGTATTACCGGTAAAAACCAATTCAAAACCGTTATTGCAGCGTGCATTGGTTTAATGATCGCCACTGTTGGTATCGATTTAAGTACGGGTAACCAACGTTATACCTACGATATTTTAGAATTGTACGAAGGAATCGATTTTATTATCGCTATTGTTGGTTTATTCGCTATTAGTGAACTGCTGGTGTTTATCGAGAAACACTCCAGTGAAGGTTTAAAACGAGTTGTTCTTAATAAGCTTAAATTAACCGCTGCCGATATTATTGGCATATTGCCCACCAGTATTCGTGGTTCGGTACTGGGATTTATTGCTGGTGTATTGCCGGGTGCTGGTGCGTCTTTGGGCAGCTTTATCAGCTACACTCTAGAAAAGCGAATTATTGGTGACAAAGGTCATTTTGGTGAGGGCGACCCACGCGGTATTGCTGCACCAGAAGCGGGTAATAACGCAGCTGCCAACGGTGCCTTGGTGCCTATGTTGACCTTGGGTGTGCCGGGTAGTGGTACCACTGCGGTTTTGTTAGCCATGTTAGTTTCATTGAACATACAACCCGGCCCAATGTTGTTTACCCAAAATGCCGATCTGGTGTGGGGTGTTATCGCTGCATTATTCGTTGGTAACTTAATTTTATTATTAATGAACATTCCAATGGTGGGTGTGTTTGTTAAGTTGTTGAGCGTACCACCAAAATATTTAATGCCGATTGTGACTCTTATTGCATCGGTAGGGATTTACGCAATCAGTAACAGCGCTGTAGATCTATTCTTTATGATTGGATTTGGTGTTTTAGGTTACATTTTGCGCAAGCTAGAGATCCCATTAGTACCCATTATTCTAGGAATGCTTCTGGGACCCGAAATGGAAAAAAGCCTTCGCCATGCGCTAACACTGTCTAACGGTGATTGGAGTGTGCTTTGGTCGAGCAGTCTTGCGGTTGGAATTTGGACACTGGCCGTGGTTGGTTTAATTACGCCTTATATTCTTGGGCCAATTCTACGTCGCAAAATGACAAAAGAAGCGGAAAAAGTACAAATTACCGAAAGCTAGAGTGCTTTTAAGTAGTATGTTTAGACAGGTTTTTAACAAAATTCTGAAAATATTCGTTTGGCTATTCAATTTTGGTACAACGATTGTAGGATTTGTCGTATAAGTTTTCATGACTGCGTGTTCAATTGGAGAAGTAGCTATGGCAGGAAAAGAAAGACAAGTCACCCTACGTTTTTTGGCCGAACCGACGGATGTGAATTTTGGCGGAAAAGTGCACGGTGGTGCAGTGATGAAATGGATCGACCTTGCGGCCTATGCTTGTGCTGCTGGTTGGAGCGGTCGTTATTGCATTACCGTATACGCTGGTGGTATTCGCTTTGTGCGTCCTATTATGGTGGGCAGCCTTGTGGAGGTAGACGCAAAAGTGATTTACACCGGTAGAACCTCTATGCACATTGCATTAGCGGTAAGCGCGGGTGATCCAACTACCGATAAAAAAAGCCTAACCACGCATTGTATTGTGATTATGGTAGCCGTTGATAAAAATGGCGATCCAACACCGGTACCTGAGTGGATTCCACAAACGGAAGACGATATTTTCTTACGCGATTCGGCAATTTCATTAATGGACATGCGTAAAAAAATCAGCGTAGAAATGGAAGCACACGTAGCTGTATTAAAATAACGCATACTAAAATTACTTAAAGGTAAAAGTCAGTTGAATAATCAATTTCAACCGAATTTGAAAATCAACTGGCTCTAACAAATAATTAAGGGAACTCTGATTAACCCCCAGGTTCCTCAAGTATTTTATTTCTCTAGAAATGGAATTCACAGAATTATCAGCTGCGTCTGTTGTATAATCGTCTAATAATAATGGTTACTCTTGCTGATTTTAATGAACAAGTTGTTGTTCTAAAGATGGTTATTTAAAAGGCTGTTAATCAAAAAATGGTTGTTAATCCAAAAGTCGGTCTATAAAGATCTTCCGGTTAAATTATCTAACGATTGACCAGAGAATTTTAAGAATAATAATAAACCAGTAAAAACTCATCAAAAGTTTCTAAGTTTTTAATAATTCAGTTTTAATGATCGTTTTCATTTATTTTTTGTCTCCAACAATTGTCTAGGCCTATGGTACATGCCTATTGTGGGGTTATTTTTAGCCCCTTTTTTTAGAATTTATATTCCTACTATGAAATTATTCAGACGCTTAGAAATTTGGTTGTTGATTTGTATTTCAACCATTTGTTTATTTCAGTTGATTATGTTCGCCTACACCAGCCAGCATTTGGTTTCGACTGTAATAGAACAGCGTACTGGTCGCCAAGCATTAGCCATTGCTCAAGCGGTTGCTTCTGAGCCTAGCGTCGTTTCTGCCATGGAAGTTGGCGAGTTCTCACCACAATTAATTGAACGTTTGGATACACTACAAACCGATGCCGATTTAAGCTTTATTGTTATTGGCGATACCAACCGCATTCGAATTTATCATCCAGACCGAACGCGTATCGGTTTACAAATGCAAGGTGGCGATAGTTTGCGTGCCTTGCAGGGTGAATCTTATATTTCTAAAGCTGTTGGTTCTTTAGGGCCTTCGATTCGCGGCAAGGTGCCTATCTACAGTGCCAATAACGAGGTTATTGGCTTAGTCTCCGTTGGTGTATTACAAGAATCCGTCGAGCTCGCTGCCGGTCGCGAAAAAATACTCATTTTTGCTACCGGTTTCTTTATTTTATTGTTGGCGGTTTTTGCCGCGCAATGGATCGCCATGCGGGTGCGACGCAAATTATTTGGCTTACAGCCTGATGAAATAGGCCGCTTATACGCTGAACAAGAAGCCATGTTAAATACGGTTCGTACCGGTATATTAGCCTTAGACATTGACGGCACGGTACGCAAAATAAACCAGCGTGGCCGAGAAATACTATGCGGCTCACCTAATCTAGAATTTACGCATTTAAAAGATTTGTTGCCGCAACACGCAGAATTTTTATTAACCGACACCAGCCGATTAATTATTGGTTTTGAATTGTTCGCCAACAATCAATGGATTGTCCTTTCGCGCTTGCCTTTGCAGGTACAAGGCCAAACCGATGGTATTTTAATTAGTATGCGACCCGCGGATGAAATTGAACATCTAAGCCAACAATTGGCCAAAGTACAAGCCTTTGTCGAATTGTTACGCGTACAAACTCACGACTATTCGAATAAGCTCAATACCCTAGGCGCGTTGATTCAAATGGAAAAATACGATAAAGCGCTAGAGTTAATTGGCAATGAAAGCCGTGGTTTTCAAGATAAAATTCACGCGTTATTGCAAAATATTGAGCCACCAGTATTGGCAGCCTTAGTGTTTGGTAAATATTTAAAAGCTCGCGAATTAAATATTAATTTAGACATCAACCCAGAAAGCGAACTGAGTAATATTGACGACAAACACAAACTTGAACGCTTGGTATCCATGTTGGGTAATTTAATTGATAACGCCATAGAAGCCGTACAACGATCTGAAAATCCAGAAGGTACTGTAAGACTGAGTTTAGAAGAAGTTGGCTCGAACCTTGTGTTTGAGGTAGAAGACAGCGGTGACGGAATTAAAAACGATCAAATCGAAAAAATATTTGTGCCCACCTTTAGCTCAAAAAGTGGCGCCCAACATGGCGTTGGTATGTATTTAGTCAAAACCTATTTAAATGCCTGTAACGGAAATCTAGAAATCGCTGACTCAGATTTAGGCGGCGCGCGATTTACCTTGTACATTCCCAAAGCGTCACAGGCATTACCGGAACTATCATGAACTACTCTTGCATAATTATTGAAGACCAACCCGAAGTGGCGCAATTTTTAGCGCATTATTTAATATCCAGTGGTCGCTACAGCATCATGGGAATGGCTCACGACATGCAAACGGGTAGGGCGTTACTTGCGAATGTGCAACCCGATTTAATTTTATTGGATGTGTATTTCCCCAACGGCAATGGCTTAGACTTATTGGCAGAACTGCGCACACAAAGTATCAAAAGCGAAATTATGCTATTAACCGCAGCTCGCGAAGTACATGTATTAGAGCGCGCCATGCAATTAGGGATTTGTGATTTTTTAGTCAAACCCATTTTAATACCACGGCTCGAACAAGCGTTGGCAGACTTTGAAGCCAGACAACAACAATTATCCGGCGTTTCTGAATTAACGCAATCGGTAGTAGATACCTTTTTAAAAGCAAAAAACACCAGCGGTACCGCAAAAACCTCCGCACGACTCCCCAAAGGCGTTGATCCGCTTACCCTACAAAAAATTCGCGCTGTATTCCAGGCCGACGCCACCCAAAGCTACACCGCCCAAAAAGTTGGCGACGTCGTCGGCGTCAGCCGATCGACTGCACGCCGATACTTAGAATACCTACTAGAAACCCAAGAACTCCGCGTAGACCACACCTACGGCACCATTGGCAGACCGGAAAGATGTTATCGGTTGGGAAGTTAAAAGCTACTTTAGATGCTATATTTTGAGTTAGGAAATTCTAACTAACTTAGAGCTTTCAGCGATATACTGATGTGTAGCCAATTTCAAGAACTTCAAGTCATTGAAAATTAGAAAATAAATTCTCATATTCTCTACTCTAATTAAATCATAGAAGACTTAATCAACCTCCTGTTATATTAAGATTCTGAAATTGTTAATTTTTTACGAACTCATATTTCAGAATCAATCAGTTACGGTTTTTGGTCTCCATGCGTACATTTTAATAGTTGTGTATTCAGAAACATGATTTTTTACAAAGTCAAAAATATATAGCACCTCAGCCAAGTCGTAGTCCTTATTAGGAAGGAAAAAAGTCTAAAGATAACATTTATAATGTAGCTATCTTGAAAATTCATGCCGCTGTAGTTGGCAGTCGAAATTCTAAAACCAGTATAATTTATCATAAATGAGGATGTGGGAATATCTGGTGGGTACTTTTATTTCTTATTGATATTAAATTTTTATTTGAGATGTTTTTTTTGACAGGTGCCTCTATGAAGATTTCTTGGTTTTCGAGTTGATAGGAAAACAATAGTAGGCACTGTTTAAACTTGAAAAAATCTTATTTATCAATGCTTAATTTATTTATTTGGATTTAGTTCTAGCTTGGTGTGAGCTAGGCCTTAATTTCTATAAAACATTTTGATATGAATGTTCTTTCTTTTTAAGTCTTTAAACACTTAGATATCTCTTCTCTATGTATTATTTCAAATGTAAGCTTACAAGACTTTGTTTTTATTAACACTATGTCGTGCTGGAATTAAGGGATTGTTATGAGTACAGAATTTTGGAAAGCCAAACAGCGAAAAGACGGTAGTTGGTATTGGGAATCGTTTGATATTTATAAATTTGATGAGGATTTAAGCGACGAAATTTCGAAACAAGCAGGTATTTTCGGTAGGAGCTATCTCTCAGTCACTGATGATAAAGAGCTCACAACTCCAGAGAAAAAATTTCTTTCAGACGTAACTGATTATGTTCAAAAGCTGAGAGATTTCTATCTTACCGGCATAAGTGCTATTAATAAGAGATTGACGAAGTTAAAAGATCGAGACACAGCGGAAGATGGTCTGAAAAATATAATTACAAAATTTCGTAGAGATTGTGACGAAAAATTTAATGACTACGATAAAAAACAAAGAAGTTTGTATAAAAAATTATTTGAATGTGAGTGGGATTTAAATTTTTTTAGAAAGGAGAATAAATTATTAAATAGAATAGCTAGCTACCCTGAAAGTATGGCTGTTCATTTGTATCTTATTTATCTTGCTTTAACGATTGAAGCGTTAGCTAATGCCTTTATATTTCAAAGTATTTCCGATAGAGGTTATGTGGGTGGTGTGCTTATTGCGGGTGCAATCTCGACAATCAATGTTTTAATGTCTGTCTTGGCGGGATATTTTGGGTTAAGATATTTATTTCACGTAAATAAATTATTTAAATTTTTAGGTGCTCTATTTGTAGCGGTATGCTTTATATCTCTATCTATGTTGCATCTTTTAACCGCTCATTATCGAGAGCTTATTGAACGTGACGCAAACGCTCAAGTAATTGAAACACTGAGCAGATTCACCTCTCATCCCTTTGAAATATATGCATTCGAATCGTTTTTGTTGATTTTGATAGGCTACATAGTGACCTTTTTGGGGTTTTATAAAGGATATTCTTTAGATGACCGATATCCTGGTTATGGTAAAAGATATAGAACATTCAGATTTTTTGAGAATGAGATTAATGATCATGAAATTGAATATAAATCTAAAATTAATGATTTGAGAAGAGTTGCTGAGGAACAGATTTATAAAGTTAATAAAAATTTTAATATAATGAAATCATCTCTGAATGATTTTGAAGCTGAGATTTTGGCTTTTTATGCTTGTTGTCAAATTTATTTTAATTCCGCTTCCTCAGTTGCTGAAAAAATAATTATTACTTTTAGGAAGTCTCTTCATGAAATATCTGGAGATGCAAGTAAATTTCCAATTACTGAAGGCTTGCAATTTTCTGCTGGAGGGATGGAGAGGTTGGATCCAGAAGAAGAAAAAGAAAAAATATTGAGTGCAGTAAAATTGATTCGTACCTCAATTGATGTAGATGTAGAAAATTTTTCAGAGATGCGCCGACATTACGAAAATGAATTACAAGAATTTTATGATAAGTATACGAGCGCGAAAACATTAAATTTACCTAAAGACAATAGAAGTCGGGGTTCTAGTTCTATCGAAAATTCTGAAGTTTTTGATTCTGATGAATTGCCTGTTTAAGCGTTCGTTGAGGGTTAAAAAATCATGATTAAATTGGGAAATAAAGTATTTTGGATGTATGTTGTAGGAACTATCCCGGTATTATTTATTGGAATCTTATTGTGGTTGGAGAATAGTGTAGTCCAATTGGATGAAAACTACTGTGCTGTTGATAATTCCTATAATCATATTAGTGTAATTGTAGATAAGAGTGATAAGTGGGGTGATTCAAATATTTCCAGTATCAGGAGGCTGCTTTCTGATATTTATACCGATGTTGAAACTGGAGATAGATTTACAATATCCTCAATAACAGGTTTCGAACGGCAAACCACTGTTGTGAATAAGTTATTCGATAAATGTAATCCTGGATCAAAAAAAGATTGCAATGGTTTAATTGAAAATTGTACATATGTTCAGCGTGATTATGAGCAGCTTTTTTCAAGCAAATTGGAGGAGATTATTGAAGAATTAAAACAACCGGGTACATCCTCTTACTCTCCTTTGATAGAGACGTTATCTGAATCGGTGTATGGAACGAAAAGTTCTAATTTAACAATTCATTTTATAAGCGATTTTTTAGAGAACGGAAAAGTTTTACATTTTTACGAAGAAATCCCCCTGTCTGAAAAAATTTCTGAATACTATCCTTTAGATCATCATGGTTCAGTGAATTTTCATGGTTATATCCTAGATAGATATAGACACGAGGCTCCTTTGAGGAAAGTAATAATTGATCGTTGGGGGGAGTATTTACACTCTCAAAATGTGCAATATAACTTCACGCATTTTATTTATAGTGATTAGGTATAAAAGGACGTTCAGGAATTATGAAAATTACTAAATTTATTTGTGTACCAGTGGCTTTACTGATGACAAGCTGTCAAAATTTTGATGCTAATAAACAGTCTGTTGGGACAGGAGCTGGTGCAGTAATTGGCGCATTAATCGGAAACAGAATTAGTGATTCTACTGAAGCTACCCTAATTGGCGCCGCAATAGGTGCATTTATTGGGAATCAAATAGGATCTAAACTTGATGAGCGTGATAGGCTGTCACTACAAAATAAAACTTTAGAGGTATTGAATAAAAATAATGTTAATGAATCTACTATCTGGAAAAGCGATCATTCAGTCTCGACTGCTGTAATCACTCCTGTTAAACAATCCATGCAGGAGAAAGAAATAGCTTTTAAAGTTAAACCCGTAAATTTTGATAAGTATGCCTCTACAGAGCTAAACGTTAGAAAAGGTCCTGGCATAAAGTATCCAGTTATAACGCAATTGAAAAAGGGAGAAATGGTCTCTGTCTCAGGTATTTCCGAAAATAATTGGTATCAAATAGGTACTGATTCTGAAAAGATTGGTTATGCTAGTTCGAAGTATCTGTTGGATGAAAAAAAATTAAATGTATCTGCTGACGAAGAATCCTTTCTGTATGAGACCCAAGAAAGTAGAGAAATTGTTATAAAAGATACAGTCATGGTTGTATGTAAGGATGTGCTAGTTCAAGTTAAAAATACTGATGGTACGACTTCAACCGACACTTTTCAAACATGTCAAGGACCCGATGGCATGTGGGGAGCATAGATGGTTGACGCTTTATTTTAATTCTTCAATTTATTACTTATTATTTCTATCTCAAATTTTGTTCAGATTACTACTATTTAACCATTTCCTAAATTTTAACCGATGATTTTCCCACGGTTGTTTTAGGGGCTGTCTTGGGTCTTCGCTAAGTTCGTAGGCCATGCCTTCTATTAGCCATGTGGGTGTTAATAAACATTTAATTATTCCCATATTTTGGGCTTGTAGTTGGTGAATAAGCTCATGACGTATGTAGTAGTCTTGCCAAGCTCTCGGGCTTATGGCGCTGCCAAAGGTGCCGAGTGTTATGGCCGATCTGTCGCCAAGTCCAAATTTTTTAGCGCATTGCCATGTTGAGCAATAAATAATATTAGGTGTTTTTGTAAAGCTGCTTACTTTTTCTGATAAAAACTGTTGTGCGTCCGCACGTAATTGTTGGGCGAGTTCTAGGTTAAAGTCTTCGGTTTCTGCATCTATGCAAATTTGGTTGTCGTAGCAGGTTAGGCCGACAAGTTCGGGTGCGATTATTCTCACGGGTTTGACAATAAACCAAGCCAATATTGGCGTAACCACCAGCAATAAAAACGTTAATCTTAAAATGGGTTTAATGATTGTTTTCATTTTTTATGTTGTTTTTTAGCCTAAGTATTTGCTGAGTTTTTGTATTTAATTTGGTGATCAAGCCCAATGTAAATTATGGGGTAGGTTGTAATTGCTAAATTCTAGGTGAATAACTCGGCGGTGTTTGGGCGTGGTTGATTTACTTGAGGTGTGAGCTCGAAGAAGTGATTTTTTATTTCGTATTTATTTCTTGTATCTTGCGAAGTGCGATGAGTATTATTTATTGGGAGCAGGATTTTATTTGCTAAGTATGCTCATGATTGTTTTTTGATGAGTTAATTTTCGATTTTTTTTACGGTATTAATTAGCTTGGTCGTTAGGGTTCTCATTTCAGTTAAGTTATGACTTATGCCTTTTTTCTCATAAACGTATCTACTTGATTCGAAATATTTGGAACATTTATTTAATAGGCTGTTTAGATCGTATTCGCAGTTTTCGCTAAAGTTTTTTTCGATTTTATCTTTTAATTCTGAAGGGAGTTGATTAAAAAGTTTATCTAATTGGTGTCCATGCTTCGAAGTAGTTGATGTAAGTCCCAGTATCCCATCTGGGCTCATCTTGGAGGGGGTTGTTTGCGACAGCATAGACTTGAGGGTTAGCTCGCAAGCGAATGCATAGTTCATAATAATTGGATACGCGAAGTTACTCCTCCCACTACCCCATAATACTTCTGCTGCTTGGAAAAATGTTGTAGCTGTAATATATATGTGATTGTTTACTAAGTTGTTCATTTCACGAATTAATCTTAGTTTCTAAATACATTGTTATACAATAAATTCATCTTTGGATTGTAATATTTAGTGTAAATTTACTCTATAAGTAGAGTCGATTCATATGGGAAAAGTTACAGTAGTGAGAATTGGCAGATTGTTGGAATAGATAAATCGCCAACACAAAAAAAGGGCAAGCCTTCGGGCCAGAGGGCTTGCCCACAAAGAATATCAACCTGTAATTATACTAGCTCCAACGATACCAAGACCTGCCAAAGAGACTATTGTCCCAAAGTATTTGTGGGCTGCAGGTAGGCGCACAAATAAAAATTTTCCAACGCTCAAACCTAATTGTTGCAGCACTACGCTTGCGGAGATAAGTCCGATGACAAAGTTGGCCGAAAATCCTGTTGTTACTTCGGTGTGGGCAATACCGTGGAATAACAAAAAGCTAACGGCAAATATAATTGCCAGACTCATCTGAATTAGATTTTTACCTTGGAATCTTAAGCGACTCGCAATTAAAACACCGGCCAATATTAATGAGGCCATAATCCCCATATCGGCCAGTGATACCACTGAATATTCAAACGCTGTGCCAACGATAAATCCAACTAACAAAATGGCTGGTACCAAAAGGCTAATCGTGCGTTGCAGGGGTTTTGTTAAACACGCTGCCCAAACGCCTAAAACCAACATAGAAAGCATGTGATCGAATCCGGTAAATACGTGCGCAAAGCCACCGGTTAGTGTCTGTGCGTGGTCGGGATGAGCAAATGCAAAGGGAGTGAAGAATACGCCAGCGGCCAGAGAGAGTAGGGTTTTACGAGACATCACTGAAAGGTTCCTGTTATTAATTTGAGTGAGCTTATGTAAGAAGTCCATGATTGTTTGTAGGATGGATTCAGCAATTAAAGTGCCACGCACAGGGTTACACGTATTGTTTTTAAGAGGTTTTATTTTTGGCCGCCAAGGCACGGGATGTGCGTTATATTTTTTTCTTTTTAGCTGAAAAGCGGTTTCGAAAATCGGCCGTTTGAGGTGGATCAAACTGATAACTAAGTTTTCACCTGTTATTTTTGCTGGCTGGGTTGTGCCCATTACTTGCTGATTGCAGGTTTAAAGCTTGATTACGCCGAGTGTTTTCAATTAGTTTAAACCTTCGACTATATTAGATTGACCGAGAATTCATTCATGATGGATAACGAGTCCGTTAATTTGCTGGGTGGACAAATGCTTGCCGATGAAGAGGCGTGGCTGAGTGTTATCCGCAAAATGGATGAAGCCTACGCGGATTTGGTGGATTACCAAGTTCAGGTAGAAGAGCAAAACACTAAGCTCGCCGAGGCGCAGAATTTTTTTGATAGCGTTTTATCGGCCATGAGCGATGTGCTGGTGGTGTGTGATCACGAAGGAAAAATTCAGCAGGTTAATCGAGCCTTTGAAGAATTTTGTGGCCGTGACTCTAAGGGGCTAATGGGCACGTGGTTGCCGGAATTGTGCCCCGGTGAACACTTTGCGGTAATGAAAGAATGCTTGCGCAAAGTAAGGCATACGCCGGTTCGCGATCTTGAAATTGTGATTAACGGCGCACGTGGTGAAGTACCTTTAGCGCTTAATTGCTCGCCGCGCTTTAATCCCAGAGGGCGCTTGATTGGCATTGTGGTTGCGGGTCGTCCGTTGGGTGATTTGCAAAAAGCGTTTAAAGAATTGAATCGAACTCATGCGGAACTCAACCAAACCCATGCAGAGTTAAAACTCGCACAAGAGCGGTTGGTGCAATCCGAAAAAATGGCGTCGCTGGGCCGCTTGGTGGCCGGTGTTGCTCACGAATTAAATAATCCCATCAGCTTTGTGTACGGCAATATGCACGCGCTTAAACGCTATACCACGCGTTTGGTTGAATATTTTGATGCTGTACAGGCCGGTACTTCGCGCGATGAACTTAAAAACCTGCGCGCTCAGCTGCGGTTAGATCGGGCGATTTCGGATTTAGATTCGTTAGTAGAAGGTACCCTTGAAGGTGCCGATCGAGTGCGCGAAATCGTTAATGATTTACGGCAATTTTCTTCTACCCAGCGTAGTGAAAAGCTGCCCTTCGATTTGGTTCATGTTGCGCAATCTGCCTTGCACTGGATTTTAAAAGAAAACCCCGAGGTCATCGTTGAGAAGGATTTACCCGAAAAGCTGGGCGGCCGTGGTCATTCCGGGCAAATTCACCAGGTGGTGGTAAATCTTATCCAAAATGCGGTCGATGCGATAAAAGAGTTACCACTTCCCAAGCTTATTATTCGTGCAGGTCAAGATGGAGTGGGTGCGAATGCTATGCTTTGGTTGGAAGTTCAAGATAACGGCCCGGGCATTGCTGTAGATGACCTTCCGAGATTATTCGATCCGTTTTTTACCACCAAACCGCCGGGCAAGGGTACGGGTTTGGGTCTGTCGATCAGTTACGGCATTGTTTCTGAACATGGCGGCGAGTTGTCGGTGGTTAATTTAGAAAAAGGCGGAGCTTTAGCGAGGCTCATGTTGCCTGTATCGCCAAAAAATGACGATTAAATCGAGGCGAAACTAAAACGGTTTGATAATCGCGTAACAGTGTTAACACGCTGTGTATTTTCAATAAATTTTCAATTAAGAAGAGGCGTTAATGGCAAATTTATTGTGGCTTCAATCTGGAGGCTGCGGTGGCTGTACTATGTCGTTGTTAAATGCCGAAAGTCCTGATCTGGTTTCTACCTTAGAAAACGCAGGAATCAATGTTTTGTGGCATCCGTCGTTAAGCGAGCAGACGGGAACAGAAGTCAAAACTCTATTAAATCAAATCTTAAATGATGAGATTGCGCTCGATATTTTTTGCATAGAAGGCGCTTTATTGCGTGGCCCTCACGGTACCGGTCGTTACCACATGTTGGGCGGCACCGGTATCGCCATGATTGAATGGGCAGAGAAGCTCGCTGCAAAAGCCAAATACACCTTGGCGATTGGTACCTGTGCAGCCTTTGGTGGTGTTTCTACAGCCGGAGATAACATTACCGATGCCACCGGTTTGCAGTTTGAAGGTGAATTGCGCGGTGGTTTGCTCGGCAGCGATTATGTTTCGCAAGAAAAGCTGCCGGTTATTAATGTCTCTGGTTGTCCCGTTCATCCCGGTTGGGTGACGGAGACTTTGCTCTCTTTGGTGATCGATAAACCAATCAAAGAAGATTTTGACGACTTTGCTCGGCCGCGTTTGTACACCGATCAGCTGGTGCATCACGGTTGCACTCGCAACGAATACTATGAATACAAAGCCAGTGCTGAGCTGCCCGGCGAACAGGGTTGCATGATGGAACACATGGGTTGCTTGGGTACCCAAGCTCATGCCGATTGCAATACGCGACTGTGGAACGGGCAGGGCAGTTGTACACGTGGCGGCTACGCCTGTATTAATTGTACGGCGCCTGAGTTTGAAGAGCCGCGTCACTCGTTTACCGAAACGCCAAAAATCGCCGGAATTCCCGTAGGACTGCCCACGGATATGCCTAAAGCTTGGTTTGTGGCTTTGGCATCGTTATCGAAAGCAGCAACACCGGAGCGTTTAAAGCATAATGCGCGCTCGGAGCAGTTAATTTATCCGCCGACGTTGCACAAGAAGAACAAGTCATGAGTCGTTTGTTAGTTGGGCCTTTTAACCGAGTCGAAGGCGACTTGGACATTGCCCTTGAAGTTGAAGCACACAAAGTAGTCTCTGCCCGCGTTAACTCCACGTTGTATCGTGGTTTTGAGCAGATTTTAGTGGGCAAGCCCACCTTAGATGCCTTGGTCTATACGCCGCGTATTTGCGGAATTTGTTCAGTAAGCCAATCGATTGCTTGCGCAAGGGCGATTGCCAATGCCAGTGGACTGAGCATGACGCTAAACGGTGAACGTTCGCAAAATTTATTGTTGGCCAACGAATCTTTAACCGATTTGTTAACGCATTTTTATCTGTTTTTTATGCCGGATTTTGCGCGAGATAGTTACGCCCATAAATCTTGGTTTAAACCTATGCGTGACCGTTTTAAGGCGGTTGAAGGTACAGCTGCCAAAGAAATTTTACCGGCGCGAGCTAAGTTTTTGCACGTTATGGGTGTTATGGCAGGCCACTGGCCGCACACCTTGTCGATTCAACCCGGCGGTACAAGTAAACCCGTAACACGCCCAGAGCGGTTACGCTTGTTGGCTATTTTGGCGGATTTCCGGCGATTTTTAGAAACCACTTTGTTTGGCGATAATTTGGATGTGGTTAACTCCTTGGCTTCGGTATCGGATTTAACCAATTGGGCCAATGAGCAGCCTTTTAACGACAGTGACTTTCGTGCCTTTTTGCATCTCGCTCAAGAACTAGACCTGTATTCGCTCGGCCAAAACGACAACCGCTTTTTAAGCTTCGGTAATTTTTCTGAGTCCGGCGATCTTCTTGTTAAGCAAGGCATGTGGACGACCGAGGGTGGATTACAAGATTTACCGCTTGATGCCATTGCCGAAGACATTAGCCATTCTTGGATGGACGGTATCGCCGAGCAGGCATTGCATCCTTCGCAGGGTTTAACCGATGTATCTTTGCAATCCAGCGAAAAGCCGGGCGCTTACAGTTGGTGTAAAGCGCCGCGCTTAAATGGGCAGGTGTTTGAAACCGGAGCCATTGCTCGTGGTGTGATTTCAGGGGTTCCACTGATTCAAGCGTTGGTAACGCAATCGGGCGCTAATGTGGCAACTCGGGTGATTGCTCGCATGTTGGAGCTGGCGCGAACCATTCCTCACATGCAGCGGTGGGTAACCGATCTCGATTCTGAACCCTATTGCCACAACGACGAAATTATCAAAAACGGTACCGGCGTTGGCTTAATGGAGGCCGCCCGAGGTTCGCTGGGGCACTGGATTGAGATTAAAAACCGTCGCATTCAGCGCTACCAAATTATCGCACCCACAACCTGGAATTTCTCACCACGAGACGTTCGTGATCAACCCGGCGCCCTCGAAAAAGCACTGGAAGGCGCACCGGTGATAGAGGGCGAAACCGATCCGGTTTCTGTCCAGCATATCGTTCGCAGTTTTGATCCCTGCATGGTGTGTACGGTGCACTAGCCGTTATTTCAAACTCTACCTATTGCTCGTTGCAGATAGCAGACTGTTATTTGGGTAACTTTTGTTCGGGCGATTGTTGCGCGAGTAATAGGTTCGATTCTCAATGGCTTTCAATAGCTAATCTTTTTAAACCCAGAGCTTTGCTTATGTTTGTCGGTCATTTTGTGCGCTTTGTTTTGGCCGTTGTTTTTGTCGTTAGGTGTGTTCTTGGCTTAATCTTTCTGATTGAAAATCAGTCCATTAAGACTGGGTTGCTTCTTTGAGTAAATTTCTACCATTATGTCGATAAATAAAGCGTGTTTATTCGGTTAATCTTTTTTGATTGAAATATGATCATTTTTCGATATTTGTATACGTGGTTGAATATTTAGGAAGCTTTCTTTACAGAAATGTGAATCGAGGCGACAGGGTGGAAGTTGTCTTTCCAATTTGACCGTTCAATAAACCTGCTGGTGTGAAGACATGCTCACCGGTTGATGGTAATCAAGTTTTCGCTTTTTGAGTTTAGTGGCTAATTGGTGTTGGTTTTAATCAAAAAAATCGTTCTAAGCTATTGATGTCTTTAGAATTTTTAATCTGGTTTGGTTTTTGCTGAACGGCTTATGCCTGATGAGGACCCATAACTACCGCCCAGAGTAGGAATCTCGCGCTGGTGCGGACAGACAGCCAGAGGATTGACCAAGCATGTCACAAATAGAAACCTTTTATGAGGTGATGCGGCGACAGGGGATTACCCGCCGTAGCTTCCTCAAGTATTGCAGCCTAACCGCCGCAGCTTTGGGTTTAGGCCCAACTTTTGTTCCGCAAATTGCCAACGCCATGGAGACGAAACCGCGTACGCCAGTTCTTTGGTTACACGGGTTGGAGTGTACCTGCTGCTCAGAATCATTTATCCGCTCAGCGCATCCACTGGTTAAAGATGTTGTTTTGTCGATGATCTCTTTGGATTACGACGATACCCTTATGGCGTCAGCCGGACATCAAGCCGAAGCTATTCTTGAAGAGACTATTCAGAAGTACAAGGGTGAGTACATTCTTGCGGTAGAGGGGAATCCCCCGCTAAACGAAGACGGTATGTTCTGTATCATTGGCGGTAAGCCGTTCTTGGATCAATTAAAGCACGCTGCCAAAGACGCTAAAGCGATTATTGCTTGGGGTTCTTGTGCGAGCTGGGGTTGTGTGCAAGCGGCGCGTCCAAACCCAACTCAAGCGGTGCCAATTCACAAGGTTATTAAAGACAAGCCAATTATTAAGGTGCCTGGTTGTCCGCCAATTGCCGAGGTTATGACCGGTGTTATTACCTACATGCTTACCTTTGGAAAAGTGCCTGAATTAGACCGCCAGGGTCGACCAAAGATGTTCTACGGACAGCGCATTCACGATAAATGTTATCGCCGCCCGCACTTTGACGCTGGTCAATTTGTTGAGCAATGGGATGACGAAGGTGCTCGCAAAGGTTACTGCTTGTACAAAGTAGGTTGTAAAGGTCCAACTTCATACAACGCCTGTTCAACCGTTCGTTGGAACGAAGGCGTTTCTTTCCCAATTCAAGCCGGTCACGGTTGTATCGGTTGTTCGGAAGACGGCTTCTGGGATAAAGGCTCGTTCTACGATCGCCTAACCAATATTCCACAATTTGGTATCGAGAAAAACGCCGATGAAATCGGTACGGCAGTTGCCGGTGGTGTGGGCGCTGCAATTGCGGCTCATGCTGCGGTAAGTGCGATTAAGCGTATGACAACTTCTGATGACAAGACAGAAGCGAAACAAGAGGAGCACTCGTAATGACCGTCCCGCTAAATGCAAGTGGTTTAGATAACAGCGGCCGTCGTATCGTAGTTGATCCGGTGACGCGCATTGAAGGACATATGCGCTGCGAAGTTAACGTAGACTCAAACAACATTATCCGTAATGCGGTTTCTACCGGAACCATGTGGCGCGGTTTGGAAGTTATTTTAAAAGGTCGTGATCCTCGCGATGCTTGGGCCTTCGTAGAGCGTATTTGCGGTGTATGTACCGGCTGTCACGCGTTGACCTCTGTGCGCGCCGTAGAAGATGCCTTAGGCATCGAAATTCCTTACAACGCGCATCTGATTCGTCATTTGATGGACAAAACGCTCAATATTCACGATCACATCGTGCATTTCTATCATTTGCACGCGCTTGATTGGGTGAACCCAGTTAATGCATTGAAGGCCGATCCAAAGGCAACCTCTGAGCTGCAACAGGCAGTATCGCCTGCGCATCCAAAGTCTAGCCCGGGTTACTTTCGCGATGTGCAAAACCGCTTGAAAAAGTTTGTGGAAAGCGGTCAGTTGGGTATTTTTGCCAACGGTTACTGGGATAACCCTGCGTACAAATTGCCACCAGAAGCCGACTTGATGGCGGTAGCGCATTACCTAGAAGCGTTGGATTTGCAAAAAGAAGTGGTGAAGATTCACACAATCTTTGGTGGTAAAAACCCGCATCCAAATTACTTGGTGGGCGGTGTTGCCTGCGCTATTAACTTGGACGACGTGGGTGCTGCCGGTGCTCCGGTTAATATGACCAGCCTAAACTTTGTGTTGGCGCGTATCCGCGAAGCGCAAGAGTTTACCAAAAACGTCTACATTCCAGACGTGCTCGCCATTGGCGGTATCTACAAAGATTGGTTGTACGGCGGCGGTTTGTCGGCGTCAAACGTATTATCTTACGGTACTCACACGGTAATTCCGGGTGATAAATCGACCGATCTTCTTCCTGCTGGGGCCATTATCAATGGTAACTGGAACGAAATTCTTCCGGTTGATGTTCGTGATCCTAACGAGGTTCAAGAGTTTGTTGATCACTCTTGGTACGAATACGCCGAAGGTAAAAAAGGTCTTCATCCTTGGGATGGCGATACCAGTCCTAAATTTGAGTTAGGCCCTAAAACTAAGGGTACCAAGACCAACATCAAAGAGCTCGACGAAGCGCATAAATACAGCTGGATTAAAGCACCGCGCTGGAAAGGTCATGCGATGGAAGTAGGCCCATTGGCTCGCTATATCATTGCGTACAACTCTGGTCGTGAGTATGTCATTGAGCAGGTTGATCGCTCTTTGTCGGCATTTAATCAAGCAACTGGCTTAGATTTAGGCGTTAAACCGTTCTTAACGTCTACCATTGGTCGAACCTTGGCGCGTGCGTTGGATTGCGAGCTTTGTGTTGATTCGATGGTTGATGACTGGAATGCCTTGATTAACAACATCAAAAACGGTGACAGCTCTACCGCTAACGTAGAGAAGTGGGATCCGAGCACTTGGCCGAAAGAGGCCAAAGGCGTGGGTACCAACGAAGCGCCACGTGGTGCTTTGGGTCACTGGATTAAGATTAAAGACGGCAAGATTGAAAACTACCAAGCGGTTGTACCTACCACTTGGAACGGTTCTCCACGCGATAGCGACGGTAATATCGGAGCGTTTGAAGCGTCGTTGTTGAACACGCCAATGGAGCGCCCAGAAGAGCCTGTAGAAATCTTGCGTACACTCCACAGCTTTGACCCATGTCTTGCGTGTTCAACTCACGTGATGTCAGAAGATGGTCAAGAAATGTCACGAGTGAAAATCCGTTGATTACCCAAATAGAGGTGGTGCTTGCCGCCTCTGTTTGCTCGGATGGAGAAAATCATGTCAGATCAAACTATCGAAACGAGCGCTGATCACGTTCCTGCCAGTGATGTCTCTGCATCTACTGAACATGGTCCTGAGAAGGTTCGACGTCAAACGGCGGTTTATGTCTATGAGGCGCCGTTGCGACTTTGGCACTGGGTAACGGTGCTTTGCATTATTGTGTTGAGCGTCACCGGTTATTTTATTGGTGCGCCATTACCAACGCAGCCGGGTGAGGCCATCGATAATTATTTGATGGGCTACATTCGCTTTGCGCATTTCGCCGCAGGTTACATTGTGGGTATTGCGTTTTTAGGCAGAATTTACTGGGCTATTGTGGGTAATCATCACTCTCGCGAGCTGTTCTTGGTTCCGATTTTCCGCGCATCTTGGTGGGCGGGTGTGATCCATGAATTGCGTTGGTATTTTTTCTTAGAGAAAACGCCGAAAAAATACATCGGCCATAACCCGTTGGGTCAGGCTGCCATGTTCTTCATGTTTGTGCTGGGAATGATCTTTATGATCATCACCGGATTTGCATTGTATGGAGAAGGGACGGGCGCTGGCAGTTGGGCCGATACCGTATTTGGTTGGGTGATTCCGCTCTTTGGTCAAAGCCAAGATGTTCACACTTGGCATCATTTAGGCATGTGGTTGATTATTGTATTTGTAATGACCCATGTATATGTGGCTGTTCGCGAAGACATTATGTCGCGTCAATCGTTGATCTCAACAATGGTTGGTGGCTGGCGAATGTTCAAGGATGACAAGCCCGACTAAATAGACCGTTTATACCTATGAGTGATACAAAACACTCCGCAGTACCAGTTTCGAGCTCTACTTCTAGCATGCTTCCTGCCCACCACGCCTGCTGTAGAGGTGGGGCTCGATTTTATCTTAAAAAGCCAGAACACCCTGGGGAGTTTCTCCAGCGGTGTTATCTGGCTCCGCTTAAAATTAGCCAAAGCGATTTGGCTCGACGCATGGGAATTTCTCGGCGTCGCGTCAACGAAATCGTCAATGGCTCTCGCGCAATCAGTCCCGATACTTCCATTAAGCTTGCCGAGCAGTTCGATACCACGCCAATGTTTTGGCTAGAAAAGCAGCTTTTGTGGGAGCTGTATCATGCGCTTAAAAGTGAAAAGAAACTTTCCACTAATCCTCAAGAAGTTAATTCAAAGTAAATCTTTCAGGTGAGTTTCCTTAACGGGAGGCCAGCCTATCTATCTGCTGATTTGATGCTTTTATTCTTGGTCATCGATAGGTAATGAGCGCTGTTATTTTTACGCTAATTTGCTTAAATTTAATGGTGGAAAGTTTCTTTCCTATTTTTTCGGTTTTTGTATCAAATCTTTATTGTTTTTCGGTTGTAGTTTATCGCGACATTGATGTAACCCTTGGTGTTACGAGCTTTTGGTACCTAATCACGAATTGGCATATCTCTTGTTTTGATCAGTGTCAAATACTCCTGACAGGTGCTTGGGTTGGTTTTTTAGGTTTCGAATCACCAAAGCATTAAGGAACAAGAACGCACGTTCAGTGGCAGACCACGGAAAACAGACAATGCAAAAAAGAGTTTTAATTTTAGGAATTGGCAATTTGCTTTGGGCCGACGAAGGATTTGGCGTGCGTTGCGTAGAGCATATCAATCAACGCTATTCATGGCCCGAAAGCGTTACCGTTTTAGACGGCGGCACCCAAGGTTTGTACTTGGTTCAGTTTGTTCAAGAGTGCGATGTGTTAGTGGTTTTTGATGCCATCGATTACGGCCTAGAACCCGGAACCGTGAAGGTTATTCTCGATGATGATGTTCCTAAATTTATGGGGGCGAAGAAAATGAGCCTGCATCAAACCGGGTTCCAAGAGGTGTTGTCTACGGCGGCGTTCACCGGAAGTTATCCGGCAGAGCTGATTTTGATTGGCTGCCAGCCAGAGGCTCTTGAAGATTTTGGTGGCAGCTTACGCGATGTGGTACGCGCACAAATCGAACCCTGTGTTGAAATTGCTAAAACCTACCTTGCCGAGCGTGATGTTTTCCTAGAGCCAAAATCGGCGGATTTAACGGTTGAAAGTTTGTCTCCAGATCAATTGTCTATGGAGATTTACGAGTCTGGTCGGCCAGCCGAGTCACAAGCCTATCGCTACGGTGATGCGCGCTTTATTCCGGTTGATAACAAGGACGCCTGAGTATGTGTATCGGCATTCCTATGCAGGTGGTTTCGGTCGATGGCAATCGAGTGATGTGCTTACGCTACGGCGAAACCGACGATTCCAGTAAAGAACAGTTGGTGGACGCTTCGTTGGTTGAGTCTCTGCATCCAGGACAGTGGTTGTTGGTATTTTTAAACGCTGCGCGCGAAATTATTTCTCCCGAGCGAGCAGATCAAGTGGGTAAAGCGTTATCGGCGTTAATGATGGTTGATCGTGGCGATAGCTCGGCATTTGATCATCTTTTTGAAGACTTAAACCGCGAACCCCAATTACCTGCGCATTTACAGGCGCTCTTAAAAAAATAACAGCATTTTAAATATCATAAATAACAAGGCAGCTGACTGTGCATTAAAAGTCGGTAGAGAAACTTCAAGGAAAATAAATGACTCATCCATTAATAGAAAGACTCACCAACGAGTTTTCTTATCCAATGCTTACCACCGACACGTTAGAGGCATTTTTGGCTGCCAATGAATACTCGGTGCTATTTTTCACCGAAGATGCCACCAAGCAAAAAGAAACCCCAGACGTTGCCGTAGTGTTACCCGAGCTGGTTGCAACCTTTCCAATGTTAAAAGCCGCCGTAATTAGCCGTGATAGTGAAAAAGAGCTGCAAGAGCGTTTTAATTTTTTACAGTGGCCTGCCTTGGTATTTTGTAAAGGAACCGGTTTTTTAGGCAGCATCGCCCGTATTCGCGATTGGGACGATTACATGGTTTCGGTACCAGAAATTTTATCCAGAACGCCAAAAGTACTTGCGTAAATAAATCAGCCGTGTGAATGAATAGGAGAAAATAAATGAAAGGTGATATTCCACTGGTTGATTTATCCAACCCACAAAGTGAAGCCGAATCCTTAGGTATTAATGTTGGTGGCGGAATTATTGGGCCGGGCTCAAGAGTTGAAGAGCAGGTTTTAAATTATCTAACCATGCCAAAAGAGATGGACTCTTTTGATATGCCAGTACTGCCTGAGCCGGAAGAGATGTCTGATCATCCGGCGGTGCTGGCGGTTTTAGAAAATCTGCAAAAAGCGTTGGATTTAAAGTCTCAACTTAAATTATTGGATGAGTCTTCTTATATTTCTTTAGAAGAATTAAATTCAAAAGAATTATCTCTGTTGTACCAAACCCTTGGTGATGGTGAAGTGGCTGCCATGCTTGCTGCGGATAAAGATCACGAAAAAATTCGCATTCAAGAAACCATTTTAGCGGGTGTTTGGTGGTTGCAAAAAGTTAACGCCAGCAACGAAATCGTCTGTCAATGGTTGGAGGTTGGTGCTATTCCTTCTGATGTACAGATACGTGCAGAAAAAGATCTTGGTGATTTAAATTTTAATTCCGACGAATTGCCTAAAGATACCTTAAATGCTGGCCCGGTTATTTTTGAACTGCTCGATAAAGCCGGTGAGCATCAACAAAATCCACGTTCGCAGCCACATGTTGTTAACTTGTCGTTATTGCCATTTTCGCCAGAAGATCATTTATTTTTATACGAGCGCTTGGGCCACGGTAAGGTCAGTATTTTATCGCGCGGTTACGGCAACTGCCGTATTACCAGCACGCTAGTGGCAGGTGTGTGGCGAGTACAATATTTTAACTCTACCGATCAACTGATTTTGGATACCTTAGAAGTGATTGGTGTGCCGCAAGTTGCCTGCGCGGCAATCGAAGATATTGAAGACTCCGCAGAACGTTTGCGAGAAATTCACGAAGCATTGATTTAACGCGTAGGCAGCTTTTTGGAGCCTCTGACTAACTCATCCATGATTTAACCAGAGGATAGAAATTGACAATGCGATTTCCAGCGTCTTCACAATTTCAATTACTTACTGTTCTTGAAATTGGCGACACATCCTTGTGTCGCAAGAAACTCTAGGTTAATCAGGGTTTCCTTTTATTAATTAGGGCCACAATTAAAGTAATGGTTATGAATAGCGACTCTGAAAATTTACCACCAGCAGATGACGCCGCAAATCCGAGTAAAGGTTTTGAAGGCAGTTATTTGGGCGATGCCAGCCAGTTAAGTGATGCCACCATTTTGGAATGCAAAATCTGTTGGTATCAGTACGATCCAGAATTAGGTGACGAAGTTGCTCAAGTTGCTGCCGGAACACCATTTTCAAAATTGCCTGCACATTGGTGCTGTCCTCAATGTGAAGGCGATAAAGATCAATTTATGATTGTTTCTCCCTAATGGTATTAACAATGACAAATTCTTCTGTAACGGTTTTGGATCACGTGTGTGTTCTAGACAATAACATTCGTAATTGCTACGCATCGGTTGCAGAAAGAATGTCTGATATGCCGTTATACAACGATCAATTATCGGTTGATGTAGTTGCCCTACAGCAAATCGATAGCCGTCATTTAAAGTCGGATCTTCAAACCGTACCGTTATTCATGGCAGTGTTAATTACACCTTGGTGTATGAATGTCGTTGTTATTCCTGTGGCAGAAAATGTGTCGAATTTTTTACCGGCCGTTGGTAGTACTTGGTTGATAGATATCGCAAGCAACGAGTTTGAATTTACGGTTGCGCCAGATATTGGCTTTGGCGCTTTTGCAAGTGCCTCGCTAATTTCTATGATGCATCAGTTTGAAACCATGATTCAAGCCCAAGACTTTGCCAAACAAAGTATAGAATTGCTGTTAACGCCAGAGGCAAACAACACCTCCGAGCAAATAAGTGACGCAAACGCAGTTATATCCAGTGATAAGACTGGAGCAATCGCCACGAATGAGCCGGTAAAGAGAGCCGATACTCTTCGATCGGATCAATTGTCGAGACGACAGTTTTTTAGAAAATTTATTCCGGCGGTTAAATAAATGAAATTACGTATTTTATTAAAGGCTGTATTTATAAACCTTAGGATTTTTTAATTGGACATTGGTAAGTTAAACGTAAGCATCTACGTAGAATCAAATCGAGTTACGGATGTTGTAACGTCTTTGTCTCGGCCTGTCGAGAAGCTTACCGCGCAATTAATTAAGCAAAATCCTAAAGAAGCTTGCTCCGTTTTGCCCATGTTATTTTCGATTTGCGGCAATGCGCACAGTGTGGCTGGAGTCTACGCGTCAAACCTAGACGATGACGAATTTTCACCAACACAAAAACAGGTATTTAGCGCGCGAATTGGATTAGAGAACTTTCGGGAATACGTTTTAAGGTTGCATCAAATTTGGTTGTTTCCTATTAAACAAACCCATTTGCAGAGTTTTTTAAAAAATATTACCGAATTATTGCTGTTGCTAGAAAAGTCAGAAAAAAAATTGCTGTCTGAAAGTGAAAATTCAACCGGCAATTTACACAATCTTAGTGAGAAAATAATTCTTTCGGCAAAAAAATTAGAGCAGTTGTGGTTGACAAAAATCTTAATGCATCCCTATTTGCACGCGGTCAATGATGACGGTCAAACAGAAGTTAATGGTCAAACAGAAGTAAATAGCGAAACAAGCTTGACAAACACCTGCAATTTTTTAGTGTGGCAAGCTAACTTAAAACAAACTTTAGAACAAACCTTTGGCGCAGTAAGCTTTAAACTTGATGAATGCTTAAAAACTCGGTTTTCGTCGCTGGATTATTTAATGTCTACACTGCCAGAAGATGACCTATTATCTAAATCGGCTTTAGAGTCAGGCGTTGTGGTTACTGGTGGTGCAGTTGCTTTAATAAATACTCTAGAACCTCTAGGTGCGCAGGTTTTGGTTAATATTGCGGTGGGTTTATTAGAAAAAAGTACTGCAATCGCAAGCGATTTATTCGAGCGGCTCATTAATAACGAAGCCTCAAAATCAACTGAAAACTACGCTTCTCGCGAGTTGAATAATTTAGTTATTAGCAGAGTTAATCACCCGCACAACGACGAATCTGATAAAACGTTTGTAACGGCTGTTCGTCAGGCTTGGGTATACACCTCTCGCGGATGGTTGTTGCATCAAATTGAGTTTGAAGAAAACAGCAATCCTTTAAATTGGAAAATATGCGCCCCAACAGATTTTAATTTCCCAAACGGTAGCGTTGGTTTATTAAATACCTTGCTAAAAAAGGTATCCTTAAACACAACACAAAACGAGCAAGATATAGATGACGAACGTCGTTATCAGAAAATTAAAGATCTAGCATCATGGTTAATTAAAGCCATTGATCCATGCCTAGGTTATGAAATTCAGGTGATGTATGCATGAAATGTCGGTAGCCGAAGGTGTTATCCAAGTTTTAGAAGAGCAAGCTAAAACGCAGGCATTTACCAAGGTAAAAGCACTTTGGTTAGAGATTGGTCCACTGGCAATGATAGAGAGCGAATCCTTACGATTTTGTTTTGATGCCGTATGCAAATCCACTTTAGCCGAAGGTGCACGCTTAGAAATTATCGAAACCCAAGGGCAGGGTTGGTGCCTTGGGTGCAATCAAACCGTAACGATTAAAGAACGATTTGATGCTTGCCCAAATTGCGGCAGCTATCAAATTCAAGTCACCGGTGGTGACGAACTACGAATAAAAGAACTTGAGGTCGAGTAACATGTGTACAGTTTGCGGATGCAGTGAAGGTGAAATTACCATTGAAAATCCTGTAGAAAATACAGCGCATTCTCACGATCACGACCATCATCACGCGCACAGTCATCACCATGATCACGGATACAATCATGACCATAGTCATAACCACAGCCACGATCATCATCATCATAACCAAGATGCTGAGCACGCATTTTCGCCAAGCGAAACTGCAACGGGTGATCTGCATTATGGTAAAGGGCCTGCGCACGCACATGCACCGGGTTTATCGCAAGCACGTATGGTTCAAATTGAGCAAGATATTTTGGGCAAAAATGATCGCTACGCCCATGTCAATCGTGAGCGTTTTGCTCGACAAAATCTCTTAGTGCTGAATTTAGTTTCAAGCCCAGGTTCTGGTAAAACCACATTATTAACCGAGACCATAAAGCTATTGGATTCAAACAATGTGGCTGTTATTGAAGGTGACCAACAAACCACTAACGACGCTGACAGAATTCGTGAAACCGGTGCCAAAGCTATTCAAGTTAATACCGGGAAAGGCTGTCATTTAGATGCACACATGGTTGGCCATGCTCTTGATCATTTAGGTAATCTTGAAGGCGGTATTTTATTTATTGAAAACGTTGGTAATTTGGTTTGCCCGGCAGCGTTTGATTTAGGCGAAGCGCATAAAGTTGCTATTCTCTCGGTTACAGAAGGCGAAGATAAACCGCTAAAATATCCCGATATGTTTTATGCCTCTGATTTAATGATTTTAAATAAAATTGATTTATTACCCTACTTAGATTTTGATGTTGCTGCTTGCATTGAATATGCTCGACGAGTTAATCCAAATATTGAAATTATTGAATGTTCGGCCAAGTCAAAAGAAGGTATGGCAGCGTGGTTGAATTGGCTAGAATCTAAGCGTAGCGCTGCAATTCAATCTAGAATTGATGCCTTAAAGGCGCAAGTAAACGCTTTAGAGTCGCTGCTTTAAATTAGTATTTCATGGTTATGCTTTTGATAAATTGTTCTTATTCCATTTCGTTCCTCGCAAAAGGTAGATCTAAAGCGGTTAACCTTTTGGCTGCGAGTCAACATATTAATAATTAAAGGTAAATTAAAATGACTCAGCTAGAGCGAATTTCTGCGAATACACTCAATCGCCGACCAACCATATTATGTGTGGACGACGAGCAGCGTTCATTAGAAGCACTTGAGCGAACACTGGACGAAGAGTTTGATGTAATTTGTGCAAGCAGCGCCTACGAAGCGCTCGAAATTTTAGAGCATCAACCTATTTCAGCCGTTGTTTGTGATCAACGTATGCCGGGTATGAGTGGTGTTGAACTTTTAATTCAAGTACGCAAACAATGGCCGCAAACTGCACGTCTTATTTTATCCGGTTATACCGATTCTGAAGATATTATTCGCGGCTTAAACGATGCCGGAATTTATCAATACATTACCAAGCCCTGGCACCCCGACCATTTAATTTTAGCGCTACGTAATTCATGCCGTTTGGTTGAGTTAGAAAACGAAAATGAATTGTTATCAACCGAAATTCGTTTAACTGCTGAACAAGCCGAATCTCGCATTAAAGAGAAAAAAGAAAAGCTCAAAAAGAAATTTGCTTTAAGCGAAATTGTACGTAACGAATTTAGCCCGTTAAATAAAGTGTGCGAGCAGGTACAAAGAATAGCACCTTACGATGTTTCTGTTTTAGTTACCGGCCCATCTGGAACCGGTAAAGAATTATTTGCACGAGCACTGCACTACAACAGTCTTCGAGCAGAGCAACCTTTTATTGTTGAAAACTGCGGTGCAATGCCCGATGACTTATTAGCGTCGGAATTATTTGGTCACCGCAAAGGTGCATTCACTGGCGCCATGAATGATCACGCAGGACTATTTGAACAAGCGAATGGCGGTACCTTATTTTTGGATGAAATTGGCGATATTTCACCAAGTTTTCAGGTTATGTTATTGCGGGTTTTACAAGAAAAAGAAGTTCGCCGAGTAGGAGATGACAAGCGTCGTCCCGTTAATGTTCGCGTAATCGCTGCGACAAACCGTGACCTTGAGTCCGAAGTTGCCGAAGGCCGTTTTCGCGAAGACTTGTATTATCGTTTAGCTGAAATGACCTTAACCTTACCGCCATTGGCGCAGCGAAAAGTCGATGTTCCTGTGTTGGCCGAGCATTTTTTAATTCAATCTAGCAAGAATTTTTCTAAATCGGCAACACGTTTTAGTGAAGAAGCTTTAGAAGCATTATCGGCTTATCATTGGCCCGGTAACGTACGTGAACTTCAAAACGAAGTTCGTAGAATGTTGGTTTTGGCCGATTCTGACGTGTTAGGGGCAGAATTAATGAGTGCTCGTTTGTTGCGAGTTCTACCTGACAATAACGAACCAGAACCGTTGTTGGAAGCGTTACTTCGTCGTCAACAAGGTTGGAGTGAAGGTTGTACGCTTAAAGACAAAACAGAAATGCTAGAGAAACAACTCTTGCGTGAAACCATGATCCGCCACAAATGGAATAAAAGCCGTGCGGCAGATGAATTGGGTTTATCGCGCGTTGGTCTTAGAGCAAAACTGGATCGTTACGGTCTTGAGCCAAAGGCATAAGTTATGTGCTCTGAACTTGTCACCTCTCAACGTGTAGAAAAATACGCGCGTATTATCGTCTGTGGTCAAGTTCAGGGTGTTGGTTTTCGGCCATTCGTTTATGGTTTGGCACAGCAGTTTAATATTCGTGGACGTGTTTTTAATCGTGGCACTGACGTTATTATTGAGATTGCTTGCGAAAGTAACTCGTTTTCTGATTTTATTGATCAGCTTAAAAATAGGGCGCCCAGTCTTTCCAGAATAGATTCGATTTCTATTACTGAAAATCTTGCCGGCAGCGATGCTCTTGCTATAACCGAATTGAAGAGTTTTGAGATAGCGGTTAGCGAGTCTTGTGAGAATTTATCGTTAAATATAGTTGCCGATGCAGCACCGTGTTCTGAGTGTTTAAAAGAATTATTGGATGCTAACAACCGCCGGTATTTATATCCGTTTATTAACTGCACTCAGTGTGGGCCACGTTTTACAATCATTAAAAAATTACCCTATGATCGACCTAATACCACGATGGCGAGTTTCCAGTTGTGCGAGCTTTGTCATCAGGAATATGTCGATCCTAATTCTCGACGTTTTCATGCACAACCGAATGCATGTTCACAGTGTGGACCCAAATTAGTAACGATTAAAAAAACAGAGGGTTTTGAACGTTTTAAAACTCAAGAATCCATTACCCGAGCTTTTAATTTATCAAATAACGTCGACGATTTATCTCAGTTAAAAACGATTGTGAAAAGTATTTTGGCGGGAGAAATTCTGGCCGTTAAATCTGTTGGTGGCTTTCATTTAATCTGTGACGCTAATAATCCAAAAGCCATTGAGACTCTGCGTTTACGAAAAAATCGTCCATCTAAACCCTTGGCGATTATGTGTTTGAACTCTGTATCAGCACGTTATTGGGTAGATGTTGACGCTTCGGATGAGCAGTTTTTAGCGGATAAATCTGCACCGATATTGGTTTTGCCTCTCAATAATACCGACCTTAAAACAGCATCTTTATTGTCTCCGGGCTTAAATCACTTGGGCATTATGTTGCCGCAATCACCGTTACACTGGTTGTTGTTCGCGACCTATTTGCGTTATTTTCAGGGCTTGGCTGAGATCGATAAAAATACCGACGATTATTATTCCGTTGAAAAACTTCAAGAAACAGTCTGTTCTTTAAGTTTGGTCATGACCAGCGCAAACTTAAGCGGTGAGCCTTTAATTACGGATAATCTTGAAGCCATTCAAAAATTAGATGCGATTGCCGATGTTTTTGTGTTGCACAATCGCGATATTCATACCCGTTGCGATGATTCGGTATTTGTCAAAAGAGACAATCAATTTATTCCTATTCGTCTCGCGAGAGGCTTTTCGCCACTTAAGCTCGATGTAAAAAACTCTCATTTATCTTCAAATAAAACAAAAAATACCGAAACAGTACTTGCTCTTGGCAGTTATCTAAAAAATACGGTAGCTATTAATCTCGGTAACGAAATTTGTGTATCTCAACACGTGGGCGATCTTGATCATCCCGATAATTGCAAAGCACTTGTCACGGCTTGCGATCGTTTATTGGACATTATGCAAATTACACCTTCGGTTATTGCTTGTGATTTGCATCCCGAAGGTTTTGGTCGCGCTTACGCCTTAGAATTAGCTCAAAAATATCAAGTGCCTGTTGTCGAGGTGCCGCATCATGTAGCTCATGTTCACGCGGTGTTTTCAGAATTTTCTGAAAACAACCCAGTATTGGGTTTAGCTTTGGATGGCTATGGATTTGGTTGGGACGAAACTTCACGCGGTGGTGAATTATTACTGATTGATGGCAACCATTTTTATCCGCAAGCCGAACTTGAGCGTATTGCCCAGCCGGGCGGCGATAAGGCATCTAAGGAACCTTGGCGAATGACGTTAGCATGGTGCTATCAAACTGGTTTAAGTATCGATACGGCTCATTCTCTGCTTCAAGCCTATGATGTTGGTCAGAGCCCACGACCAAGCGCTAGTGCTGTTGATTTAGTGTGGAAAATGCTTTCAGGCAATATTAATTGTGCACCTACTACCAGTGCCGGGCGTTGGTTTGACGCTGTTGCCGGATTATTAGGTTTGTGTAGCGCCCAATCTTACGAAGGCGAGGCTGCTATGCTGTTAGAGGCCCGAGCTTTGGATTATTTACGCAGAAATTCTTCTGGTGATGGAAATCTATCTTGCGTGAACAATCAGTTTAATGAGATCGTTTTAAACGCGATTAAATCGCTAAGAGATAAAAATACTAAGATCAACTCTGGTAACGTTATTTCTTTGAGTCATGTTCTAAGTGATTATGTGAACGATCTTTTGTCACTTCAAAAATCTAATAATCTTGAAAATTATCGCGATATTACCGGAAAAATCGCGCTCGATTTTCACATTCAATTATCGACGCGATTGTTTGAATCGATTGAAAATACATTAAGTCGTTTGAGTAAAACCTACTCAAATATAAGTAAGCGAGTTATTTTTAGCGGTGGTTGTGCTCAAAATCAACTGTTGTATTCGGTGTTAAAACAGCAATTAAATACTATTGATGTCGAATTGGTTTTATCGAATCGTATACCTGTAAATGACGCTGGTATTTCGGTAGGGCAGTTACACTATGCTCTATCGTTATCGAGTGCCGAGCAGGTGATGAATAATCAGTAAGTCTATCGTGGGTCAGCGATTATGTGTTTAGCTATTCCAGTACAAATTGAAGCAATTAAAGATGAGTCTACGGCCGTTGCTAGTATCGATGGCATAAAAAAAGAAATTAATGTTTCTTTGGTAGAAGACTTGGCCGTCGGTGATTTTGTGATTATGCATGTTGGTTTTGCTTTAAAAAAGCTGGATAAAGATGAAGCAGAAAAAACCTTAGCTATGTTCGCTGAAATTTCTTCTTGAGAGTGGTAGGTCTAAACCCATGAAATATGTTGATGAATTCCGAGATGGCGAGCTTGCAAAAAAATTAGCGCAAGACATAAAAAATGCGGCAAACCCAAATAGGCATTATCATTTAATGGAATTTTGCGGAGGCCATACTCACGCAATATTTCGTTACGGCTTACCCGGTTTACTACCGAGCAATGTCGAGTTAATTCACGGCCCCGGTTGCCCGGTTTGTGTTCTACCTATGGCGCGCCTAGATATGGCGATGGCGTTGGCTAAGTCTGAAAATGTTATTTTATGTACCTACGGTGATATGTTGCGCGTGCCCGGAAGCGGCCGTACTAGTTTGCTGAAGATAAAAGCACAAGGTTGTGATGTACGTATGCTGTATTCACCGGCAGATGCGCTATTAATTGCGCAACAAAATCCCGATAAGGAAGTCGTTTTCTTTGCTATTGGTTTTGAAACCACCACGCCGCCAACTGCGGTGGTGATTCAGCAAGCCCTAAAATTAGGTTTAAAGAAATTCTCGGTTTTTTGTAACCACGTATTAACGCCCGCTGCAATGCACGCAATTTTAGCAACTCGTGACGCAGAAGAGCCTCTAAAGCTGGATGGCTTTATTGGCCCTGCGCACGTAAGTACGTTGATTGGCTCTAAACCCTACGAGATTTTTCCTAAACAATATGGAACACCTGTTGTTATTGCTGGTTTCGAACCTTTGGATGTATTACAGGCGATTTTAATGCTAATTAAACAGCTTAATGCCGGTAAATCTGAGATTGAAAACGAATTTACGCGTGCGGTAACGGTGGAAGGTAATCAAAAAGCGAAATCGATAACCGATGATGTTTTTGAGCTGCGAGATACTTTTGAGTGGCGTGGCTTAGGTTTTGTTGAAAAAAGTGCGTTAAAAATTTGCGAAAAATACGCAGTGTTCGACGCTGAAAATAAATTTCAGGAAATATTCGTTACTTATACAGAAAGTATGAAATCTGTGCCCAAAGATAATAAAGCGTGTGAATGTCCGTCTATTTTGCGTGGCGTTAAAAAGCCCAATGATTGTAAATTGTTTGATAATCCTTGTACGCCGGATAATCCTCTCGGTTCTTGCATGGTTTCTTCTGAAGGCGCCTGTGCTGCATATTATCAATATGGTCGATTTTTAAATTCATCGGCAAATGTTATTGATGCCGTAGAGGTGAATGGGTGAAACGTTTAGATTTTAAATCCGGCACGGTGGAAATGGTTCACGGTGGTGGTGGTCGAGCCATGGCTCAATTAATTTCCGAGTTATTTGCGGCGGAATTTTCAAACGATTTTTTAAATCAAGGTAATGACGGCGCCATTTTACCTCCTGTTAAAGGGCGGTTGGTTATGGCAACCGACAGTCATGTTGTTTCGCCGTTGTTTTTCCCGGGTGGAGATATCGGTTCGTTGAGCGTTCACGGAACAATCAACGATGTTGCTATGAACGGAGCTAAGCCCCTTTACCTATCCGCCGGTTTTATATTGGAAGAGGGTTTTCCTCTCGCTGATTTACAGCGCATTGTGCGTTCCATGGCAAACGCCGCAAAAGAAGCTGGTGTTCCTATTGTTACTGGTGATACCAAGGTTGTTGAAAAAGGCAAAGGCGACGGTGTGTTTATTTCGACAACTGGTGTTGGTGTTGTTTTTGATGGCGTCGAGTGCTCTGGCAGCTCTGTTAAGCCCGGCGATAAGATTTTATTGTCCGGCAGTATTGGTGATCACGGAGTTGCCATTTTATCTCAGCGAGAGAGCCTAGGATTCGAATCTGAAATCGTCAGTGATACTCAAAGCCTTCATGATTTGGTTGAGGTGATGATTGAAACTGTACCCAGTATTCGCTGTTTGCGCGATCCAACTCGCGGCGGTGTTGCCAATACCTTGAATGAAATTGCGCAACAATCTGAGGTTGGGATTTGTCTTTATGAGAAAAACATAGCCATTAAATCACAAGTGGCTGCGGCCTGTGAATTTTTGGGACTTGATCCATTATATGTTGCTAACGAAGGTAAATTATTAGCCATTTGCCCCCCAGAGCAAGCTGATCTACTGTTAGAGGTAATGAGATCTCATTCTAAAGGACAAGATGCTGCTATTATTGGTGAGGTATTAGCCGATGAGCACCATTTTGTGCAAATGGTTACCCAGTTCGGTGGTCGTAGAATGGTTGACTGGTTGAATGGCGAGCAATTACCACGAATCTGCTAAATAAAAATGTATTTATTAATTCTGGGAAACTAAATGTGGACTCAAAAAGAAGTGACTATTGCTCCTAGGCCTAGGGGTTTTCATTTAGTTACCCGGGAAATACTTAAACAAGTACCAGAAGTTCATTCTTTTAGAATCGGCTTAATGCATGTTTTTATTAAGCACACATCCGCATCACTGACGATCAACGAAAACGCCGATCCCACGGTGCGATCGGATTTCGAAAATTTTTTTAACCATTTAGTTCCTGAAGATCAGGCATACTACGAACATACTTTAGAAGGCAGCGACGATTTGCCTGCTCATTTTAAAAGCAGTATTTTGGGCAATGCGGTGTCGGTTGCAATCACAAATGGGGAGTTAAATCTGGGAACCTGGCAGGGAATTTATTTATGCGAACACCGTAATCTGGGTGGGGTTCGTAATTTGGTTGTAACGATTCACGGCGAAGTTTGGGAAAAATAAATCTTGATTACAAGCAGTTGGTTGGTTTTGGTAAGCCAGCGATACGGCTTGCCCTGCGGGCCGGACTTTCTGGAAACAATTTCAGTAAATAAATGCTGTTGCCTTTGTCATTGCCTAACTGCTTTTTCACTTCTTTTACTAGTATCCGCATAGCGGGAGAAATTTCGTAGGCTTCATAAAAGTCACGTAAGACTTTAAGCACTTCCCAGTGTTCATCCGTCAGTTCTATACCTTCTAATTCTGCGAAAGCTTTGGCAATGTCGTGATTCCACTCATTTACGTTAGCCAAAAAGCCTATTTCGTCGAGAGATATTTTCTGGTCATTAACAATTAAATAATCTGCCATGCTGAGCTGCGTATCCGAGCGTTTTAAAACCAAGTTTTAGACAGTGGGTATTTAGCAACTAATTCTACCATTTGTGCGTAGTTTATGATTGTTGCACTGGAATTTGAGCCATTTAAACCACGTGCTTGTAGATCCATTTCTATTGCGTGAATTTTGAATGGTAGATTTTTTAAAAGGTCACCTTGTAATGCGTAGACTCCATCGTCCATAAATAATAGCGCGTCTTCAGGCGATATGACCTCTAGGCAGTTTTTTAAATGGTTGGTTGTAAACGGCGAGCGATTGATTATGTGTAAGATCATTTTAAAAGCTCAGGATTTGATCTTGTTGGGATAACAACGTTTGAATGCTTGCAGTGTTTAACCATTGTGCATCGACGGAAATATTGTCAGCACTGATTCCGCGTTCCAATGCAGATCTCTCGCAGACAAATAAGTCTTCGATTTCGTAAATTTCAAAGGCGGCCAGATTTTTTTCTACCGATTTTTGAGCAATAAGATTGGCTTGTTGATCTGACTTTAATTGCCAGATGCCTTCGTCCATAAACAGCACTTGGATATTTTGACCATAAGCAGAAGCGGCCAGAATGGCATCCAGTATTTCGCGCCCAGGAAATAATCCATAGGAGGAGTGACGAATAACAAAGAGGAGATTTTTAGGTTGCATGATTTAGCCGAAGGTTACTAATCGATCCGATTTTACAGATGCGTCCAGCAGTTGGCCAAGACCGACAATCTCAAAACCTTCCGCTAAATTGAAGGCGTTTAGGTTGTGTCTTGCTGCTTCAGATTTGTCTACCACGCCTCGACGAATTCCTGCGGCGACACAAACGCACAGCTCGGTGGATTTCTCGGCGTTTAGCTCTTTCCAAAGTTTTGCCATATTCAACTCATCCGTGGGCGGAGTCATTAACTGGTTTGCGTTGTAAACGCCATCTAAGTAAAAAAAGACGCGATACAACTGATGCTCGCTGTTCTGGATTGATTTTGCAAACTGCCAAGCACTGTAGGAAATGGTTGAGGAAGGTGAGCTATAAACGGCCAGAGAAAAAATCATGTGAATTTGTACTGAATTAATATGCAATCGATGACAAAGTCTATAGTGTTTTGAGTTTGATGTAATGTTGAGATCGCAAAAAAAATGCCCCAAAGTTGGGGCATTTTTTATTATCTAGCTTCGTTTTACTTAGTCGTCGTTTAACGCGCCGAGTAAGTGAAGTAGAGATGTAAATAGGTTGTAGATGTCTAGGTACAAGGCAACGGTTGCCATGATGTAGTTAGTCTCACCGCCGTGAATGATGCGGCTGGTATCGAACAAAATGAAACCTGACATCAATAGTACCACCATTCCGCTGATTGCAAGGCTAGCCATTGATACGTCAACACCGAACAAGCTTGCTACCAATACACCTAAGCTACCAACGATGGCGACAATCAAGCCAATCATCAAGAAGCCGCCCATAAAGCTGAAGTCTTTACGAGTAGTTAAAACGTAGGCAGACAAACCAAAGAATACAATCGCGGTTCCGCCTAAGGCTTGCATGATGATTGAGCCACCATTAGACAGAGCAAGATAACCGTTTAGGGTTGGTCCAAGACCTAAACCTAATAAACCGGTAAACGCAAACACTGTCCAAATACCTGCGCTAGAATTTGCTGTGCGCGGTAGTACAAACCAAACTAATGCAATTGCGCCCAAAGAGCAGATTAAGCCAATACCGCGACCAAAGCCTAAAGCCATGGAAATACCTGCGGTTACTGCGCTGAAAAGAAGAGTCATAGCCAGCAACGTATAGGTATTGCGCAATACCTTGCTGACCTGTTCTGCTTGCAAAACAGCAGATTGAGTTGCTGATATATCTCGCATTGAGTTTCTCCAATTAATCCAAGTAATTTTGTTGGTTAATAATAAGGGTGCTCTAGTCAAAATCAAGTACTTTGCACACCCATAAACGTTCGTTATAAATTTATTGAAGTAGAAAGTGAGGTGCTGTCGTACTTAAGTTTATAAGATTCATACGTTAAATTAAAGTTTCGTTTGAATACTATAATATATATTTGGTGCATTTGAAGATCAATGCTAAATGAAAGTATTTTGAATTCTTCTTGTCGGATAATTGGAGTTATGAACTTGCTGTGAGTTCATTACAAGCTATTAGATTCATAAATTCTAATGCATCAAAAATGATTTCATTCAAAACGAAATATAAGGACTTGTTGTTTAAAAGCTTATTGTTTGAAAAGACTAATTTGAACTTAGATTATTCGAGAGTTTTCTTAAAAGATTTGAAAGCCTATTAGAAGTTTAACGAAGTGATAAAAACTTTTAAAAGAGAAGGGGAAAATGGCGGTGGGGTAGGGATTCGAACCCTAGGACCTGTTACAGTCAACGGTTTTCAAGACCGCCGCTTTCGACCACTCAGCCACCCCACCGGAAGAGGCGCCATTATACATAGCGTATCTACTAACGCAATAGCCTAAGCCTTTATTTTTTATAGAAATTGTAATCTTGTAAATTATTTATCCAAGTTGCTGAAATAGTGAATTCTGTGGTGAATTTTTGACACGCTCGGAGTATAAAAAAGGCCTCCGATCGTGAGATGGGAGGCCTTATAAAGGTTCTATCTAAGACAAATTACGCTTCTCTTTGTCTTCTAGGATCATTAAGTGGTCTTGCAAGTGCCCGCGGATTACTGATGATCTGCGCAGGCTGTGCGGTATCTAGTGGTTGAGATAATTGCACTTCGCAGGTTAATGACTGAATACTGTCTGTACTTACCACTCTTGGATTAACTCTAGGGTCGTTACTGGCACGAGTGTATTCACGTACTTTTTCGTCGGCTTTCTTGTCAGTAGCTTCTAATGTATCTGTAGCCATTTCTTCAGAAGGTATTTCTGTAGAGATAGCATCAGTAGTTACCGCAGAGACTTCGTCTGGAGCGTCAACAACTTTTTCTGCGCTAGCACTGTCTTCTGCGCTAGCACTGTCTTCTGCACTAGCACGGTCCTGTTCAGAGGCCATCACTTCTTGTGGTTCAGTGATTTGTGTTTCCGGAGTCTCTACTTTTACAGAAGGTTCTGTGTTGTTCGCTTCTTCAGTCACCGCTTCTGGCTCTTGAGTCTCAATCTTCTCGATCTGTGCTGTTGTTTCGGTAACTTCAGGCTCTTTCGCTTCTGGAGCACTGTCAACTTCAACCTGAGTATCAGCTTTGGTTGTTGGCTTATCGATCTCTGATCGAGGAGCTTCAGCCGCAGGAGTCGTTTCGCTTGGAGCCTGTTTCATCATCACTTCTTGAGAATCAATCGCGTTGGAAACCTGTTGATTCAAAGACTCTTCAGTCGCGTTGTTGCTACTTTCTATCGCTGTTTGAACTTGATCATCGCCAATATTTTGCTCACGGCGGCCGCGGCGTCTTTGTTGAGGGCGTGGACGCTTGTTGGCAGGGCGCTTATTGGGACGATCATCTTGTACTGTATCGTTACTTCGATTCTTTGTTTCTTCCGCTATTGAGGTTTGGCGATTGGAAGAAACTTCTTCGTTATTACGATCCGTTTTTTTCGGGCGTCGAGTACTGTCAGTGTGGGTATCGCTTGGAGTTTTATTGTCGTCGCGATTACGATTATTTCTTCGCGGACGTGACTGACCATCTTCGCGGCGACGGCGATTATGTCTGCCCACTGACTTTTTGTGAGTCTCAGGTTTCTCGTCTTCACTAAAGAACTGTTTGATGAGTTTTAATAGTTTGCTAATCAGGCCGGGTTCTTTCGTCGGTGCTGGCGCCGGAGTTTGAGGAGCAACACGCTCGACGGCGGCTTTTTGAACCTCCGGAGTTACCTCGCCCAGAATAGATTGCGATTCTGATGGCTGCTCTTCATGAGTGACGGTTATTTTGTAGCTCGTTTCGAGAGTGCCTTCGTCATTTTCTCTCAATCGTTGAACTTCAAAATGCGGAGTAAACATTTCTTCATTTGGCACAATCACTATGCGAGTGTTATGGCGCTTTTCGATATCAGAAATGGATTTACGCTTTTCGTTTAATAGGTAGGTACCGACGCTTACCGGAGTGATGGCTCTAATTTCGGCGCTAAAGTCTTTCTGTGCTTCTTCTTCGATCAAGCGAAGAATAGACAATGACAATGGCTTGGTACTTAGAATGGTTCCTTGACCGCTGCAACGCGGACATACTTTAGATGTTGTTTCACCTAATGACGGACGCAAACGCTGGCGAGACATCTCTAGAAGACCAAAGCGCGAGATTCGTGAGGTTTGTACACGTGCACGATCCATCGATAGAGCATCGCGAAGTCGGTTTTCTACTTCACGCTGGTTTTTCGACGATTGCATGTCGATAAAGTCAATTACTTGAAGGCCGCCGATGTCTCTTAATCGCAATTGGCGAGCAATTTCATCAGCTGCTTCTAAGTTGGTTTGAAGAGCGGTTTCTTCAATATCGCCGCCTTTAGTCGCGCGCGCCGAGTTAATGTCGATAGAAACTAGAGCTTCGGTAACGTCAATTACAATTGATCCACCAGAAGGTAGTTTAACTTCACGTTGGAAGGCAGTTTGGATTTGGCTCTCGATTTGGAAGCGGCTGAATAACGCGGTACGCTCGTTATAGAGTTTAATCTTGTTTCGATAATTGGGCATGATTTGATCAACAAATCCGCAGGCCTTTTCGAAAGCTTCTTCGTTATCAATGATAACTTCTTTGATGTCAGGGCGTAGGTAGTCACGAATCGCACGAATAACTACATCGCTTTCTCTAAACAGAAGAGGGGATTGAGCGGTTTCAAAAGCTTCTTTAATTTTGGTCCAAAGGTGTACTAGAGCATCTAGATCCCACTGTAACTCTTCGGCGTTGCGGCCAACACCAGCGGTACGCACGATAATGCCCATACCCTGAGGTAAATCGATACCGCTTAAAGCTTCTTTTAATTCACTGCGATCATCGCCGTCTATGCGTCTTGATATGCCACCAGCACGCGGATTGTTTGGCATTAAAACCAAATAACGACCTGCAAGACTGACGAAGGTTGTAAGTGCAGCACCTTTATTACCGCGCTCTTCTTTATCAACCTGAACAATTAACTCCATGCCTTCTTTAACTACGTCTTTGATACGTAGACGACCTTCAATATCTTTAGGTTGTTTTATGAAGTATTCGCGAGAAATTTCTTTAAGAGGTAGGAAACCATGGCGCTCTGCGCCATAGTCAACGAACGCAGCTTCTAAGCTTGGTTCGATGCGGGTAATTTTGCCTTTGTAGATATTGGCTTTCTTTTGTTCGCGGGTGCGATTTTCGATATCTAAATCGTAAAGCCATTGACCGTCAACAAGTGCAACACGCAGCTCTTCGGGCTGAGTGGCATTGATTAACATTCTTTTCATAATTCACCTAGCTAATTCAAGTTACTAGGCGTGGCGCGTATCAAAAAAGCTCGATACAAGATTTATAAAGGTTCAAGACTGTAAGAGTTGCCGTTGTTTCGCTTGGGTTACCAAGCATTTCCGCCATTATGTACTTGTGCAAAAAAGACGAATTCGGTGACTCATAGTTCAGGTTTTCAAAAGCTCTGCTAATGCAGCCTAAACATAAATATCATAAGTTTTTGTTTTCGAAGAGATTATCTCGGGTTGAAAAGAGACTTTAACAAGTTGGAATTCGGTACATGTTTAATTTTAAGCGTCATATGGCTTGTTCTACTTGTTGCGTTGTGTGCTTCCCGTCCACAAATTTTTAATTTGAGGTGAGCTTGCAGTTTAGTAGTTACACAATGATTTTTAGCTGATGTATAAGGGTATAAATTATGTGCAGTTGCATTTTTGCTTAATATTTAATCAGTAATACAAGGACGATGGTAAATAAATTCTCATTTTAATCAGAGTCCTGAAAATTTTTAACAGCCTGTCTGTTAAATTTTTAGCACAAACCTTGCGGTTTTGGGACTAATTGACGCTGGTAATTGAAGCGCTAAATTTTGTTAATGTTGAGAATATATGTAAGCCATCTTTGACCCGAAGGCCGTCAATATCTACTTTGTTAGCAACTGCGCTCCCAAAACTGCTAGTTTTGGAGCTAATTAAAAAACTACCTAATCACTGTGTTCATTAATTCAGCGTAATTCTATCGAAATATCACTGAATTACTTTGTTATTGCCACGCCTATTTATTAAATAATTGTTCTAGTCTTTTCGTACTTCTTAATCTGTTCTAAATATGATTTCTATGTCAGTGCCGTGTTTACATTTTGATGAAAACATTACCTAAGAGTTTAGTTTTAATAGGCTTTGCAAATGAATGCTACCCAGACAAAACTCTTACAATCCTGAGTTTCCTCAATTAAATCATGTTGCCACGCTCAAAAATGTTGCTCACCAATTAAACTATTAACAGTTTTTAATATTAGCTGTGCAACACATTAATAATAGTCCAGCGATAATTGACCACTGGGTTTTTTCTGTACGATTTTTTACGGTTTAAATCCTTGTAATCAACGTTAGCTTTTGGCATTAATTCGCTGATTTTTATGGGTTTTTTCCTTTTTATAAAGAGCTACCAGAAATTAGTCTTAAATGGTACTGAGTATAGCAGTCCATTTTGTTGAATCTCTGGAGTGGGGTTAGATTAGTTTGCGCACGCAATCACTTTGGTAAGGTAGATAACTGTTACTTTTTTGATTCAAAAAAGCGCACAGAGAAATAGTTTCACTAAAGATCAGAAGCATTCAAAATTTTGTGCATTTGAAGAGCTTGCTGTCGTTTAGAGTCTCTGTCAGCTATATTGCTTTGCAAAGTTGAAGGACTTGGCGTTTGATGTAACCTAAATTGCCCAGAACTCTTTGAAAAACCCACAAATTAATTTATCAAGCATTCTCTCTGTTGGCAACTTAACATTTAAGTTATTCGATTATAAAGTCCAAAAAAATCCACTATTGCGACTAAACATTGAGCTGTTCATGTTGTGCAGCTGCGCTACGTTTGGGGGTTTCTGGTCAATCCATTACACTTCGTAAAATCTAACGCTCAATAACGGAGTCTACTCGCGTTGCAAACTCAGTATGAAAAAGTCCAGCTGATTACCATCGATGATGGAAATAGTGGTCAACGAATTGATAATTTCTTAATCTCCAAACTGAAAGGTGTTCCCAAGTCGCGTTTGTACAGAATTCTTAGGAAAGGTGAGGTAAGAGTTAATAAATCGCGAGTTAAACCAGAGTATAAGCTCGAATTAGGCGATGTTGTCCGCGTTCCTCCTATCAGAGTGGCGGCCGAGAAACCAAAGACGGCGATCAGCCAGGCTTTGTTTCAGTATCTTGAACAGGCAGTACTGTATGAAGATGCTTACTTTTTGGTTATCAATAAACCAGCCGGTATAGCAGTGCATGGTGATGACGCCGGATCACCTGGATTAATTGAAGCGTTGCGGGAGGTACGAAAAGATTGTCGCTTCTTAGAGTTGGTTCATCGTATCGATAAAGAGACTTCCGGTTGCCTAATGGTTGCTAAAAAGCGAAGTGCTCTTAAGTTTTTGCAAGAACATCTAAAAACAAAAACCGAATTTAAGAAAAGTTATCTTGCTTTGACCATGGGTGTCTGGAAAGAAAAATCCGTATTTTGTGATGCGCCTCTGGAGCGCGTCGGAAACAAATCGAACGGACAGTTTGTGCGAATTTCTGAAGAAGGTAAAAGTTCTCAAACCAATATTCAGGTCTTACAGCAATTTGTTTTATCTGGAGTTGGGCAGTTTTCGCTCATCGAGGCTGTTCCAATTACTGGCAGAACTCATCAGATTCGTGTTCATGCCCAGTATCTGGGACACGCGTTGGTAGGCGATGATAAGTATGGTAATGATGAAATTAACGCCTGTTTTCGTAAATTAGGTCTTAAAAGGCTGTTTTTGCATGCCCAAAAACTGGAAATACCCAACCCTGACTCTTCTTCAGAAAGTCGTAAATTCATATCAGTTGAAGCGCCTATTCCCGAAGATTTGCGCAAAACACTCGATCTAATAAGCTGATCGGATTTCTCTCTACTTGATGAATTTAGTGCTTCTTCTATGTTGTTTGTATTTGATTGGGATGGGACTCTGTGTGATTCCCTCGACAAGATTGTTCGTTGTGTCCACCTTGCGGCCCACCAAGTGGGCGAATCTTTGTGCAGTGATGAAGATGTAAAATCCATCATTGGTTTGTCGTTAACCAATGCAATTTCTACCCTGTATCCACGTGCTGATGACGATTTAGTTGAGCGCATGGCGGCGGCGTATTCGGCGGCGTTTTTAGCTGATGATTCGCCACTTACGTTATATTGTGGTGCTGAAGAAACCCTTTCTACTTTGGTAGATCGAGGGCACACACTTGCGATCGCAACCGGAAAAAGTCGCAAAGGTCTTGATCGTGTGCTTTCCGAGAGTGGTATTGAGCATTTTTTCAGCGCTTCTCGATGTGCTGATGAAACCGAATCAAAGCCACACCCTAAAATGCTTTTTGAATTGTTGGATGAACTTCGCTTCACACCAAAAGATGCTGTTATGGTCGGAGACACCTCTTTTGATATGGAAATGGCGCAATCGGCCAATATGCATCGCATTGCTGTGTCTTATGGTTCTCATTGCGTGCAAAATTTGCACAGATTCGATTTGAGTTACGTCGCAGACTCGTTGCCTGATTTGTTATATTGGCAATACTCCTAAAACTACACGCAATTCAGCGGGTTGAGCTTGGTAAATAGCACGCTGACCCAATTATTTCAAAATCGCAACCAATCACCTGTTTTGAGTGTCTATCGGGTTCAGCTCAACTTACCACGTATAAATTCACGCATTAACTCGGTCTTTATTTAGGAGATACAGTGTCAGATCATCCTTCGAATAACATGAGCTCAAAAGAATGGCAGATCATCGAAAAGATTTTGCTGGAGACTCATAAAGAGCAAAAACGTACACGTCGCTGGGGTATTTTTTTTAAAGTACTCGTATTTGTTTATATTTTTGCAGTGCTTTTTCTATTGCGTGCTGGTGGCCAATTTTCGGGTGCCATTGAGGTGCAGTCGGAGCATGTTGGTTTGGTGAGTGTAAATGGCGTAATTGCTGCTGACTCAGACGCCAATGCCAACACGGTTGTTACCGGGCTAAGAAAGGCCTTTGAATCTGATAAGTCAAAGGCAATTATTTTGGCGATCAACAGTCCGGGAGGTAGTCCGGTTCAGGCGGGTTATATAAATGATGAAATATACCGATTAAAAGGTCTTTATCCTGATAAGAAAGTTTACGCCGTGATTTCTGATCTCGGTGCTTCAGGTGCATATTACATCGCCGTAGCCGCCGATGAGATCTATGCCGATAAAGCGAGTTTGGTCGGTTCCATTGGTGTAGTTGCTTCAGGTTTTGGTTTTGTCGATCTAATGGAAAAATTAGGTGTTGAGCGGCGCCAATACACAGCCGGTGAACATAAGGCTTTTTTAGATCCTTTCTCACCAGAGAATGAATCAGAGGTTAACTTTTGGACCAGCGTGTTAAAGGATACACACGATCAGTTTATTTCTGTGGTTAAAAAAGGCCGCGGTGACAAAATTGATACTAATAACCCAGATTTGTTTTCCGGTTTAATTTGGAATGGTGAGCAAGCTAAAGATCTAGGGCTGGTGGATGGTTTAGGTAGCGCTGGAGCCGTGGCTCGAGATGTTGTTGGTGTTGAGAATATTGTTGATTACAGTGTCCAGAAAAACCCATTGGAACAGTTTGTCGAGAAATTTGGCATTTCTGTGGGAGAGGGCATTTCTTCTAAAGTATCTAGTGAATCGCACTTTCAATTGAACTACTAATCTTGACATGCGCTACAGAGTCATCGTTTGAATGGCTTTGTAGCACGTTCACTTGTTACTGTGATTTTTCAAGGTGTGTAGGGGGATTGTTAGGTGTTGTACCTAGATTACCTCGATTCCGTATTGGCTCAACAGCTTGCATAGGGCGATCAAAGGCAAGCCTACTAGTGTGTTTGGGTCGGCAATTTCGATTGATTCGAAAAGGGCTATTCCTAATCCTTCCGACTTAAAGCTCCCACAGCAATCGAATGGCTGTTCTTTGTTTAGATAATTCTCTATCTGTAAATCGGAAAGGTTTTTAAAATTGACCGTGCAGGCTTCGAGAATAGACTGTGTTTGCTGGTTCTCGGTTGAAAAAATCGACACGGCAGTTTCAAATTTGACAGATTTTCCGCTGGATGCCTTGAGTTGTTGAAAGGCAATATCAAAGCTTCCCGGTTTTCGCAAAATTGTTCCATCAATGTGTGCAACTTGATCAGATCCTATAATAAGTGCAGGTCTCTGATCTTCCGACAGCAGTAATTTTACCGAGGTGGCTTTCTCGGCGCTCAAGCGCAAAGCTCGTGAGCTTGGTGCTTCCAGTTCGATAAGACGTTCATCGATGTTCGATGCTGCTTGGATAAAATCTAATCCGAGTTTTGCCAAGATTTCAGCTCGATATTTTGAGGTAGAGGCAAGAACGAGTGTAGGTTTTGATTGGACTTTCACGGGGAATAGGTCTTTATATGTTCTTTAATATGGATTTGTGCCTAAAAAGCAAGAATTTCTTTTGACAGTCAACAGCAGTATACATAGAATTGCGCGCCTATGAATGAGCGCACCATCCGAAATTCAATACCACGCTTTATTGATGCTAGAAAACTGGCTCAAAAAGATGCTGTTATTGAAGGTAATGTGATTATCAACAGCCTAGATCGCTTATCTGAGCTGGCACATAATCAGTCAGATGTTATTACAGTAACATTTGCTTTTGATATTGATGATCACGGTTATATTGTGATTCAGGGTGAGATCAAGTCAGAAATTGCTCTGACTTGTCAACGTTGTTTAGAGCCAATGATATTTCCGATAGATACATCGGTAAATATTGCGGTAGTTCGCGATCAAGAAGCCGCTAAACAATTACCGAAATCACTAGATCCTTGGATTGTTGAAAGTGAAAGTGCTGATCTATATGAACTGATTGAAGAAGAAATTCTTCTTGAGGTACCAATAGCGCCTTTTCATGAACATCAGTGCATTCCAGAAAATTTGTTTTCTTCTGGTGAAAAACCGAAAGAAATCCCAAAAACTAATCCATTTAGCGTTTTGGAGCAATTAAAGGGCTCGTCGAGTAAGTCAGACTAATGTCTGTTCTAAAGGCGCCCCAGCTTCAATCGAAAATTTTAGGAGCTTAAAAAATGGCAGTTCAACAAAACAAAAAAACCCGTTCACGTCGTGGCATGCGTCGCTCTCATGATGCTTTAACTGGCCCAACTCTTTCAATCGACGGCACTTCTGGTGAAAAACACTTGCGTCACCATGTGAGCGCAGACGGTTTCTACCGTGGCAAGAAAGTAATTAGCACAGGTAACGAAGAGTAGTTGATATCGTCAATTACTATCGCTATTGATGCGATGGGTGGAGATCAAGGTCTCCACTCAACAATTCCAGCTTGTATAGATTATGCAAGTGAACATCCTTCCGATACATTATTGATTTTCTCGTCCGAGAATATTAATCATCAAAATCTTCCCAGCAATATCCAAGTTATCAAAGCTAACAGCTCTGTATTGATGACAGAAAGTGCCGCATATGCTTTGAGACATCGATCTGATTCAACGATGGCCGGGGCCTTAAACGCTGTTGCTGAGGGACGAGCCCAAATTTGTCTCAGTTCCGGTAATACTGCCGCATTAATGGCGCTTGGGTATCATATTCTGGGTACTTACGAAGGTCTTCGTAGGCCAGCGATATGTAAGCCGATTCCAACCTTAAATAAACACAGTTACATGCTCGATTTGGGCGCCAATGTGCGAGCCGATCCTCATCAGTTACTAGAGTTTGCTCGTCTTGGCAGCGGTTTGGCAAAACTGCTCGATGACAATGCTTCACCTAAGGTTGCGCTGCTGAATATTGGTACTGAAGAGCAAAAAGGGAATCAGTTAATTCATCAAGCGAATGAGCTGCTCTCTGAGTGTCCGGACATTAACTATGTTGGTTATATTGAAGGCGATTCCATATACAGCGGAACGGTTGACGTTATTGTTTGCGACGGATTTGTCGGCAACGTTGCCCTTAAGGTGAGTGAAGGTGTTGCCAAGCTGGCTTTGTCTCAATTGAAATCGTCGTTTAAATCTAGCTTCTATGGTCGTGCACTTGGCCAATTTGCCCGGCCATTGTTGCGAAAATGGCGTACACAATTCGACCCTGCTCGCTATAATGGCGCCTGTTTTCTGGGCCTCAACGGTGCGGTGATAAAAAGTCATGGGTCCGCAGACGCGCAGAGTTTTCGGTTTGCTATTGAAATGGCTTCGGATTTTGCCAAGAAGCAAACCACTAGCAGGCTTCAACGTTATTTTCAGGACAGTTAGTTCTTTGTGTATTTCATTAATTTGGCTGAGCTGAAAATAGATAAGTATCTATTTAATTATAAAAGAGAATTTTTATGACTATGCCGAACTTGGCATTTATTTTCCCCGGCCAAGGTGCTCAATCTGTGGGTATGATGGCTGAGCTTGCCAGTGAGTATCCCATCGTTAAAGAAACCTTCGCGCAGGCGTCGGCGGTATTAGGTTACGATCTATGGTCTCTTTCCCAAAATGACGAGACCGGGCAAATCAACATGACCGAAATTACTCAGCCGTTATTGTTAACGGCCAGTGTTGCCGCTTGGCGAGTATGGTCAAGCATCACTGAGGCGCGTCCGGCGTTTTTATCTGGACACAGTCTGGGCGAGTGGTCGGCTCTAGTTTGCTCTGGTGTGGTTAGTTTTGAAGACGCAGTTAATTTAGTAAGGCTGCGTGGCAAATACATGCAAGAAGCCGTACCTGCGGGTGTTGGCGCTATGGCAGCTGTTATAGCGCTTGATGATGAGTCGGTAATGAAGGCCTGTGAGACAGCTGCAGAAGATCAATTTGTTGCTCCGGTTAACTATAACGCTCCAGGTCAAGTTGTAATAGCTGGGCATAAAGAAGCGGTGGACCGAGCCATAGTGGCGTGTAAGGCATCTGGTGCTAAAAAAGCCATGCCGTTGGCCGTAAGCGCTCCTTTCCATACCATATTAATGAAGCCTGCTGCTACAAAGTTGGCTGAAGAGATAAAGCAAGTTACTTTCAATTCGCCAGAGATTCCAGTTATTCACAATGTCTCCGCTGCGCAAGAAAGTGATCCTGAGTCGATCAAAAATTTAATGATTCAGCAGATATATTTACCGGTTCGCTGGGTTGATTGTGTCAAAGCTTTATCGGCAAGTGGTGTTCAACAGGCCGTTGAGTGCGGTCCTGGTAAAGTGCTTAGCGGTATGATCAAACGCATTGACAAAAGCATACAGTGTTTCCAATCAGAGACTCCTGATGCAATTTCAGAAGCGGTTGAGGCCGTCAACGCTTAATTTTAAAAGCTGGGTGTATACCTGGTTTTGAAAGTTTACTCGCAATTAGGTTGAAGAATTTATGTCATTAGAAGGTAAGGTCGCGATAGTAACTGGCGCGTCGCGAGGTATCGGCGCGGCAATCGCAAAGAAGCTTGGTAAATCTGGGGCAACTGTTATTGGTACTGCAACCAGTGAAAATGGCGCCTCGGCTATCACAGACTACTTAAAAGCAGAAGGTATTTCTGGTCAGGGTTATGTGCTTGATGTAAGTGATGCCGAATCGGTACAGACGTTCTTAGAGTCTGTAAGCAAAGATTGGTCTGCGCCTTTAATATTGATCAACAACGCAGGTATTACCAAAGATAATTTGTTAATACGCATGAGCGATGATCAATGGTTTGATGTTATCAACACCAACTTGAATTCAATGTACCGACTTTCTAAGGGCGTTTTGCGTTCAATGATGAAAGCTCGCTGGGGACGCATTGTTAATGTTGCTTCGGTGGTTGGTTCGATGGGCAACGCTGGTCAGACTAACTATGCCGCTACAAAAGCGGGCGTAGCAGGTTTTGCGCGTTCTTTGGCAAAAGAAGTTGGCTCTCGTGGCATTACGGTGAATACTGTTGCCCCAGGATTTATTGATACTGATATGACACGGGCTTTGACCGACGAGCAAAAAGCCCCTATGTTGGCAGCTATTCCACTTGCCCGTTTGGGTGAGCCAGAAGAAATTGCCTCTGTGGTCGACTTTCTTGTAAGCGACGGCGCAGCATACGTTACCGGCGAAACTTTACATGTAAACGGCGGTATGTATATGGCGTAAGGACTTTATTAGTCTTTAGCGCTTAATAACGAGAATTTTTTCACATCTTGCATTCACAAATTTATTGTTATGCATGTACAATGCGGCCTCGTGTTTGGCCGCGACAATATAACAGGTCGTAACCGCAGGAAACGGACGGCGGCTCAACCGAATTTATACCGACTAGGAGTTAAAAAACCTTATGAGCAGCATTGAAGAACGCGTTAAGAAAATCGTTGCCGAGCAACTTGGTGTTAAAGAAGAAGAAGTAAAAACTGAAGCATCTTTCGTAGAAGACCTTGGTGCCGATTCTCTTGATACCGTTGAGCTGGTAATGGCTCTTGAAGAGGAATTCGAAACCGAAATTCCTGATGAAGAAGCCGAGAAAATCACCACCGTACAATTAGCAATCGACTACATTAACGCTAACTTGGCGTAATTTTTACTCGATTGTTACATCGTTGCTAAAGCCGTACTATCTACTTAGTGCGGCTTTTGTTTTATATGCGTTATAAATTTTTTCGGAATTGGTAAAGCTTTATTATTGCAATACATGTTTAAATCAATTCGGAATTTCTATGTTTGCTAGAGTTTTTGTTTTCGGGAGGCAATCGTGACCCGCAGAAGAGTTGTTGTGACCGGATTGGGCATGGTTAGTCCAGTCGGCAACACCGTCGCCGAGTCTTGGACGAACATTAAAAATGGTGTGAGTGGTGCGAGAACCATCGATACCTTCGATATCTCTCCATTTACCACCCAGTTTAGCTGTTCGGTCAAAAATCTTGACCTTGATCCATACTTGACACCCAAAGAAGCGAAAAAAATAGATGCTTTTGTTCAGTATGGAATGGCAGCTGGCATTCAAGCGATGTCAGACTCTGGTTTAGAAGTCTCTGAAGAACTTGCACCGAGAATGGGTGCTGTAATTGGTTCTGGCATTGGTGGCCTTCAAGACATTGAAAATGTCACATTAACCATCGAAAACAAAGGTCCTAAGCGAGTTAGTCCTTTTTTCGTTCCAGGTTCTATCACCAATATGATCTCGGGCAACCTATCGATTCGATACGGTTTTAAAGGTCCGAATTTGGCGGTAGTGACAGCTTGTACTACAGGAACTCACGCCATTGGTTTAGCTGCGCGTTCAATCATTCATGACGAATGTGATGTGATGTTGGCTGGTGGTGCTGAAATGGCAACGACTCGCGTGGGTTTAGCTGGTTTCAGTGCAGTTAGAGCCTTATCGACCCGCAACGACGCTCCAGAGCTTGCCAGCCGTCCTTGGGATATTAACCGTGATGGTTTTGTTTTGGGGGATGGTGCTGGGATTGTTGTACTGGAAGAATACGAACATGCTAAGGCGCGTGGCGCGACTATTTATGCCGAGCTTTTAGGCTTTGGTATGAGTGGTGATGCGTACCATATTACTTCTCCTCCAGAAGATGGTGCTGGCGGTGCCTTGGCAATGAAGAACGCTCTCCGAGATGCCAAAATTAATCCTGAGCAGGTTGATTACATCAATGCTCACGGTACTTCGACACCAATCGGTGATTTGGCGGAAATTCGTGGTGTGAAGTCCTTGTTTGGCGATCACCAAAGTAAGTTAGCTATAAGTTCTACCAAGTCGATGACGGGTCACCTTCTCGGTGCTGCTGGAGCTGTTGAAGCTATTTTTACCGTTTTGGCCTTAAAAGATCAGGTTCTTCCACCTACTATTAACTTGGACAATCCAGAGCCTGAAGTTCAAGGCCTAAATCTGGTTCCTCACGAAGCTCAATCTTCGGAAATCAGTGTAGCGTTATCAAACTCCTTTGGATTTGGTGGAACCAACGGTACTTTAGTATTTGGAAAAGTTTGAGATCCAGATGCTTGCGAGAATCTCTGATCGTTGTATCTTAGCCATGTTACGCAATTAATTTGCTTTGATTGGCAGAGATTCTGGATACCGTTTAGATGCTTAAAAAAATCGCACTCACTCTATTATTGATTTCGATCACTGGGGCAGGTGCGATTTTTTTTGCTTGGCAATCTCTTGTTACTTGGGCTCACAGCCCATTGTCTCTCTCGTTCGATGACTTTGTGATCGAACGTGGTCAGAACCTGACTCAAATTTCCAAAAGACTTCTTAGTGGTGAACCTCGTTGGAAGCAACGGGCGGCAGTGTTTTATGCCTCTCGACTGGGATTGACTCGTATTAAGTCAGGTGAGTACCAAATTTCGAATACAGAGACTTGGCACCAACTTCTTGAGAAGTGGGTTCTCGGCCAAGTTGTTGTGCGTCAGGTCACCTTGGTTGAAGGTTGGACGATTAACCAAGCACTTGAACAACTCCATAAGCAAGAAAGGCTCGTACAAACACTTTCATCGATAAAATCTGCCGAGCTGTTGGCTAAGCTGCCCAAAGACAATAACTTTCCAGAAGGGTGGTTTTTTGCCGATACCTATTCGTATCAATCCGGCGATAGCGATTTAGATATTTTAGAACGTGCCCATCTACGAATGATTCGCGAGCTGGATGATTCATGGCAAAAAAGAGCTGACAACCTTCCATTGGCTTCGCCATACGAAGGGCTTATTCTAGCCTCCATTGTTGAGAAAGAGACCGGTGTCAAAAGTGAGCGACCCAGAATTGCCGGTGTTTTTATCGAACGATTACGTCGCGGAATGAGATTGCAGACCGATCCTACCGTCATCTATGGTTTGGGTGAAAGTTATCAAGGTAATCTTACTCGCACTCATCTGCGCCAGGCCACCGACTACAATACCTATGTCATTAGCGGTTTACCGCCTACGCCGATCGCGTTGGTTGGTAAAGAGTCTTTAGACGCCGTTTTTCAGCCGCTTGAAGAAGATTATTTGTATTTCGTAGCGAAAGGCGACGGCAGTCATTATTTCTCTAAAACATTAGAAGAGCATAACGATGCCGTGCGCCGCTATCAAATTGAAAAACGTGCCCAGAATTATCAATCCAGTCCTTCATCACAGTGAGTATTTAAACTTGTGACTGAGTCATTTATTTCCGAACTCCAGCCAAAGCGCGGTAAATTCATCACTTTCGAAGGCGGTGAGGGTGGTGGTAAATCAACCAATATCCAATTTGCTAAAGACTATTTAGCGGAGCAAGGCATCGATTTACTACTAACTCGTGAGCCAGGTGGTACACCTTTAGCCGAAGAAATTCGGGGATTGCTCCTTGCTAATCGTGAAGAGTCTGTTGATGAAATGACCGAGCTGTTACTGGTTTTCGCCGCCAGAGCTCAACATCTCAACCGAGTAATTCTACCGGCACTGGAAAGAGGTCAATGGGTGTTGTGTGATCGCTTTACCGACGCTACCTACGCATATCAGGGGGCAGGTAGAGGGCTGTCTATTCATGGAATACAAACATTAGAATCACTCGTTCAGCGAGAGCTTCGGCCCGATTTAACTTTGTTGTTTGATTTGGATGTGAACATTGGCGCAGAAAGAGCTCGTGGAAGAGGCGCATTGGATCGTTTCGAAAATCAAGAGATGGCGTTCTTTGAGCGTGTGCGCGACATGTATTTGAAGCGCTCCGTCAGTGAATCGTATTATCGAATTATCGATGCAGGTCGATCGCTCCCAGAAGTTCAAGAATCGGTAAAAGCTTGCCTGCAAACTTGTCTTTTTGATAAAAAACCGTCAGTGATTTGAGGGTATAAATATTGTTGGCTGTTTTTCTAAGGTCTCAATTTTTCGTATTAATTGCATTCTACCTATACATGGGTGTGATTAACGTTGCAGGAACGTCTCTCGCCAGTATTAACGATCTATTCATGCATGCTGCTGGTTATTGTGTTTCGGTTTTTTCGGCATTTTTAGCGTATGGTTTGTTGCGCGAGTTTTGGAAGGTCGTCTGCTCAATTTGGATCTTCTCAATTGGTGTAGAGATCATTCAATTTGTCTTGCCGTGGCGGACTTTCGATTGGTTCGACATACTGGCAAACCTCGGCGGGCTCCTGGTTGGATTTACCATTATTCAATTAACCAAACCGCTCTTTTTACCCTATTTGGCAAGACTACACGCTAAAGCAAAAAGCTTTTAATGCTGCTTGGGTTTCTGTGAGTCATGTTAAATAAAACCGTTCGATAAAACAGAAGCGGCTTTTGAAGCGTTGTAAATTAATTCAAAAGGTACAGGGAGTCGAACTTTAAAACGGCGCACGGCAGGTAAGGGTAATCCAACCGGGATATACCGGATGTTTAAATTGAATGCGCTGTGCATGCAACAGCAATCTATCACTTTGCGCTCTACTGGATTCCGTTCCATAAAGACTGTCGCCTAAAATAGGATGGCCTAAAAATTCTGTGTGCACTCTCAATTGATGGGAGCGACCCGTTACTGGTTTTAGCAGCAGTCGGCTTTGGTTTTTGGTTTTATTTTGTTCTAATCGATGGTATTCGGTCAGGGCGTGTTTGCCGTCACTGTGAATCATTTGTTTGGGTCGGTTAGGCCAGTCGCAGATAAGCGGTTGCTCTACAAATCCATGCTCTAATTCGACACAACCTTCAACCACCGCAATGTATTCTTTGTGAATCTCTCGATCTTGAAACGATCTGGCCAGCTTGCTTAAGGACGTTTGATTTTGTGGCAATATAACTAGACCCGATGTTGCCATATCAAGTCGGTGAACAACTCGGCTGTTCGGGTGAGTTTTCAACATTCTATTGATCAAACAGTCTTGTTTTTCCGGTCCTTTTCCAGGTACTGTCAGCAAGTTTGCTGGTTTATTAACCACCAGTAAGTGTGGATCTTGGAAAACAATTTCTATTGGCGGCATGGGAGCAATCGTAAGTTTTTTGAAATTAATGACGCTATCGCGTTAAATGGCGGGCGAATACTGATAGGTTTTAACCGATCCGACAAGCATCCACGTGTATTTTTAAGTTTTTGTGTGAATATGAGTGCTCAATCTGAAACAGAATCATTGTTAACTTATCCCTACCCATGGCATCAAGCCGTCTGGCAAAAACTGGAAAAGAGCATGGCATCCGATAAGTTGGTTCACGCAATTCTGGTTGCAGGTCCAGCTGGTATTGGTAAACAAGCCTTGGTGACTGCATTGGCGCACCGCCTTTTGTGTACCAACTCTGAAAATGGAAGTGTGTGCGGTGTTTGCAAGGGTTGCCAGTTAAACGCGGCGCAGACTCACCCCGATTTAAAGTTTGTTATGCCTGAAGAAAAAGGTAAGGCAATAAAAATCGAGCAAGTACGGGAATTAAATGAATTCTTCTCTAAAACCGCTCAACAGCTTGGCAAGAAAATCGCCATACTTGGCCCGGTAGAAAATTTAAATTTAAACTCAGCCAATGCATTACTCAAAACATTAGAAGAACCAACATCTAACTCTCATTTATTGTTATTTAGTCATCAACTTAGTGGTGTTCTTGCAACTATTCGCAGTCGAACGCAATTATTGTCCATGCCTATGCCGACAGAGCAAGAAAGTGTTGGCTGGCTAGAAACAATGACTGATTTAAATGCTCTAGAGTTGCTCGAATTTTCCGGTGGCGCTCCTTTACGAGCGTTAGAATATTGTGATGTTACTATACTGGACGAACATAAAAAGATGGTCAGTTTGGTTTCACAGGTATATGACGGCGCAATTTCACCGCTCCTAGCCGCAGCACAATTACAAAAGCAAGATTTGCAATCGGTATTAACCTGTCTTCTTAATAATCTCGACTCTAAAGTCAGATCTGTTTTTTTGGGTGGGAATGAAGTTGATCCTCGTCTTACATGGTCGCTTCAAAAAATGTATGGCTTGAGGGACATTGTTATAGGTCTCGCTCACCAAATTACTAATGGGGCTAATCCTAATAAACAATTGGCGCTTGAAGAGATTTTTTATTCTTATGCTCAATGTGGTGTTAATCGATAAGTGGTCGAATGACGGAGTCAATTTCCTATCCGTTAGAAATTGATCTATAGTTGAGCAAAGCAATACCAGTTCAAAAGATTGACATTAGATTTTGATCATTTTAACAATATCTAATATTCTTAAGCGCTTGTTTACATTCAGTGCTTATCGATTCGAATTCAACAACTTGGCAGATATATATGGGTAGTGGTGCGCGTAACGGGATATTGTCTCTAACCATCAAAGATAAAGCAGTTCTTTACGCGGCGTACATGCCCTACGTACAAAATGGTGGCTTATTCATTCCAACACCAAAACCCTTTAATTTGGGTGATGAAGTGTTCATGTTATTGAATTTAATGGATGAACCCGAAAAAATACCCGTGGCCGGAAAAGTCATCTGGATTACGCCAAAAGGTGCACAAGGCAATCGTGCAGCAGGAATTGGTGTTCAGTTTAATGACCAAGACGACGCCGCTAACCGAAAAATAGAAACCTATTTAGCCGGCGCTTTAGAGTCTGATCGAATGACGCACACAATGTGATCTGTTTAGAGATCTGTTTGAGTTTGTTACTGCTGTTACTCCCTTCTTTTAATAAATTAATTTGTTTCAGATCTTGTTCTTTTAGATAATAAGGTCGTTGCTATTTTTTGAATAAGCAATCCCTTATTTTCAAACTTTTAATTATCCTCATAGTTTTAGTTCATGTTAATTGATTCCCACTGCCATCTTGATCGATTAAATCTAGCCCCTTACGGCGGCGATTTATCGAAAGCCATTGCCGCTGCCGTTGATCGCGGCATTACTGAAATGCTGTGCATTTCGATCAGCTTGCAAAACAGAGCAGATGTTTTAGCGATTGCAGAGCAATACGACAGTATTTGGGCGTCTACCGGTGTTCATCCATTAGACGTGCAGTCAGGTGTTGCTTCAGTAGAAGATTTGGTCCAGTGGACTCGTCATCCCAAGGTGGTCGCTGTTGGCGAAACGGGTTTAGATTACTACTACGACACAGAAACCAAAGCGCTACAACAGGAAAGCTTTGCTATTCACCTGCAAGCTGCTGGTCAAGAAAATATCCCTGTTGTTGTACACACGCGTTGCGCGCAAGAAGATACTCTTAACTTAATTAAAGCTCATGGTAATCTCGAAAGTGCTGGCGTATTGCATTGTTTTACAGAGACTTGGGATATGGCTTCAAAAGCCATTGATCTGAATTATTACATCTCGATTTCTGGGATTGTTACCTTCAAAAATGCCGACGATTTACGCGATGTCGTTAAAAAAATTCCCCTCGATCGATTGTTGGTTGAAACCGACTCTCCTTATCTAGCACCAATTCCATACCGTGGTAAAAAGAACGAGCCTAAGTATTTAAAAGAGGTGGCAGAATACATCGCTGAACTTAGAGGTGTTTCGTTTGAAGAGTTGTCTTCGATAACGTCTGAAAATTTTAAACGTCTTTTCTCAAAGACTGCTTAATCGAGACAACCTGAGCCAACAAATACGTATTAAGCAGATCTAATAAATAGTTGTATCGAATCTAAAATTGCAATGAATACCTAGTGGCAAAGTTCGTTAAATCCGGTGATTGAACACTCTCCCATAAAGATTTTACCAGAGCGGCTCTGGTTTCTACTGTCCATTCACCTTCAGAAATCCACTCAACGATTTTCGCCGCAACGTTTGGATATTTAATTTGTAAATTAGGCTGATTACTTAACCATTTACTGATCACATCGGTATTGAGCTTTTCCATAACACTTCCTAAGCCCAAAACTTTTAAGGCTTCTGCGTTAGAAAGCTGCTCCATTTGCCCGTGTAATGGTTTAACCAGTACTTTTTTACCGAGCTCAAGCGCTTCACTCACTAATTCAAATCCAGCATTACAAATTACGGCATTAGCTGACTTTAAATCGGACTTAAATCCCTCTCGGCTCAGTGGCCTTAAATGAAGGTTTCCATCATCAATTATGGAGTCAAATTCGCCGTAAAAATAAAACTCATAGTCAGAAATAGGCCTGAGAGTATCGATTACTTTTTGTTGATCTTCAAAACCTAGATATACCAAAACTTTATTCTCGGCGACGGGTGTATCTGAGTTTGGAATGTCTGCAATGGGGGGCAAAATCGGGTAACCAAAGTGATGCCAATGGAGGCCTAAACCAATTTTTGCGGGCGCAAAATTACGCATAATTCCCTTAGTGAAGAGGTTTTCGCCTTTTTTGGGAATATTAAAATCAAACGCATATTGATGGCCGACGCCAATAACGGGTTTGTTGTTACGCTTGCCTGACCATGCCGTTATAGGCTCAAAATCCGTTAGAATTAGATCATAGTCGTCAAGATTTATCGTTTTAATATCTCTTACTAACTGACGGATACGATTTTTTTTAACAGTGGCAATAGGGTCTATTTTTCCAGATTTATGAACAAATGTTAGACCATCCAAACATTGCCAATTATTGAAGGGTTGCATATCGAAATATTTATTTCGATCACGTCCGCTGAACAGATAATCTACTTCAATGTTTGGAAAACTCGAAAACGCTGCTGATAGCGCTCTGGCGCGGGTGATGTGCCCATTACCGGTGCCTTGCACACCGTAGAGAATCTTCATCAATAAACCTTATATTGTACTTAAGAGAACTTTATCGCTGTGGTTGTTTTCGATTCATTCTTTGAACGTTAATCGAGAACCAGCTGGCCAAAGAGTTTCCATTGATAAACTTTGGCGGAAATTTACATTAAAACGCGTTAAGAACAAGTAGCGAGCACGCACTTCCTAGTGATGCGCCAGCGACAATATCTGTTGGGAAATGCACACCGAGCATGACTCTTGATAATCCAACGGTACTGGCCCAGCAAAGTAGCAGATAATAAACAGCAGGAAAAAGGCTTCCTAAAAGAAGGGCCATCATAAAGGCTGCTGACGTGTGCCCCGAAGGAAAGCTAAATTGGTCTGACGGAATTACAAGGGATTGAAAGTTGGGTAGGGCTTGTGGTGGGCGATTACGTTTGAATCGATTCTTCAAAAAGTAGTAGGTCGAGCGTTCTATAGCAAAGGCTGCAAATACCTTTGGTAAAAAGTTGACATAACCATAGACTGCCATAAACATAGCCGCGATTGCATAAAGCTGGCCGTCGGCGGATTTAGAAACCCATCGACTTGCTTTAGAAATGCTTCGGTAATATTTAAAATTATGGCAACGTTCGAAGGTTGCTACATCAAAAGCATGAATGTTTTGCAATAGTTTCATCAGTTTCTTCCCTAAGCTGGAAATACTCTAAAACTGAGTTATTACATTTTAATGAGCAAATTGTGGAATTATGATGACATTATGATCAGTCCGATTTCATATTTAATTTGCTCTTAGGTTTATTAGTAAATCGTTAAGGAACCTCTGATTAACTCATGGATGAGTTAATCAGAGGTTCCTTAAGTTAAATTTTCTTTAATTATTAGGTCCTGCTGTTCATGAATAAAACCCAAGTGGCAGAAATGCTCAACTTACAAAATCAGATCAATACAAAAGTTCATGAGGATTGGCGTAACCAACGTTTTGAATGGTACCGTGCAGTTTGGGTGGAGTGTGCCGAATTGCTGGATCATTACGGGTGGAAATGGTGGAAAAAACAGACTCCAGATATCAAGCAGGTTCAGTTAGAGCTGATTGATATCTGGCACTTTGGTTTAAGCATGGTGCTTGAATCACATTCGGATACAAATTCCGCAGCAGATTATGTTGTGAATGAATTTCAGAACGCTTCTACTATCCAATCGATCGACTCTGATTTTAAGACTCTACTTGAGAAATTTACAGGGCAGGTTTTGGTTGAAAAAACGTTTAATTTTGGTTTATTTCTTCAATTACTGAATTTAGCAGAACTCGATTTTGCTGAACTCTATAGAACCTATGTCGGTAAGAACGTATTGAATCGTTTTCGCCAAGATAATGGATACCAAGATGGCAGTTACCAAAAAACTTGGAAAGGCCGTGAAGATAATGAATGGCTACAGGATATTTTGGAAGAATTAAAACAAGAAGAGTGCGTTAATGGCGTATTTTCGGAGGTTTTATACCAAAGATTGGTCGATACCTATTCTAGACTTTAGTAGCAATATAGTCCGAAACTATGTGATAAATTGCAGGAAAAGTATCGGTTTGGGTGAAATTTTGTTCAATTCTAACAAAATTGAATAAAGCCCAATCTTTTACAGGTGAAAATTACCGCCAAATACCTATAATTGGCGCACCTCTTCAACAGCCGCAAGCGGTTGTCAACTTCAAAACATGAATGGAGAAATACAGTGAAATCACCAGTACGTGTCGCCGTAACCGGCGCAGCGGGCCAAATTAGTTATTCACTTTTATTTAGAATTGCAGCTGGGGAAATGCTTGGTCCAGATCAACCTGTGATTTTACAAATGTTGGAAATTACTCCAGCGTTAGGCGCTCTTAAAGGCGTTGCAATGGAGCTTGATGACTGTGCATTCCCATTACTTGCCGGTATGGTATGCACTGACGATGCCAATGTTGCATTTAAAGATGCAGATTTTGCTTTGTTAGTAGGTGCTCGTCCTCGTGGTCCAGGTATGGAGCGTAAAGATCTTCTTGAAGCAAACGCTGCTATTTTCTCTGCTCAAGGCAAAGCGTTAAACGACAACGCTTCACGTGGCGTTAAAGTTCTTGTTGTTGGTAACCCAGCAAACACTAATGCTTTAATTGCTCAACGTAATGCGCCAGACCTTAACCCGCGTCAGTTCACCGCAATGACTCGCCTAGATCACAACCGTGCTCTAACTCAGCTTGCTCAAAAAACTGGCAAATCCATCAACGATGTTAAAAACTTGGTAATCTGGGGCAACCACTCTTCAACTCAGTACCCAGACATTCACCAAACCACCGTTGACGGCACCGATGCAATGTCTTTGATCGACCAAGCATGGTATGAAGCCGACTTTATCCCAACCGTACAAAAACGCGGTGCAGCAATTATTGATGCTCGTGGTGCTTCTTCTGCTGCATCTGCTGCAAACGCTGCAATTTTCCATATGCGCGATTGGGCTCTTGGTTCTGTAGAAGGCGATTGGGTTTCTATGGGCGTTTATAGCGATGGTAGCTATGGCATTGACGAAGGTTTGATCTACTCATTCCCTTGTGTATGTAAAGATGGCGATTGGACTATTGTTCAAGGTGTTGAACTTAATGAGTTCTCTGTCGCGAAAATGAAAGCGACTGAAGATGAACTTAAAGAAGAGCGTGATGCAGTAGCTCACTTACTTCCTTAATAGTTATCTTAATTAGCTTCTCAAAAAGGCTCAGCATTTGCTGGGCCTTTTTTGTTTGTTACGATTGAGTTATCGAATTGAAATTTGAACAAAGAGAATAAGATGACATATCCTAAAATCGGCAATTTGGCCCCAGTATTTAGCTTACAGAATCAACGAGGCGAAGAAGTTTCTTTAAAACAATTTCGTGGCGAAAAATGGGTTGTGGTTTATTTTTATCCAAAGGCATCAACGCCGGGATGTACCACCCAAGCTTGTGGACTTAGAGATATTCAAGTCGAACTTGCAGCGCGAGATGTTGTAGTGCTTGGTTTAAGCCCTGATCCTGTTTCGCGATTGGAAAAATTTGCCGATAAACAATCGTTAAATTTTGATTTGTTGGCCGATGAAGATCATCAGATTGCAGAAAAATATGGCGTATGGCAGCTCAAAAATTTTATGGGTAAAGAATTTATGGGTATTGTTCGTACAACGTTTATTATCGATAGTGAAGGTCGTTTGGTAAAAGTATTGGATAAATTCAAAACAAATAACCACCACGAAGTACTGTTAGAGGTGTTGTCTCAACTTCAATAGCTATTTATCTATTGTTGAAAGTCATTGAGGATGCTGGTTCTTATTTTTGAGTAAGTATCAGCATTAAATAGAATTTTTGTTCTCCCTTCCGCTGTTTTCTCCATTTTATTTTGTGAATTTTGTAGCAAATATAATTTTCTAAATTGGTATTACCCACTTTTAGTAATCTTTATAAATTCCTGTTCTTCCTGATTTTTTAATTAATAACGAAATAAATTTATATCCAAATACCGGGTATTATTTAGAGGTTTTATCCTCAATGTTATGCAATTTTTAAAATGCATTTGTCCTGCAAAAACATCAAAAACGGCTATGGTTAAATTATCTATTTCACAATAAAAAATGATCTTATGGGTTTTAGTTTTAAGCGTTGGCGCCTAATTTTGCATCAACTGTTTGAAGTTGCAGCTATTTGTAAAAATCTAATATTCATAAAATGAATTATAATAACACCCTGCTAATAACTATCTCTTTTTGATATATTCATCCTAATAAATTGACCTTAATTAGAATTGATATAATCATTAGCATGAATCTAATTAAGGTTGTGTCTAGCTTTTGGGTCAAATACAACAAAATTTATAGCGATTGCTCTTGCTCACATACTTTTCTAATAGAGAATAAATGTGTTTATTTTTCAGTCTATAATGCTTCAGTGCTTAGCAGTTAAACATGGTGGGAGAGGGTACCTTTGAAAAATACTGGTATCGAACTGAGTTCTCCAGATCTTCTTGTCGACTTAGATCGCTATAACTTTTCTAGTTTTGTAGACCGCTTGCGGTGCTTTGTTGAATTATTAACGCTTCCACCCTCAACGCTACGTTCATTACTGCGTTCGTATATTGAAGCCGGTGCAAGAATGTTTGAGTGTGAGAACGGTTTCATTGGTCAAAGAATCGGTGGGGTTGTCCGAATCATCGCCTGTGAATCTGACATCACCAATTTGTTCGAAGGGCAGTTAATGCAAGTTAACGACCCATTTATCTCTGCAGTTCTCGATTCAGAAGGTTCATGCCCCATTCAAAGTGATAGATTTGTCACAAATGCCGCTCACAAGGTGTCTTATAATGGAAGCAGTGTTCAAAAGTTAATTACCGAGAATCTTATTGTTCACGGTGAATTCTTTGGGATGATTTGTTTTTTCTCCACACAAAAATCCCGAAAATACAACATCGAAGATCTAGAATCCATTAGCTTGATGGCAAAAGGAGTAGCCAAAATGATTGAAGAACAAACTTCACTTCGTGAGCAAAAGTCTGAAGAAGACAGTTTTTCCACTCCCGGAGTTAAACATTTTGACGACTATCTTCTTGAAGCACGTTTACCTGAGGCCTACGGTGTTGCAGGTAAAGTAGTTGAAGTTCTGAAAACCCGAGTTGGTAAATCTCCTTTAGGGATTGGTGATGTTGCCGGAGAGCTTGGCCTTTCAAAACGGACTCTGCAACGTCGTCTCCAGCAGCAAGAAATAAGCTTTGCCGAGTTGCGAGACAAGGTTCGATTCCATTACTCAATCGATTTCCTAATTGAGCAGAATGCGAGTATTGACAGCATATCTACCGCATTAGATTTCTCTGATCGTACCAGTTTTACAAACGCGTTTAAGCGTTGGACTGGATTGTCTCCGAGTACATTTCGTAAGTTATTCAGAGATTATGCCTAGTTGCATATAAAACTTCTGATGTCTGGCAGCTTATCTTTTAGTGATTGTTAGAAGACGGGCTGTTTCAGAGCATGAGTTGTTCCCACTTCTATAGCCTATTTATTAACCATACCGTATTTCAATTTGCCTTGGTTTTCAGGAAAAGTTACATTACTGCTCCATTTTAATAATGTAGATTTAGTGAGTCGTTTTAATGAGCTTTTTCTTTCCTTCAGCCTTCGCGCAGTCACAAACCGCACCTGGTGAGCCGAATCAATTTATAACTTTGGCCATGTTTGGCGGAATGTTTTTGTTGATGTATTTATTCATCATCCGCCCTCAACGTAAACGTCAAAAAGAACATAAAGATCTTATCTCTTCTTTAAGTAAAGGTGATGAGGTTGTTATGGGTAGCGGCCTGTTAGCTAAAATTGTCAAGGTAGACGAGGAGTATATTACCGTCGAAGCCGCAGACAATGTTCAACTTCGCTTTCAAAGAGCCTTTGTTCACGCAGTATTGCCTAAGGGTACAATCAAGAAAGTTTCTGGTTAATTTCCTTAGTTTTTAGCGGATTCTCATGGAGTCCGCTCCCTTCTTTCTATCACGCTTATTACTCTTTCAAATCAGATAATGGATATCTTTCCATGTTCGATCAATTCCCAGAAAAAATAAATTTAGCCAATACACCAACTCCGTTGGTCTTTCTCGAAAAACTGAGCAAAAAAATCGGTGGTCCAAATATTTGGTTGAAAAGGGACGATTTTACGGGAAGTTTTTTAACTGGAAATAAAGTTAGGAAGCTCGAATACATCGTTGCTAGAGCGCTAAAGGAGGGATCTAGCGCGTTAATAACTTGTGGTGGTATTCAGTCTAACCATTGTCGAGCAACAGCTCTTGTTTGTGCTCAATTAGGCTTGGAAGCTCACTTGGTTTTAAGAAAAGAAAATTCCTTAGAGATTGATGGCAATTATTTTCTTGATAATTTGGCCGGAGCCAAGATTCACCTCTACAGCCCACAAGAGTACTTTTCAAATCTGGAGAATATTTTCGTAGAAATAAAAAATACGTTAAAAACTCAAGGAAAGCATTCTTATTCGATACCAACCGGAGCTAGTGATGGTGTCGGTATATGGGGTTATGTTGAGTGTGTTAAAGAGCTAAAAGCCGATTTCGAGCTTCACGGTATTAATCCTGAGTATATCGTCTGCGCTACAGGGTCAGGTGGTACCCAATCAGGTTTAAGTTTAGGCTCTCATTTACTTGGTGTAGAAGCGCAGACAATTGGATATGCCGTTTGTGATGACGCCAATTATTTTAATAAAAAAGCACGAAAAGATATCGAACAGTGCAATGCGCTTTATGATCTTGGTGTGTCAGTTAACACAGTTACAATCAAAACAATTGACGATTATATTGGTCCAGGTTACGCAAAAGGTTATCCCGAGCTTTATACATTTATTAAAGAAATCTGTCGGCTAGAGGGAATTGTTTTAGATCCGGTATATACGGGGAAAGCATTTTACGGTTTAGTAAATGATATTAATTCTGGACGTTATCAAGGCGTTAAAGATATTGTCTTTATTCATACCGGTGGCGTCTACGGATTGTTTCCTTTTAGGAATGATTTTCATTTTGTATAAATAGCAGCGTCATTTATCGAAATGTGGTTTCGTTGAAAAAGAAAAATATTCGCTTAATGCTTATGTTCGTACAATTTTATCGAGTAAATTTAAAAAATTTTACTGCTGGTAAAAATTACTGTTAAAGCGTATTTATTTACTGACTGAGCAGTTTAAATAACAAAACCCGTTGGCGAGACTGCTTTTAAAATTTCGGCCTGATCTAAAAAAATATTATTTTAAACATAAAGTCCAAAACTAATTGAAATTAGGAGGGTAATAAATAAAATCCCTCCTAACTTAGTTTTGTTGCTGAAATGACTTTAGTATTAAGTTTTTATTTAGAGGCTAGAAAAAGGCGAACTTAATACCAAGCCCCAGTAAAATAGACGCTAATACAGGTTGGAGAATTTTGTTGGGAAGCTTCGCACCGATTTTAGTACCCAAGTGTATGGCTGGGATTGATCCGATCAATAAGCAACCCAAAAGATAAAAATCTACGTTGCCCAGAAATACCAGATGTCCTAGGCCTGCAATAAAAGTTAGAGGTACAGCATGCGCAATATCAGTTCCGACAACTTTAACAGCACTGAGACGTGGGTACAGCACAAGTAATAATGCGGCACAAAAAGCCCCAGCACCTACTGATGATAAGGTTACAAATACTCCGAGTAGGAATCCGGCAATTACTGTAACTGTTGTGGAGTGTTTGGTGGTCCAGCGTTGATACTCTGTATTGGTTTGAGCTTGGTTTGTGAGTTTTCCTTTAAATAGAAGTACCGCTGAAGTCAGTATCAGCATAATTCCTAAGCTAGTTGTTAAAAGATGCTCGTATTCAGATGCGTTAGAGAATATGGTATCAAGCAAGAAAGTTGTTGCGATTGAGGCAGGAATACTGCCCGATGCCAATAAGAACACCAATTTCCAATTAACAGTGCCTTGGCGTTTGTGTGCCCAAGCTCCACTGGCTTTTGTTATCGACGCGTATAAAAGGTCTGTACCGATTGCAACATTGAATGGAAATCCAAAAAGCAACAATAATGGTGTCATAATAGAGCCACCACCAACGCCGGTTATGCCTATCGCTAATCCGACCGCTGCGCCGGCTAATATGAATTGAAATATTTCCATTTTTTGAGCTAATTAGAAGGAATGTGAAGTATTTGTGTAAAAATTCTGTCAGGGGTGGCAAATATATAGGTTAATAACTATTCTGGAAAAGAATATTTGTTTATATTTTTATAATCATAACTTTACGCAGATCAATCCGCCATTTGGGAGGGCTTATGAAACTGCAGCAGTTAAGATATATCTGGGAGGTCGCTCATCATGATCTCAATGTATCTGCAACGGCGCAAAGCTTGTATACATCTCAACCTGGAATTAGTAAGCAAATCAGGTTGTTAGAGGATGAGTTGGGCGTCGAAGTCTTTTCTCGTAGCGGTAAACATTTAACTCGCATAACTCCTGCCGGTGAAGCTATTTTAAAAACGGCTGGGGAAATCCTCCGAAAAGTTGAGGGGATTAAGCAAGTTGCACAAGAGTTTAGTAACGAAAGGAAAGGAAGTCTTTCTATAGCAACAACTCACACTCAGGCGCGTTATGCTCTACCTAAGGTTATTGGTAACTTTATTCATCAATATCCTGAGGTCTCTCTGCATATGCATCAGGGTACGCCCATGCAAATTTCAGAGATGGCCGCTGATGGCACCGTTGATTTTGCCATCGCGACTGAAGCATTAGAGCTGTTTAGTGATTTGGTCATGATGCCTTGTTATCAATGGAACCGTGGCATTGTAGTACCTAAAGATCATCCACTGACTCAAGTTTCTAATTTAACGCTTGAAGATGTGGCGAAACATCCAATTGTTACCTACGTGTTCGGTTTCACCGGTCGTTCTAAGTTGGATGAAGCGTTTATTGATCGCGGATTAGCACCGAAAGTTGTATTCACCGCTGCTGATGCAGACGTTATCAAAACTTATGTCCGTTTAGGTCTTGGTATCGGTATCATCGCTTCGATGGCTTATGATCCAGAATTAGATTCAGACTTGGTTTGCATTGATGCTCGACACCTCTTTCAGCCAAGTACTACCAAGCTTGGATTCCGTCGTGGAACCTTCTTGCGTGGATTTATGTTTGAATTTATCGAGTTATTTGCGCCACATTTGACTAAAAATATAGTTGAAGAGGCGTTTAATCGTCAGTCAAAAGCTGAGCTTGATGAATTGTTTGAGCATATAGAGCTTCCGTACATTTAATGTATCGAGAAGTTTTTATAAGCAACTAGCCTTTCTAAAAAAGAGTGAAACGGACTTCACTCCTTGTCAGTTTTAGCGATTACTTCTTAATTTTCCAATAATTGTCTAAGTCCCCGAGCGCTGATTGTTTCTCAGCAACTTCATTTCTAAATTAATAGTTTAAGACTTCATTGGCTCCAATACTTCTTTTGCAAATTTAATATAAATTGTATGCACTTCCGGCTCACTGCCGTCTTTATAAACCACAAAAAAAGGCGCTCTTGCGACATCCAGTTCTTTAGCGAGCTGCATTCCCGCGCTTTCTGGATCGCGCTCATCGGCTACAATTATTTCATCAATTAAATGAGTTAATTCACTTTTTTCGAGCTTTTCCAAAACCTCACCGCATTTTTTACAAGGTGAGCCGTCAGCTAAGATCTTCTTTACCATGACTATTTTCATATCAAACCTATTTAATATCGTTAAGCCGTTTATGTTCTCTTTAAGATTTATTGGTATTGTGCATAAAGTCGTTTAATCCATCAATTAAACGCTGAATTTTCGTAAGCGACTCCGAATATTCCGCACCTGGCGTGGAATCGGCGACAATTCCGCCGCCTCCAGCGATAGACATTGTCTGGTTAAAACCGGTAATGGTTCGAATTGCAATATTGGTATCAAAATCACCGGAAGCGCTTAAGTAGCCAATTGAGCCACAATAAAGCTCTCTGGGTGCTGCTTCTAATTCGGCAATTATTTCACAGGCCCTTTTCTTGGGTGCTCCGGTGATTGATCCACCAGGGAAGCAATCTTTGAAAACTTCTAGCCCGTGTGCATTGGTAATATGGGCGCTGATAAGACTTTCTAAATGGTGAACATTGGCGTAACTTTTTAGCGAATAGAGTTCATTCACGATCACAGAATTGCGAATAGCATTCTTTGAAAGATCGTTGCGCAGTAAGTCTACAATCATTAAGTTTTCAGCTTGATCTTTGGCGCTCGATTTTAATTCTTGAGCATTTTGAAGGTCGATATCCGGGTCGGTGCTCCGAGGTCTTGTGCCTTTAATGGGTTTAGTCAGATAAAAATCACCGGTTTTTTTTAGAAATGTCTCTGGAGAAAAGCTTAAAATTTCTACGCCTGCAAACTTGCCGTAGCAGCTGTAAGGCGCGGGCATTATTTCTCGTAATTTGCGATAAGCCCAATAAGAATTTCCTCTAAACTTAGATGCAAAAGTTTGTGTGAGGTTTGCTTGGTATATATCTCCGTCGGTAATATGATTTTTTACTTGCGTAAACGCGTTGAGATATTGGTCGTAATTCCAGAGGGCTTCAAAACCGTCTAATTCAAAGGGACAGTCTTCATAGTGCAAGTCAGTTGAACTAATCTTTTCATCGACCTTATTGGCCAGTTTCTGGGTATATTGTGAGATGCATTTTCGTATGGAATCTTCTATACCCGCATCTAGCGAATCCAATTTCGAAAAAAATGCCTTCTTTTCGTAGTGATCGAAGACAAACGAGTAATTAAAATAAGCCCAAAAGTATTTAGGAATTCCTAAAACCGAAGGTTTATGGTTTGTTACGGAGAGTTGTTCAATTCCTGCTTCGTAACTGAAATAACCCATAAAGCCGTGGGTAAATGGCAATTGGGTGTCTTCACAAGATATGGTTGATATCTTCAAAAACTCTTGGCGCAAATGTTCGAAAGGGGACTTCTCCTGGTTGTTGTTATCTGGCGAGACGGAGAACACCGGTGTCGCTGAGAGAATGTCGTAGCGCTCGTTTGAAAAATGCGGCCAGCCACTGTCAAGCCAAACTGCCCCTGGAAGTGTTTGAATTTGGTCAAATAGAAGCTCTACGGAAGGGCTATATGGTATTTCTACAGTCGTTAGCAACTTTGACTCGCTCGAAATAAAAAGCTGGCATTATAGTTAGGCTCAGGCTAATGACAATGTTTGCTAGTATTTAGTATTGGGCGTTTTTCACCCTTCGAATCATTCAGCGAGCGATTCTAGCGTGTTCAGCCATTTTGTGGTCAGTCTTTCGGAGCGTACTTGTGTTTAAACCATTAGAAAAGCTGCATCGCTTATACGATGGCTACATGGCCGCACATAAAATTGATAATCTTGATGTTTTACTGATTCAGTATGATGGCAAGATCTACGGATTCAAAAATAACTGCCCGCATCAAAACGTACCTTTAACCTATGGAACTCTAGAAAACGGCAACATTCGATGCCCATTGCATGGTTTTGAGTTTCGGCTGCGGGACGGACGACCTGTAATGGGGGCTTGCGCTGCGTTAGAGTCGGTAGATCTCGTTTATAATGGCAATGTAGTTGGTGTCGATTATCAAGTGGATGATCGTTAATTGTTAGAGGTTCAACTCTTTAAAGTCTGGATGAGCGAACGATCGCGCATCCCAAATGCGATAGAATTCTTCTCTTAGCAGCTCTTTTTTAGCATTACTCAATCGAGTTTGAATGCCGGTGAGCTGTTCACCATCCAAATGAATTTCCACCGAATTCTGCGCATTTGTAATGATGAGCGCCGAGAAATCGTTTTGATCGGTATTTAAGCATTTGAGCTTCAACTTGCTTGGTAGTCGTCGCGAAAGATCAATAAGGCTTCGTATCAGTGTAGCTCCTGAATCGTAAGAACCGATTACGATTTTTACTTCTGAATCGGTGTTAGTAAGCAGTTTTGTTTTCAACGCTTCAAGAAATTGGTGTGACGACACAAGGCGTAATAAGGCTGTAGAGCAGGTGATCATGAGCTCTGCGCGGGATTGCTCAAGACAATTTAACAGGGCGGCTTCGCTGTCTTGGGTTGACTTTAGCGCGCGTCTTAGTGGTTGAGGTTCTGGAGAGTAATTTGTCTCAGAGGATTCATTGGTGTTTGCTTGAGTGACAAAGAAGCTCGCTAACGCAAATTTCATGTGTTTATGGGGAATATTTGCATCCATAAACACTTCGCCTTCACAGGCGTATCCCAATGATTCGTAAAAGCCAATTGCGCTTGTTTGTGCATCGAGTTTGGGTGTTTGACCCTTTTCCAAAACTGCTTGGGTGCAAAACTCCATGAGTTTTTGGCCGACGCCTAATCCACGGAAGTTTTTGACAATGGCAACGCGACCAATTTTTCCCTCTGGGGAAATCCGAGCGCAACCAATGGCTTCAATGTGGTTCTTTGAGCGAACAATCACCTGGGTGTATAGATGATCTTTGCCATCAAGTTCATCTTGCTCAGATACACCTTGCTCTTCGATAAAAACTTCACGCCGAATCGCGCACAATTCAGATTCAGATTTTTCCCAATTCGTGATTTCTACAGAAATATCATTCTTCGAAAGAAAGCTGTTCATAGTTATGTTGGCAATTTGGTGTAAGTTAACCGTAGATCGTAATTAGAACAGTACGATTACGACTGTACGAGAAGTAACTCTTTTTCGATCAGCAGCTCAAGTAAGGCATAGGTATTAATTTGCTGTTGAGTATCTCCCATTTCGGCTATTTTTTGCAGTGAGCCGGATGAGAATTGCAAATTACTTGAAAGCGCCTTTGCAAGTTCAATATGACAAAGAAATTCTCTGCCATCAATGAATAAAAGGGCGGTTTCTTGGGATTTCGGGAAGTAAGCTGTTCGAATTCCGGGGCAAAATTCAAAGGCTTTTTCTTTTACTAGCCTCTTAACGGTATTTGCGTTCAGTTCGCACGACGGCGTGGACTGGGACCAAGGGCATAAGTCTTCGTACTTGCTTTCAGTCATGTATCGTCCAAACCAAGATGCCAGCGCCTCCGGGTTGGAGATAATCGATACGAGTTGCTGTTGTATATTTTCAATTGTCGCAACAGAAATCTCGCCGCAATTATTCAGTTGCTCGGTATTTTTCCGAGAGTCGGAATAACGATAATTGCTGGGTAGTGTGTTGCAGAGTTCGCCACTGAAGTGGGAAAGAATTTCGCTATAGCTCGGTGCTCGAAACCCTACAGATATTGTCGTGCATTCGCCTTGGGCAATTCCCCAATGGGCTTTACCGGCGGGAATATAGAGGAGGTCACCGGGGTTTGCTAAAAATTCAGCTTCGGTCTTAAAGTGTCTAATTTGATTGAGAGGTGAGCCTTCCACTTTCTCTGTACTGTCGTCGCATTGTTGTCCAATTCGCCACAGTCTTTCTCCTTCTAATTGAATGAGAAAAACGTCGTAGTAATCGAAATGCGGACCTACACCACCTTGGTCTGTGGCGTAGCTGATCATAATGTCGTCAATTCGCCAATTGGGTAAAAAGCGAAAGCGCGATAAAAATTCTGTGTATTCAGGAGCCCAAAAGTCTACGGCTTGAACAAGCAGTGTCCAATGTGATTCAGGTAGAGTTGTAAAGTCTGATTCTAAAAATGGGCCGTGTTTTAAGGTCCATTGGTTTTCGGGATTGGAGTCTTGTTTTGATTCGATAATCAAACGAGATTCGACGTCTTCCTCAAGGGACAATCCGGCTAGTTCGTCCGCAGGAAATTCCGGCAGAGAGTCTTTAAAGCATTCAGAGACAAATAAGTATTTTCTCTGCCAGTGATGTTTTAGGAACTCATCAATACTAAGCTCGCCCAGGTTCTTCAAAATTTCGTTACTCGAAGTCATAGCGAGCTTAGCTTCCTAGGTTGATGTAAGTTGTTAAATGTTTTTGGCTTGTTCGGCTGCACTACCAACGTAAGTTTGTGGTGTTAGTGCTTTAAGCTCGGTTTTCGCTTGGTCTGGTATTTCAAGGGTATCAATGAAAGCTCTGATGCTGTCTTTGCTGATATCTTGGCCGCGAGTCAATTCTTTAAGTTTTTCGTAGGCGTTTTCGACTTGATAACGACGCATCACCGTTTGAATTGGTTCGGCGAGTACTTCCCAGCTGGATTCGAGATCTTGATCCAATCGCGCGCGATTGATTTCGAGTTTTCCTAAACCTTTCAAAACGGATTCGTAGGCAATAAAGCTATAGCCAAAACCGACGCCCATATTTCGTAATACGGTGGAGTCGGTCAAATCTCTCTGCCAGCGTGAAATCGGCAATTTGCTGCCTAGATGAGCAAATAAGGCATTGGCGATGCCAAGGTTTCCTTCTGAATTTTCGAAATCAATCGGATTAACCTTATGCGGCATGGTTGACGAGCCAATCTCGCCGGCAATGGTCTTTTGTTTGAAGTAGCCTAGTGAAATGTAGCCCCAAATATCGCGATTGAAATCAATCAAAATGGTGTTAAATCGGCTGATTGCATCAAATAACTCAGCAATATAATCGTGAGGTTCGATCTGAGTTGTGTATGGATTCCAAGTAAGTCCTAAATCGGTAATGAAGCTTGAGGCATTGTCTGCCCAATCGATATCCGGATAAGCACTAAGATGCGCATTATAGTTACCTACCGCGCCGTTGATTTTGCCTAAAAGTTCAACACTTTCTATCTGCTTCACCTGACGATTGAGTCGGTAAACAACATTGGCGATTTCTTTACCTACCGTAGTAGGCGAAGCCGTTTGCCCATGAGTGCGAGAAAGCATTGGGTCGTTGGCAAATTCAATGGCAAGAGACTTGAGGGTAGTAATGATTTTAGCCGTGTAGCTCATTAAAGCTTCACGACCTTGCTTGAGCATCAAACCGTGTGAAAGGTTGTTGATGTCTTCAGAGGTACAAGCAAAGTGAACAAATTCGCTGATAGCTTCTAATTCAGCATTACCCTTGAACTGGTTCTTTATAAAGTATTCAACAGCTTTTACATCGTGATTGGTGGTGCGCTCGATGGTTTTGATTTCTTGCGCGTCTTGTTCGCTAAAGTTTGCAACTATATTGTTAAGTAGCGCTTGAGTGTTCTCTGAGAACTCCGGCACCTCAGTAATTTGTGGGTGCCCAGCGAGCTTTTGCAGCCAGCGAATTTCTACTTCAACTCTACATTTGATCAGCCCATATTCACTGAAAACGTCTCGTAAAGATTGAGTCTTCGAACCGTAACGTCCGTCGATAGGGGTAACTGCTGTGAGTTGAGAAAGCTCCATAGTTTAAACCGTTGCTGTGGATGTAAAAGTGAACCGATTAATGACTGATATTCCTCAAATATTAGCCATAACCACCGAAAAAGCGCGCGATAATACCCGAAATTTTAGTATTTGTGGGAAACTTTGGTCACTTTTCGTTTCGCACAGATTGGTGCAGTAGATCGGCCGCAGTGATAATTTTGCTTCGGTTGAGTATCAGATTTATACGGGAGCCGCCAACTTGTCGCCAGAGCGTTACTGATCTGACGCCTGCCAGTAGCAGGGCACGGATGTGGTTTGCAATACGAGCCTGTTGAAGATAATCGTAAGAACCTCGAATTTGAATTCGAAATGTAAAAGTACTGAGTGTATCTGCATAGATATCGGCTAGATTGGCTAGGATATTGTCATGCATAACATCAAAATGTTCTAGCTGGGCTCTACAGCGCTCGATTCTCTGGGCGATAACGCTGAGCATGGCATTATTCCCGGCCAGTTTTTTCTGCAAATGGAGCAAACTCAACGTATAGCGCATGCTATCGGAATAGTTGGGGGTGTTCAGTTTTTCGAGCATTTGCACCAACATGTTTAGACCGAGCTCTAAATCTTGAACCTGGTTATACACATCGATTGTGCTTTTAGGGGAGGTTTTGAATATGCTGTTTATTAAAACGCGCGCATTGCCTGCTGTGGTTGTGCCGTGTTTTGCCAGCTGTTCTACCATCGCGACAGATTGAAGGGTCGCGGCTAAAGCAATAGTTTGTGATTCGATATCTGCCATTGACTCTTCGATAAATAATTACACCAACCCCACAGTCGCTGCAGAATTTTTGCAACATGTGAAGCGTGTTTTAGGTGACTGCAATTCGATTAACATTTAACGGTTATAACCGGCTTCAATTACGGCTCCGCCCAGACAAATTTCCCCATGATAAAAAACCACCGATTGGCCTGGAGTGATCGCTCTTTGGGGTTCGTCAAAATGTATTGTTAACGTTTCGTTACCGTCGTTGTTAGATGCATTGATTGTAACGGTTGCCATTTGATCGGGTTGGCGATATCGAGTCTTAACCTGGGCTCGAAACTCCTTGGTTTCAGGGAAGTTCTTGTTTATCCAACAAATTTGCGAAGCTTTAAGAGAGTCTTTAAACAACAGTGGGTGATTTTTACCCTGCACAACGACCAACTGATTGTTGTTGAGATCTTTTTCGGCAACATACCAAGGTTGTTCCGGAGCACCTTTAACTCCGCCGATTCCTAAGCCTTGTCGCTGTCCTAGCGTGTGATACATCAGACCTGCATGCTCGCCAAGAATATTGCCATGATCGTCAATAATTTCTCCTGGCTGAGCGGGCAAATATTGTTCTAAGAAATCCTTGAAACGGCGTTCGCCAATAAAGCAGATGCCGGTGCTGTCTTTTTTGTTGTGGGTAACCAAATCGTGCTTTTCAGCAAGGGCGCGAACATCGGGCTTTTCCATTTCGCCTATGGGAAACAAGCTGGTGGCGAACTCGTCTTCACCTACCGCGTGAACGAAATAACTTTGGTCTTTATTGTTATCCAGTCCTTTTAACAGGTAAGTATGGCCATCAATGTCTTTGCGGCGAACGTAATGACCGGTCGCGATTAGTGAAGCGCCTAGCGCTTGTGCGTATTCTAAAAAGACTTTGAATTTAATTTCGCGGTTACAAAGAATGTCGGGATTAGGTGTGCGGCCTGCTTGGTATTCGGCCAAAAAATGCTCAAAAACATTATCCCAATATTCGGCGGCAAAATTTGCCGTATGTAAAGGAATACCTAGCTTGTCGCAGACTTTTTCGGCATCGGCCAAATCCGCCTTTGCAGTACAATACTCGGTACCGTCGTCCTCATCCCAATTCTTCATAAACAAACCTTCAACCTGGTAGCCCTGTTGTTGAAGAAGTAACGCCGCTACGGAGGAGTCTACACCGCCAGACATGCCGACGATTACTTTGTTTGCTTGGGAGTTAGATGCGGTTGTAAGGGTATCCATTGAGCCAAATATGATAGTTGTTTGGTGAATTAAACAGCGCTTAGATAAGTCACGAGTGTTGCCGGGAATATGTTGCCTTTAAGGTAGTTTTCAATAGATTTTATAATCATTGGGCTACGCAACATTTCCTGTTTTTGTTGGATTTCGTTCAGTGTCATCCAGTGTGCGGCGATGATACCTGTATCCAATGTAAAAGGCTCGCGTTTGTGAATTGGCGTTGCGCAAAAAGTGTTTCTAACGTAGGTCACACCGTTACTGGCTTTAAATATGCAAACACCCAAAAAGCCGGTTATGTCAACCTCCCAGCCAGTTTCTTCGAGCGTCTCGCGCTTGGCTGCGGCAATCAGGCTCTCATTGGCTTCTAAATGTCCGGCGGGTTGGTTAAATCGGGTTTCGCCGTTAATCTGTTCTTCAACAATCAGAAATTGATTTTGCTGCGAGACAACGGTGGCGACCGTGACGTGAGGGTTAAATTCTCTGGAGTTCATAACGGATATTTATGGATAAATGCAGTAGAGTTGAAGATTAATTATGCCCGAGGCAAAAACACATTTTCTTTGCGAATTTGACCAACCGCGATGTCATTGAGCGCCCAAGTGCCAATTCGAGCACGAATTAAACGTAACGTTGGATGGCCTACGGCAGCGGTCATTCGGCGAACTTGCCGATTTCGGCCTTCTGTAATGGTGAGTTCAATCCAAGAGGTTGTGTCGTTATTTCTTTGGCGAATGGGAGGGTCTCTTGGCCATACGTTTTCGGGCTCATAGAGCCGAGCTTTTGCCGGTTTTGTTTTTCCGTCATTGAGCGTTACCCCTCGTCTTAATTTAGTCAATGCAATCTCATCAGGAATGCCTTCAACCTGCACCCAATAGGTTTTTGGCAGTTTAAATTTGGGGTTGGCAATTTGATTCTGTAACGCGCCATCGTTGGTCAACAGAAGTAAACCTTCAGAGTCAAAATCGAGACGACCGGCCGGATAAAAATCTTTTTCTGAAATGTAGTTACTTAACGTAGGGCGGTTTTCTTTGTCGGTAAACTGACTCAAAACCCCATAGGGTTTATTAAACAAAATTATATTGGGCATTCGCTGGCCTAGAGCTAAGACATTTATAGTGGCATTGTAACTGCTACATTGTATCTGCTAAGAGGCTTTTTCTCAGGTTTGGCGGTAAAAAAATGGCAGGTATTACTATGACCGAGAAATGTAAAAATTTGTGTGATATGAGTTTTTTACAATTTGAAGAGTAGGTAATTTGAAAGTTTAATGAGCGGTACTACTTGATCCACTCATTAAATTTTTGTGACGCAATAGCGCTTTGAGAACGTGTCGCTCACAGTTGTAGACAAGTTGAATGGTTTTGTCAGTTGTTGGTGAATGGTGTTTAGTTTAATAAAGCCATAGGGGGACTTTCAGACTCGTTAGAACTAATTTTAAACGATTTGGGTTCAATACCGACGGCATGCATACCTTTATCGCCTTTAACAACATCAAAGTTGACTTGTTGGCCGGCTTTTAAGGTTTTATAACCATCCATTGTAATTGCAGAATAGTGAGCGAATAGTTCGTCACCACCGTTGTCTGGAAGGATAAATCCATAACCTTTGGCATTATTGAACCACTTGACGGTACCTGATTGCATAGCAGATTTCCTATTTTATGGGTATAAGCCATGAGCTGATGCATGAACTTAAAATTGTTATTTTTTTATTAGGCCCAATATTTTTATTATAAAAATGCTTTGTGCGGAGATATTGGATAATGCGCTTTTGATAATAAAGCGCATGGATATACTCATATGAAATTTAATAAATTGTCAAGTCCAATTGGTTGATCCTAATTGAGACTTCACTTATCTTGTAGTTAGAATCGGGGAGCAGAACTCTTTGAATCCGTGCAAAAAGGTTTGGGGTAATATGGATTATCATCGACTAACATTAAACAGTAGTGACAGCGATGATGTAGCAGGAGGCCGAGATGAAGGCTTGGCCGTTGCGGAACAAAAGCCGCAACTTAAGCGTCCTTCTATGTATAAAGTAATCATGCTTAACGATGATTACACTCCCATGGAGTTCGTCGTAGAAGTGTTAGAGACATTTTTTTCAATGCATCGTGAGCAAGCGACACAAATCATGCTCAAGGTTCATACGAACGGAAGCGCAGTATGTGGTGTCTTTACAAAAGATATTGCCGAAACGAAAGCTGCGCAGGTAAACCAGTACGCTCGGGAAAACCAACATCCGTTATTGTGTGAGATTGCTGCCGCTGAAGACGATGAATAATTTTTAGGTGTATCAGTTGAGGTCGAAAAAATGTTAAGCAAGGACTTAGAAGTTACACTGAATCAAGCTTTCAAAGGTGCTCGAACAAAACGTCATGAATTCATGACTGTTGAGCATTTATTGTTAGCGTTGATTGATAACGAGGCCGCAGCTTCCGTACTGAAAGCTTGTGGTGCAGATCTCAACAATTTACGCAAGGAGTTAATCGAGTTTGTCGATTCTACAACACCCCTTATCCCTGAAGATGATACCGAGCGTGAAACACAGCCAACGTTAGGTTTTCAACGTGTTCTGCAGCGTGCCGTTTTTCATGTTCAATCTTCAGGCCGCAAAGAGGTTACTGGAGCCAATGTTCTTGTCGCTATATTCAGCGAACAAGAAAGCCAAGCCGTTTATTATCTAAAACAGCAAAATATCGCCCGTATTGACGTGGTCAACTTTATCACTCATGGCATCTCTAAAGTGGGTGGCCAAAGCGAGCACAATCTCGATAGCAACCAAGAATCCATAGATGAAGAGTCTATAGCGTCTGGGGAATCCTCGGCGAGCAGTCCTCTCGATTCCTACGCAACAAATCTAAACGAAGAAGCGCTTCAAGGGCGTATCGATCCATTGGTTGGTCGTGATGATGAAGTTGAGCGTGTAGCGCAAGTTCTCGTTCGTCGTCGCAAAAATAACCCATTGTTGGTGGGTGAATCCGGCGTGGGTAAAACCGCCATCGCCGAAGGCTTAGCAAAACGTATTGTTGATGGCGATGTTCCCGACGTATTGCTTGAGAGCGTTGTTTATTCCCTAGATATGGGATCTTTACTCGCGGGTACAAAATATCGCGGCGATTTCGAAAAGCGTTTCAAGGGTTTGCTTGCTCAACTTAAAAAGAAAGAGAAAGCAATTCTGTTCATTGACGAGATTCACACCATCATTGGCGCTGGGGCAGCATCGGGCGGTGTTATGGACGCTTCGAACCTACTCAAGCCTTTGTTAACGTCGGGTGACATTCGCTGCATCGGTTCGACAACGTTCCAAGAATATCGCGGCATTTTTGATAAAGATCGTGCTTTATCAAGACGCTTCCAAAAAATTGATGTTAACGAACCAAGTGTCGAAGATACCTATCAAATTTTGAAAGGTCTCAAAACGCGATTCGAAGAACATCACAGCCTTAAATATACCGATGCCGCGCTCAGAGCTGCCTCTGAGCTCGCGTCTAAATACATCACCGATCGCTTTATGCCCGATAAAGCCATTGATGTTATTGATGAGGCTGGTGCTTATCAGCAATTGCAACCGCTCAACAAAAGACGTCGTCAGATTGGTACCGCCGATATTGAAAAAATCGTTGCTAAAATTGCTCGAATTCCACCCAAAAGTGTTTCATCGAGCGACAAAGAACTTCTTCAAAAACTGGATGAGCAACTCAAGCTTACCGTGTTTGGGCAAAATGATGCTATTGAAGCTTTATCGACCGCTATCAAGTTGTCACGTGCGGGTTTGAACTCACCGGATAAGCCAGTAGGTTCTTTCCTATTTGCTGGTCCAACGGGGGTTGGTAAAACGGAGCTATGTCGTCAATTAGCGTCTGCAATGGGTATTGAGCTGCTTCGATTCGATATGTCTGAGTATATGGAACGACACACCGTTTCGCGTTTAATTGGTGCTCCTCCAGGTTATGTGGGTTTCGACCAAGGTGGTTTGTTAACCGAAGCGGTTACCAAGCATCCACATTGTGTTGTTCTTCTTGATGAGATTGAGAAGGCGCATCCAGAAGTATTCAATTTACTGCTTCAGGTAATGGATCACGGTACTTTAACGGATAACAATGGCCGTAAAGCTGATTTCCGTAATGTTGTGTTGATCATGACAACCAATGCTGGCGCAGAAGATATGAGCCGTGCTTCTATTGGATTCTCAAAACAAGATCACTCAACCGACGGTATGGAAGCAATCAAGAAGCTGTTTACTCCTGAGTTCCGTAACCGATTAGATGCCATTATTCAATTTGGCGCGCTTACTCTTGAGGTTATCAAAACGGTGGTTGATAAGTTTTTGGTTGAGCTCCAAGCGCAGCTTGATGAAAAGCATGTGGTTCTTAACGTAGACGAAGATGCTCGTGAATGGCTGGCAGTTCACGGTTATGACGAAAAATTAGGTGCAAGACCTATGGCTCGTTTGATCAAAGAAAAGCTGAAAAAACCATTGGCCGAAATGGTTTTATTTGGCGATTTGTCTACCGGCGGTTCGGTGGATATATCAATCGAAAACGACGACATTCATATTGCGGTGGAAGCACCAGAGTTGGTTTAACACCAACTCTGTACGTGCAGTTCAACATTATAAAGTATTAGCTTTTTTGATGTTGAGCTGCACATTGTATGTGCGACTTCTTGATAGTATGTGAATACGAGGGTATTTACAGAAGAGAAGGGCAGCTGATTATCTGGCTCGGTAGGTGATTCTTGCTTTGCTCAGATCGTATGGAGTCAATTCTACTTTTACTTTATCGCCAGTAAGGATACGAATGTAGTTTTTGCGCATTTTTCCCGAAATGTGTGCAATCACCATATGGCCATTTTCCAACTTGACTCGAAAGGTAGTGTTTGGGAGCGTGTCTACTACTTCACCTTCCATTTCAATGTTGTCTTCTTTCGCCATTAAAACTATTCCTCATTGTATATACAGAATGACGCAAACCGCTCTCGTAGCAGCCGGTCGTTAAATAGGCGTGAATTGTGCCTTATTCCTAGGTTAAGTCAAATCTTTATCCATAAAAACCAACAATTGATGTAAAAATATATTTTTACATCAATAAAATTTTATCGAATTCCTCGCAGCGCAATGCCGTTATATAAATTCTAGGTAATAAATAATTTGGTTTGATTGTTTTGTAACCATGATAGAAGGGTGACATTAATGGCTCGCTCAGATAAAACTGCATTTACTGAATGTTAAATAACAGCAAATTACTGAGTTAATTGGGTGTGTAATTTTTAATCTCAGTAATCGCGAATCCAGCGGCCATCAATGTAAGATTCCAACGGCTTAAACTTAGATTTATAGGTCATTTTGGTACAATTTTTAATCCAATAACCTAAATACACTGCATGTAGCCCAAGCTCTTCAGCAAGTTGAATTTGAGTCAATATTGCGAAGGTTCCTAAGCTTCTTGACTGTAACTCCGGATCAAAAAAGGTATAGACCGCAGAAATTCCAGTCTCTAATTCATCAATAACAGCAACCGCTATTAGTGTGCTTTCTAGATAAAACTCTATAAATCGAGTTAATCCCCATTCCGAGGTGAGAAACGTGCTGTATTGTGCTCGACTTGGAGGATACATATCTCCATCGGCATGACGTTCGTTGATGTATTTCTCGTAAAGTTGGTAATGCTTTTTAGCATCAATCGAATTGACTACTTTAAAGGTGATATCGGAGTTTAATTTAAGGCAGCGCTTTTGTTGGCGATTTGGTGTGAATTCTTTGACGGGTATACGAACCGGTATACACGCAGAACAAAACGCACATTGTGGTCGATATAGGTGTTGGCCGCTGCGTCTAAATCCAATTTCCGAGAGCCGACTGTATATTTCTCGGTTAATTTCCGCATCTGGATCAACAAATACGGTCGTTGCTATTTCATCTTGTAAATAGCTGCACTTATGAGGATGTGTAGTGAACAGTTTTAAGTTAGCCAGATTCGTCACCCAATAAGATACGTTACTTAATAATACCCAACCTAACGTTTATACATTAGTTTAGACTACCGGGTTTTGGTGGTTGAGAAAAGTCATGATTCGCATTAAGTATGCTCTCGAATTCCGCTCTTCTTATCTCGGTTGCGCCTAGTGAAAGCAGGTGATTTGAACGAACCTGGCAATCGATAAGTTGGTAATCTAACTCGGCTAATCGCTTGGCAAGAGTTATAAAACCGAGCTTAGAAGTATTTGGCTCCAAACTGAACATAGACTCGCCATAAAATACTTTATTAATAGCTAGCCCATAAAGCCCTCCAACCAGTTTATTGTCACGCCAAACTTCTACACTTTTGCCAAAACCAAGCCTGTGAAGTGCGCAATACGCCTCTCTTAATTCGTCGGTAATCCAAGTTCCTTCAAACTGCCTGCGAGTTTCTCCACACAGGTAAATAACCTCGTCAAAATTTTGGTTGAAAGATACGTGATAATCACCTTTGCGAGCTAATTTCTTCATGCTCTTGGATTCATGCACCTGTTTTGGAAATACCACACAACGTGGATCAGGGCTCCACCAGAGCACCGGCTCGTCTTCACTAAACCATGGAAAAATTCCTCGGCAATAAGCTTCTAAAACTTTTTCCGCCGATAATTCCCCGCCAGCGGCTAATAACCCATTAGGGTTTCTTAACGCTTTGGATGTATTTGGAAACGGGGAATCTTCATCGAGCCAAGGAATATTGATCATTTAACGTAAGCAAACCAAAAAGAATAAAAGACATACTGTAAGCTAAAACAATTATTACAGGACTATTTTCTTTATAGATTAAGTTCTTATTCGTGGATTTTCAGTATGTTTAGTACCGAAAAGAACAATTTTTAAGATGAGAGGCTATTGAACCAAGGTAGGAGAGAGAGAATTGTTCGGTACAAAGCTTAAGCAGGGCGAGATTTAAACCTCGTCTTGCTTGAGTTCGGTAGTGTGGAACTACTTTAGGAACCTCTGATTAACTCATCCATGATTTAATCAGAGGGAAGACATTGAAAATGTGATTTCCAATGTCTTCACAATTTCAATCACTTACCGTTCTTGAAATTGGCGACACATCCTTGTGTCGCGAGAAACTCTAGGTTAATCAGAGTTTCCTTTAGTATAAAACTACATAATTTTAAGAGTTAAAGATCGTCTAGGTATTTCTCAACGTCTAGCGCGGCCTGACAGCCGGCGCCAGCAGAGGTAATAGCTTGACGATAAACTTGGTCAGCAACGTCACCGGCGGCAAATACACCAGGAATGCTGGTGCTGGTTGCAAATCCTTCGGTGCCGCTCTTAACGTTAAGGTAGCCGTTGGTCATTTCAAGTTGGCCGCGGAAAATATCGGTATTTGGTTTGTGGCCAATGGCGATGAATACACCAGATACTTCGATATCTTTAGTAGATGAGCCGGTAGTGCTCTTTAGACGCAAACCAGTAACGCCTTTCTCATCACCAAGCACTTCTTCTAAAGTTGAGTTCCACTCAAACTTAATATTGCCAGACTTAGCTTTTGCGTAAATTTTGTCTTGCAAAATTTTCTCTGAACGAAGTGAGTCACGACGGTGAATCAAAGTAACTTCTTTACAGATGTTTGATAGATACAAGGCTTCTTCCACAGCTGTGTTACCACCGCCGATCACCGCAACTTTTTGATCACGATAGAAGAATCCGTCACAGGTTGCGCAGGCACTAACGCCACGGCCAGCAAAAGCCTCTTCGGAAGGAAGACCGAGATACTGAGCAGATGCACCAGTACAGATGATTAATGCATCACAGGTGTATGTATCTGAGCCTTTTAACACAAATGGGCGAACCATTAGGTTTGCTTCTTCAATATGATCAAAGATCATTTCTGTATTGAATCGCTCGGCGTGGGCTTGCATTTCCATCATTAAATCTGGACCTTGCAAGTCGTGGCGACCACCTGGCCAGTTTTCAACTTCGGTGGTGGTGGTTAACTGTCCGCCTTGCTGCATACCAGTAATCACCACGGGATTAAGGTTTGCTCGAGCAGCGTAAATGGCTGCGGTATAACCAGCAGGACCGGAACCTAAAATAATCAGCTTGTGGTGTTTTACTTCGCTCATAATCTATCCTAGTTCAGCAAATTTAGTAGCTTTGGCACCCTGAAATGAGTGCCGAATTTAAATCAGTCAGAGGTCTTAGTTAGACAACAACTGACGTTTCAACGATCTGTTTTCAGGTTAAGCAAATATTTTTTGCTTAAAAATTAATCGTAATCAGAAAAAGTTAGACTGAGTTTCGATTGTTAAACGTTGATTATCTAAAAATCTATACAATGAGATATAATATATAGATCAACAAGTTATTCGGTTTATCAAGAAATTAGTTTAAATACAGATATCAATATTAAAACCTAAAAAAAGCCAATTTATGGGCACTGTATATACTCTAAAAGCAATTTGTTTGTTCAATCAAAAATGCGACTTTCTTAATAAATCCAAACTATAGCAACTGTCAGAAAGTAGGTTGAGTTATTTCAAAAACACAAGAAAAACCGTCTGGTCAATATATTCTACCCGTCTTTATAGCTTTTACTATCAAACACGGTCAGTTGATTGACAAAATAATAAGTTAATCGAGATTAATCAGCAAAATAATCTTGCTTAATAAATGACATAAGTGTTAACAATCAAACTTTCTTGCTTAATTGTTTTTGATTAACTTTGACCACCATGAGTCGCCCAAACTGTGATTTACCAACGTTATTTACCGATGAACTCTGTGCTTTCAAGAGACTCTCTTTAAGCGTGAAAAACAAGGTTCCTATCGCCAGTCTTGACCAGCAACTTAAGAATACTCATCTGGCAAATCACATTTCATGCCGATTTTTATTGATTTAACAGGGAATTAGGATATTGAGTTCCGAAACAGACGCACAGCCAATGACAGCATCCAAATCTGGAGAGGTTCTCTCGCGGTTGATAAAAGAGGGAATTTTGATCGCATGCGTGGCTTTAAGCCTCTTTTTGTTGCTTGCCTTGGCGACCTACAAGAATACTGATCCAGGATGGTCCAGCACGGGTGCGGGCGGTGCCGTGGCTAATGCCGCCGGTGCCATCGGGGCTTGGGTTGCTGATGTGCTGTTCTCAATTTTTGGTTATACCGCATTTCTTTTCCCAATTCTTATTGCGTTAAGGGCCGTTAAAGTCTTCATTACTCGCAATACCGACGGTTTAAACTTTGATGGATTGTTATTTGCGCTGAGATTTATTGGCTTTGTGCTGGTAATGATTTCGGGTACGGCTTTGGTATCTCTGAAGTTTGGTCTAGAAGCCAGCAATTTGCCTTTCTCAAACGGTGGTATTTTAGGCGCTGCTGTAGCCGAATCCATCGAAAGTGCTTTCAGTTTCACCGGTGGTATGGTGATTTTGTTAGCGCTATTTTTATTTGGTATCACCATTTTTACCGATCTTTCATGGATTCGTCTTATGGATAGAATCGGTGCGGGCGTGTTGTCTTTGATTCAATCGATCAAAACACGGCGTGATAGAAAGAAGAAAGATAAACAAGAGTTGGTTATAGCCCGTGAGGCTGCTTTTGAACGTTTGCAAAGCCGTAAACAAAAAGAACTGCTCTTGCAAAAAAGTGAACCCGTTGAGATTTCTATGCCAACAAAGCCGGTTAAACGGAGCGAGCGTGTAGAAAAAGAAAAACAAACCAAACTCTTTGACGCACCAGTGGAAGGCGAACTGCCACCTATAAACTTGCTTGATCCCGCCAACGAAAAGGACAGACGTGGCTTCTCTCAGGAATCCCTAGAGGCCATGAGTCGTATGCTTGAGCTTAAACTGCAAGATTTCGGTATCTCAGCCGAAGTTGTAGCGGTTATGCCCGGGCCGGTGGTTACTCGATTTGAATTGCAACCGGCTGCTGGAGTTAAAGCAAGCCGAATTACCAACTTAGCGAAAGATCTTGCGCGCTCGTTGGCGGTAATCAGCGTTCGTGTAGTTGAAGTCATTCCCGGAAAATCCGTAGTTGGTATCGAAATTCCTAATGAGCATCGTCAAATGGTGCGCTTGAGCGAAGTTCTTGCTTCAGAAGAATACGACAAATCCAAATCGGCTCTTACCCTGGCGTTGGGTCACGATATCGCGGGCGAACCGGTGATTGCCGATCTCGCTAAAATGCCGCATCTGTTGGTTGCGGGTACGACAGGTTCTGGTAAGTCGGTGGGTGTGAATGCAATGCTGCTGAGCTTGCTGTTCAAATCAACTCCCGAGCAGGTTCGGCTTATTTTGGTCGATCCTAAAATGCTGGAGCTGTCGGTTTACGAAGGTATTCCTCATCTATTAACTCCCGTAATTACCGATATGAACGATGCCGCAAACGGTTTGCGTTGGTGCGTTGGTGAAATGGAACGCCGTTATAAGTTGATGGCAACCATGGGGGTGCGCAACCTCGCTGGTTTTAACCGCAAGATTGAAGATGCCATCAAAGCCGGTGAGCCTATCAAAGACCCTTTGTTTGTTCCTGAAGAGAATTACGAAGCGGGTGCCGAGCAAGCAACAGCCCCAGATCTAGAAACCTTGCCGTTTATTGTTGTTGTGATCGACGAATTTGCCGACATGATGATGATCGTCGGTAAAAAAGTGGAGCAGTTGATCGCGCGAATCGCTCAAAAAGCTCGTGCAGCGGGAATTCATTTGATTCTGGCAACGCAACGGCCATCGGTGGACGTTATCACAGGTTTGATTAAGGCCAACGTTCCAACACGAATGGCCTTCCAAGTATCTTCTAAAATCGACTCTCGAACCATTCTTGATCAGGGTGGGGCAGAGCAGTTATTAGGTCATGGTGACATGCTGTATTTGCCGCCGGGCAGTGGTGTTCCTGTGCGTGTCCACGGTGCCTTCGTTGATGATCACGAAGTTCATAATGTGGTAGAAGATTGGAAGCGCCGTGGTGAGCCTAACTATCTCGATGAAATTGTTGATGAAAGCACTAACTCAATTCCAGTGCCGGGGCTGCCTACCGAAGGCGAAGATGGCGCTGCCGATGAGTCTGACCCTCTGTACGATGAAGCGCTGGAGTTTGTTACCCAAACGAGAAAAGCTTCTATCTCTTCCGTTCAACGTAAGCTGCGCATCGGCTACAATCGTGCCGCTCGTCTTATTGAGACCATGGAGGCCTCTGGTGTTGTCAGTGAGCCGGAAACCAATGGCAGTCGACGGGTTTTAGCGCCTCCACCACCCAGACAATAGAGCTTTATTACTTCAATAAAAGTAATTTCGCCAAATGCACGGTCTATGGATAACGTAACCACGCACCGTTATCTATTTAGGTAAGATAATTAATGAAACACACACAAACATGGCTTGTTGCGACGTTTACGTTGTTAACAAGTGGCGCAATGGTTGTGGCCCAAGAGTCGCAAGTTGCTCAAAATCCTCAAGTAGCTCAAAATTTAACGATCGTACAAGAAGCGAACGTTGCAGCTGTTGATGTTGACCAAAACCTCATCAGCAGCTTGAAAGCTCTATTGACGCCTCTTGCGAATTCAAAGGGAAAATTCGAGCAATCGTTGTATGATCAAACCGGTCAGCTCATTCAAGACTCTTCAGGTAACTATGCGTTAAAGCAACCGGGTAAGTTTCGCTGGGACACGTTAGAGCCATTCCCGCAGGTTTTGGTAAGCAATGGTGAAACCATTTGGTTGTACGATCCTGATCTAGACCAGGTAACCATTAAGCCTTTTTCAGCACAGGCCGATCAGTTACCGATTCGTATTATTAGCGGCGACTATTCTGTGTTAGAAAACGAATTTGACGTTCGCTTAAATACCAAGCCTTCCTCAAATGGTGAGCAAACGTTTGTGTTAACGCCGAAAACTTCCGGGCAAATTTTGAGAGTCGAGTTAAGATTTGGCGCTAATAACATCGAGTCAATGTCGGTTGTTGAATCGGGAAATACACGCACCGAGTTTGTATTCAAAAACACGCAGCCATTAAGTGGGAAAGAGCCGACCAGTTTTGAGTTTATTGTGCCCGAAAATGCCGATGTGTTTTACGATAACTAACGTATTGTCGCGTTAATGTATGAATAATTCACTGTTCCCCGAAAGCACATCTCATCAACCTTTGGCAGCACGTATGCGGCCAAGAAATTTTGATGAATATGTTGGGCAGCAACATTTATTGGCTAAAGGGCGGCCTCTAAGACAAGCTATCGAGTCTGATCGGCTGCACTCCATGATATTTTGGGGCCCGCCGGGTGTTGGCAAAACCTCCTTGGCACGCACGATTGCGGAGTTAACCAAGGCTCGATTTGAGACAATTTCCGCGGTTCTCGCAGGCGTTAAAGAAATTCGAGCCAGTGTGGATATTGCCAAGCAGCATCTCGCTCAAACCGGTCGTCGTACCGTGGTTTTTGTTGACGAAGTGCATCGTTTTAATAAATCTCAGCAAGATGCCTTTTTACCTCATGTAGAAGACGGCACCATTTGCTTTATAGGCGCTACCACCGAAAACCCTTCGTTTGAAATCAATAATGCACTCTTGTCACGATGCCGGGTTTATAAACTAAAACAGTTAGAAGAGACTGATCTGCTCTCATTGGTAAAGGCAGCGCTAACCGATTCCGAACGTGGCCTGGGTGAGTTACATCTCACGATTAGTGATGAAGCCCTAGCGTTATTGCTTTATACGGCCTCCGGCGATGCAAGAAAATCTCTTAATTTACTAGAGATGAGCGTCGATTTATTAGCGCAAGATACCTCTACCATTGACGTAGATGTTATGGCCGAAGTGGTAAGCAGCGATGTTCGTCATTTCGACAAGGGCGGTGATCTCTTTTATGAACAAATTTCCGCGTTGCATAAATCGGTTCGAGGCAGTTCTCCCGATGCCGCTTTGTATTGGTGCCTAAGAATGCTCGACGGTGGTTGCGATCCGCTGTATATCGCGCGCAGAGTTGTGCGCATGGCAACGGAAGATGTTGGCAACGCTGACCCGCGTGCGTTGGAAATCGCGTTAAACGCTTGGATGACGCAAGAGCGACTTGGCAGCCCAGAAGGCGAGTTAGCCATTGCGCAATCGGTGGTTTACATGGCTTGCGCACCAAAAAGTAATGCAGTTTACAAAGCCTTTAATGAATGTCGAGCCGCGATTGCCTCCCAGCCCAGCTATGATGTGCCCATCCATTTACGAAACGCACCGACCAAATTAATGAAAAATCTGGGTTACGGCGAAGAGTATCGCTACGCCCACGATGAGCCCGGCGCATACGCTGCCGGTGAGAATTATTTCCCCGAAGAACTTGCCGATTCTGAGTTTTATCATCCAACCGACCGTGGTCTTGAACAAAAAATCAGCGAAAAACTCAAGTTTTTACGCACGCAAGACGCAGCAAGTTCCCGCAAACGCTATAGAAACAGGTAAACTAGCGCCCTTGTAATTAAACGATAAGTTACCGAGATTGTTATGTGGCAGTGGTTTGCAGTGGCCTTAGGTGGTGCTTTGGGGGCGAGTGTGCGATTTGGTGTCTCTACCTATTTGTTACCCGTTCAACCCGATAAATTTCCTTGGGCTACCTTTGCCGTAAACATTGTCGGCTGCTTTTTGATTGGTGTGCTTTACACCCTGATCGTTGAAAAACAACTTTGGTCTCATCAGTGGCGGATTATTCTCATCACTGGTTTTTTGGGCGCTTTAACGACTTTTTCGACCTTCTCAATCGAATCGGTGCAATTGTACTTGCGAGGCTACACACTCTTGGCGATCGCTAATACGGTCTTTACAATGCTCGGCTGTTTAACAGCGGCAGCGTGTGGCTTGCATGTTTCTAGTCGTTGGTTGGGATGATCGATCCGTTAATCGTAACGCCGAAACCTATTTAATTGCTCATGCTCTGGTTTAAACCAACGTTTATTACCAGAGATACAACATTCAATTTATAAGTCGAACACAACTTTTATGCTTGATGCAAAATACGTAAGAACCAACCCCGAAGAGGTTGCGGAAAAACTAAAAAAACGCAATTTTAACCTTGATGTTGAATTGGTTAAAAAGCTCGAAGCCGAACGTCGCGAAATTCAGGTTAAAACGGAATCGCTCCAGCAAGAACGTAACGCCAGAGCGAAATCAATCGGCAAGGCAAAAGCTGCCGGTGAAGATATAGCGCCATTACTTGCAGCCGTTGATCAGCTAAAGGCAGACCATGCTGCGGCAGAGCTAGAGCTTAACGATATTCAAGCTAAACTCGACGAAATTCTATTTTCCATTCCCAACATTCCTGATGCAGAAGTACCAGAAGGCAAGAGCGAAGACGACAACGTTGAAATTCGTCGTTGGGGTGTGCCTAAAACATTCGACTTTGAACCAAAAGATCATCTCGATTTAGGTACATCGTTAGGTCAGATGGATATGGAATGTGCGGCCAAGCTCACGGGTTCTCGTTTTGCTGTAATGAAAGGCGACATTGCACGTCTGCATCGCGCTTTAATTCAATTTATGATTAACACTCATATTGAAGAACATGGTTACCAAGAAGCATACGTACCATTTATGGTCAATCGTGACTCATTATTTGGCACGGGTCAGCTGCCCAAATTTGAAGAAGATCTATTTAAACTTACCGATGAGCGTGAGTTTTATATGATTCCAACCGCGGAAGTACCATTAACCAACATGGTCCGCGATGAAATCGTTGATGAAGCTAGCTTACCGTTAAAGTTTGTCTGTCACTCACCCTGTTTTCGCAGTGAAGCGGGCGCCTACGGTCGTGATACTCGCGGCATGATCCGTCAGCATCAGTTTGAAAAAGTCGAAATGGTTAAAATCGTTAAACCTGAAGATTCAGAACAAGAGCTCGAATCATTAGTGGCAAACGCAGAAACCATCTTGCAAAAATTGGAATTACCCTACCGTACGGTAATCTTGTGTGGTGGCGATATCGGTTTCTCGGCGGCGCGTACCTACGACATTGAAGTGTGGTTGCCTTCACAACAAAAATATCGCGAAATTTCTTCTTGCAGCAATGTAAGAGATTTCCAAGCGCGCCGCATGAAAGCTCGATACAGAAACAAAGAAACCGGCAAACCGGAGTTTCTGCATACACTTAATGGTTCTGGTTTGGCGGCAGGCCGTGCATTAATTGCGGTAATGGAAAACTACCAAACTGAAACCGGTGCGATTGAAATTCCAAAAGTACTGCAACCCTACATGGGCGGCAAAACCATTATTGAAGCCTAGTATTTGAAACCTAACATTCGAAACCTAGCATTTAATGATAAAAAACTCTGATTAATCCGAGTTTTCTGCGACACAAGGATGTGTTGCCGATGTAACAATATTAAGCGATTGAAATTGTGAAAAATTAAAAATCGTAATTTCAATTTTTTGCCCTCTGATTAAATTCTGGAAGAGTTGATCAGAGGTTCTTACCGTTGGCTTGTCGGTATTCATTAATGCCAATGCTTAACGTATCTAAGATTAAAATTCGAGACCTTCGTTTGAACGATCTACTGAATCATCCGCTGAATAAATCCACCCAAGTATTTTTAGTGGGCGCTGGTCCCGGTGATCCTGAATTACTCACATTAAAAACTTACAAAGTAATTCGTGCCGCGGAAGTTGTTCTTTATGATCGTCTCGTTTCACCAGAAATTCTCGCGCTAATTCCAGATAAGGCCGAAAAAGTTTATGTTGGTAAGGCTCGCGCCAATCATGCTGTGGCCCAAGACACCATAAGCCAACTACTCGTTGATTACGCAAACGCGGGTAAAATCACGGTACGTTTAAAGGGCGGTGATCCATTTATTTTTGGCCGTGGTGGTGAAGAATTAGAATTATTAGCCAAGAATAATATTCAGTTTGAGGTGGTTCCGGGAATTACCGCGGCATCCGGTTGTGCCGCCTATTCTGGTATTCCGCTGACACATCGCGATTATTCCCAGTCGGTACGATTTATTACCGGACATTTAAAAAGTGGCCAAGTTAACCTGAATTGGAAAGAATTAGCACTTGATCAGCAAACCTTGGTTTTTTACATGGGTTTGGTTGGTTTGGATGAAATTTCAAATCAGCTGATTAAATTTGGCCGCAATGCAAGTACGCCCATAGCCATTGTTGAAAAGGGCACAACACCGGATCAAAAAGTTCATATTTCAACCTTGGGTGAAGTTAATAATCTACTTGCGTCTACAGATATTCACCCTCCAACGTTAATTATTATTGGCGAAGTTGTTTGTCTGCACGATAAGCTCGCTTGGAAATAATATTTATACTTCTGAACTTTTAGGTAACTTGTCTAATCAGTTGGCCAGATTTTATTTCTCTAATATTAATAAATTCTTATATTTGCTCGGTGTCGGTATTTATTTCTTTACTATGAGAGCATAAATTTTAAGTTTTTGTGATCAGAATATTCCTTACCTGTAATGATCTGATATTCCAAGATCTGTTCTTATTTTGGTAGAATTTCTCAATCAGTTTAAATCTGTCAAAATTTTGAATGAGATAGTGATATGGAAATCCGCAGACAAGCTCCCTCGGTTCGTGAAATCATCCGCATAGATGAGACTGGAAAAATTCGTCCGGTCGATACCAAATCTTCCGAACTTATTTCTGTACATTTATCTGAAGAGCGTGTTCGTTTAGAGCGCCGAAGCGGTAGAGACCGCCGGAAAGATCAGGGTGATAGCGTCTTCTGTACTCGAAGTGGTTCCGATCGCCGACGCAGCGGGCGAGTGCAGATCAGTGTTTAATACGTCCAGTTATTTATTAATAGCGTCTAATATTAGTGACGACTATACTTCACCTATCTAATCTAAAAGACAGCGATTAATTCAAGGTATCAGCAAGGCAAGAATGTGCAAAATAAAAAATGCGTGCACATTTCAAAAAATGTAAGTAATTAAAATTGTGATAAAGTTGAAGAGCGCATTTTTGATTTCTGATTAACTCACAGATCAGTCAACCAGAGCCGGAGGTTGCTATAGTTAATTTTATTAATTAACTAGAATAATTGTTTCGTGATTAATCGTTCTTGCTGCTAAATTATTACAATAATAAATCTCTCAATATTGTGTTGAAGGATTTTCTTCATAAAGCTCTTTCATAAGAGTTCCTTCATACGAGCTCCTTCATAAGAATTTCTCGTGAAATCAAAATTGATCGTCAATTTTTGTTTCGACAGTTAAAATGATTGAAGTTATTAAATAATTTATCAACGTTTTTTCAGTCTTTGACTACCGTCTAAATTGGTACTGTTCATTCTTTATCCCCATTATCGACAACTTAAAATTAAATTAGTGCCACTGCTCCGGTTTAAATTCGAGTGCATTAATTTCGATATTTGAGGTTTTCTTGAGGTTCGTAAGACCCTAGTTTGAGGTTCTTTTTTTTACACTGTTCATCATGGTTTCGTATGGCTGTTCCGCTTGACTGCGGATCTGTTGTTTTTAGAGCTTTATGTGTAATGGATACCGTATGAATAGTTTCTTCGCTCCTCATTTACCCAGTTCGAATCGAAAAAAATCGCAATTAATATCAATCATTATTCCCTTTTATAACGAATCTCCTGTTTTGGAACTGTGTCTTTCTCGCCTCGTTAATGTATTAGAAACAACTCAATATCAATACGAGTTAATTTTTGTCGATGACGGAAGCGAAGACGGCGGTGCGCATTTTTTAGAGCGAAAAGCCCGATACATTCCTCAGTTAAAAATTCTGCGTTTAAGTCGAAATTTCGGTAAAGAAGCGGCAATGACGGCAGGTCTGGATCATGTTAAAGGCGATGCCACAATTATTATTGATGCCGATTTACAAGACCCGCCAGAAAAAATTCCAGAAATGTTGGCTGTGTGGGAGAAGGGTGCCAATGTTGTATTAATGAAAAGGCGTACAAGAGACGGCGAAACCTGGTTAAAAAAATTAACTTCCTCTTTGTATTATCGATTTTTAAATAAATTAAGTCATTGCACCATACCAGAAGATGTTGGTGACTTTCGGTTATTGGATCAAAAAGCTGTTGAAGCGCTTAAAACTTTACCTGAGCGTAATCGCTACATGAAAGGGCTCTATGCTTGGATCGGATTAAAAACAGAAATACTGCTTTATGATCGCGATCCTCGTGCGCAAGGTGTTACCAAGTGGGATTATTTGAAATTATTTCGTTTAGCCATTGAAGGCATAACGTCTTTTTCAACATCACCTCTACATTGGGCCTCATTTATTGGTTTTTCTGCTGCGTTGCTGGGCGCGGTTTACGGTGTATGGATCGTTTTAAAAGCCTTGATGTTAGGTGATTCTGTTCAGGGCTTTCCTTCTATTATTGCGGTGATTACTTTTCTTGGTGGCATCCAACTGTTAACCATAGGAATATTGGGCGAATATGTGGGTAAGACTTATATTGAAAGTAAACAACGTCCCAATTATTTAATTCAAAAAATAACGGCGGGTGAAGACTACATTCAATCCGGTGTGCAATTTACATCGATGAAGGTAGCGCAGAATGACTAAATCTACTCACTATATTTTTGCTCTTCTAGGTCTTGCGCTACTTTCTCGTCTTTTAGCCATTTATTCTCTGCCGTTAATAGAAACTACCGAACCTCGCTACGCCGAAATAGCCAGAATAATGGCAGAAACCGGTGATTGGATCACGCCATGGTTTAATTACGACGTGCCTTTTTGGGGAAAACCGCCGTTGTCGTTTTGGTGTCAGGCGCTTTCGATAAATCTTTTTGGTGAAAATGAATTTGCCGTGAGATTTCCCTCCTTATTAGTTACGTTAATTGTGCTGGTACTGATTTATCGTGTTAGTAAGCGATTAAGCAATCAACAAACCGGTTTATGGAGTGTGTTGATTTACGGTACCTGTGCCTTAAGTTACGTCTTGGCGGGCGCTGTTTTAACCGATCCGTTTTTAACTTTGGCAACCACGCTGGCATTGGCGTCGGTTATTGAAGTTTCTTCACGCAATAAATCAATATCGCAAACACTGTGGAGTTATGGCTTATTCTTAGCTATTGTTATTGGATTACTTGCCAAGGGTCCAATCGCAGTAATACTGCTGGGTGCACCTATTTTTGTGTGGTTAGTGTTTGATTTTAAAAACAGAATAAAGCTCTTTCCTTGGCTGAGCGGAACGCTGTTAACACTGGTGCTGACACTGCCGTGGTATATTGCCGCTGAGCTAAAAACTCCAGGATTTATTCAATATTTTATTGTTGGTGAGCACTTTTTACGGTTTTTAGACCCAGGTTGGGGTGGCGATTTGTACGGTAGTGCTCATCGTTATCCTCATGGAACCATTTGGTTTTTCGCCGTATGGGCGAGTTTTCCTTGGGGTTTGGTGGCTATGATTCTGCTAGTCGCCAACCTAAAAAAAGAAGGTTTAACGTCGTTAAAATTATCTTTCAATGATAACAACGGCGGTTTATTGATAATGTGGATGTTATGGCCCTTGGTCTTTTTTACCATGGCCGGAAATATCCTCTGGACCTACGTACAACCCGCATTGCCTGCGTTTGCCATTCTTCTTGCGTTATCTATTACTAAGTGGATTGAGGTAAACAAAAAATATACACAGTGGGGATTCGTATTTGCTAGTTTATTACCCATAGTGGGTGTTGCGGCCACAATCATCTCTCAGGATAATGATTGGGTGAATCGGCAAAAAACGGAGAAAAATCTGATAAGTTATGTCTCAGCCATGCAAGAGAGCAATGATAGCGACGCTGTTTTGTATTATGTTGGGGAGCTGCCGTTTTCTGCGCGTTTTTATACGGCAGGAAAGGTCAAGTCAATTAACGAGAATCAGATTGATGCTTTATTTTATCAAACACAAGACCAAAATGTATTTTTAGCGGCGCCTAAAAAATGGGTAAAACGAGAGAAGCTAACCGAAAGATGGCAATTGTCACCCATTTTTACCGATAGAAGATATTCTTTGTTCGATCTATCGCAAAGCTCGCGGCTAGCAATTAATGTTTCTGCGAACAGTAATAAAAATGATCTGTATAACGGTGAATAAGATTTGAGTCAGAAAAGCCACAATATTCGACTATTAATTGTTGAAGACAATATCGCCCTTGCAGAAAATTTATATGAATTTTTTGGCAATAAGAATTACACGCTCGATTTTGCACGAGATGGTTTGACAGGTTTGCATTTGGCGGTAACTCATCAGTACGATGTCATTGTTTTGGATGTTATGTTGCCCGGAATCGACGGATTTGAAATTTGTCGCCGTTTAAGAAATGATTTAAACAGCCAAACCCCGATTATTTTTTTAACCGCAAAAGATGCCATTGAAGATAAAGAAATTGGTTTTGAAAGTGGGGTTGATGATTATTTAACAAAACCCTTTAATATGCGCGAATTAGATTTAAGGCTACAAGCCTTAACGCGCCGTAAATTTGCAGATAATAACAACTTAACAGCAGGTGATGTTACGTTTGACCCAGGTACCTTAAGAGTCAGCTGTGCCGATGGTCGATCTGTGGTATTAACCGGTATTGGTGCTAATTTATTTGAGATATTAATTAGAGCTTATCCAAACTATGTATCTCATCAGACAATTATCGAGACTATATGGGGCGATGATTTTGTCGATCCTCACACCTTACGCAGTCACGTATCGGCATTACGAAAAGTATTAAAGGTCAGTATTGGCACGAGCCTTGTGCAATCAATGCATGGAAAAGGCTATTTATTAAATCCAGAATTAGAAAGCTAACGATGAACGGATCGCTTGGAAAGCGAATTTTTCGCACCTTCTTTATTAATAGTTTGATCTCATTATTTACCGTTGTGGTATTTACGTGGTTTGTCTTTGAAGACATGGAAGATCAGATTGTGCAAGGCGATTCGCAAGAATTGTTGGAGATTTTTGAAAATGGCGACTTTTTGCAAAAAAATCGTTTTTGGCAAACAGAATCTTTAACGGCTTTTTACCAAGACCGATACGATCCTTTATCGGTACCGGTATTGTTTCAAGATTTGCCCATTCCTTTTAATGGCGAAAAAGACTGGGAAGGTAAGGTTTATAATATCAATGTATACCTTGTAAAAGATGGAATTTATTATATTGCCAAAGACGTAAGCTACTATGAGCAGCGTGAGTTTTTATTTTTAATTATGCTGTGCGTTTTGTGTGGTTTTGCGTTGGTTCTGAATTTCATTTTGGCGGTCCTAGCGAATCGTCGATTGGTCGATCCATTGCGTAAGCTCACCTTACAAATTCGCCGCTCCATGCCTGAAGATAGTTTGGTGCCCATCGATACCGACTTCTCAGACGATGAACTTCAAGAAATCGCCCACGCATTTAACTGGTTTATTTTAGAAATTGCGTCGTTAATTTCCAGAGAAAGAACCATGATCAGCATGGCCGGCCACGAGCTTAAAACCCCCATTGCCGTGATTTCTGGCGCGCTACAGGTAATAGAACAACGCGACGATTTGGGCTCGGCCGATAAAAAAACCTTTAATCGCATACGCCAAGCCACAGGAGAAATGCAAGAAAATGTTGAGACTCTGCTGACGTTATCGCGCAGAACCAGAGCGTCTACGCCGGCGACAACGGTCATTTTAGACGCCTTTATCGAAGGTATAATCGACGAAATAGGCTATGTTAATGCCGAGGATGGTCGTCGAATCAACACGCAATTTCGGGTCAATCAGTTCTCGTTTGCTACCGACGCCGTCTTGGCAAAACTGCTAATCCGCAACTTATTACGCAATGCTTTAAGCCATACCGAGGGTGAAATTTTGGTCGTGGTCACTAAATCTTATCTAGAAATATTGGATCAGGGCCCCGGCATGCCAGCCGAATTGGCCAAGTGGATCGAGTCTCAATCCGAAGCATTACCCAAAACCGATGGCTTGGGCTTTTATCTGGTCACGCTTGCCTGTGAGCAGCTCTCTTGGAAACTAAGTTCTACGCAGTTATCCGGTTGGAGCCACGGCTTCAGACTGACCTTTCCTTAAGTTCTCTTTTGTAAGCCCAGGCGCTGCTTGGGTTTATTCTTTTCTTTGGATGTACGTCAATTTCTGGTAATTCCTATCTTGCAGACTAATCTACCATTTGGTAGTTTCGGCTTTTCTTAAATACTTGTTGCATGAACTGGGTTAATCACCTTCAAATCCTGTCCAAATTGAATCTATTATGACAATGGAAATATATTTTTTGTCTCAGTCAGTTTCCCGTGTTCAACTGAGTCGTTAAGCAGCGTTTAAAGATGGAAAATATTTGGAATGATATTTCTGGCTGTTGTCATAGACCTTACTCGGCAGTAACGTGGGCCGGTAAATGTCTTTTATTCTGATTTTGATTTAATTTTGTTCAGGAGAAACCTATGAGCACCTATGATTTTGATCTTTTTGTAATCGGCGCAGGCTCCGGTGGTGTGCGTGCCGGTAGAATGGCCGCAGCCAAGGGGGTTAAGGTCGCGGTTGCTGAAGATATGTTTCTGGGTGGCACCTGCGTTAACGTAGGTTGTGTTCCTAAAAAATTGTTCGTTTACGGCTCACACTTCAGTGAAGACTTTCACGTTGGCAATTCTTTTGGTTGGAGCGTTGAAAATCCCACCTTTGATTGGCCAACTCTTCGCGACAATAAAACCAAAGAAATCCTGCGTCTAAACGGCATTTATAAAACCATGCTAGAGAAAGCGGGCGTTGAGCTTGTCAACGGTCGTGCAACCATCGTAGACCCACACACGGTGGCTGTGGGTGATCAACAATACACGGCAGAGCGAATTTTAGTCGCCGTAGGTGGTTGGCCGTTTGTCCCAGAATTTCCGGGTTCTGAATTAGCCATCAGCTCTAACGAAGCCTTTTATTTAGAAGAATTTCCTAAACGCGTCATTGTTGTGGGCGGTGGTTATATCGCCATTGAATTTGCCGGAATATTCAACGGTTTAGGTGCAAAAACAGATCTTGTCTATCGCGGCCCATTATTTTTACGCGGTTTTGATAGCGAAGTTCGCGAGTTCTTAGCCGAACAAGTAAAAGTTAAGGGTATGAACTTACGCTTTAACTCCGATATCGCCAAACTCGAAAAACAAGATAACGGTGAGCTGTTGGTTACCTTTGCCGACGGTTCAACCACTACCACCGATTTGGTGATGTACGCCACTGGTAGAAAACCCAAGACTGCTAATTTAGGCCTTGAAAACACTCAAATTCAATTGGCTGATAACGGCGCAATCATTGTTAATGACGATTTCCAAACCCACGAACCGTCAATTTATGCGTTAGGTGATGTGATTGACCGTGTTGCATTAACACCGGTTGCGTTGGGTGAGGCCATGGTGTTGGTGGATGCCTTGTACGGTAACGGCAAGCGTCAAATCAGTTACGACGATATTCCAACCGCTGTGTTCTCTCAGCCAAACGTTGGTACCGTGGGTTTAACCCAAGAACAAGCCGCTGAAAAATACGACGAAATTGCAGTGTACCGTTCTACCTTCAAACCCATGAAGTTATCACTGGGTGAAACCAAAGAACGTATTTTAATGAAATTATTGGTGGATACTAAAACCGATAAAATTGTTGGCGCACACATGGTTGGCCCAGAGGCTGGTGAAATGGTGCAGCTTATTGGCGTTGCCATTAAAGCTGGCGCAACCAAAGCGCATTTTGACAGTACCATTGGTGTTCATCCAACGGCCGCTGAAGAGTGGGTGACTATGCGTGACGTGAGCGAAATTATTAAAAAATAGGGGCATCTCTGATTAACCTATAGATTCCAGCGACACACGGATGTGTCTCCGATTTCACGAAGGGTAAGCGATAGAAATAATAAAGAAATTGCAAATATTATGGTCAATTTCTGCTCTCCAATTAAATTACGGATGAGTTAATCAGAGATGCCTAGATAAGGTTTTGAGTGTTCAAAACCCAGTAGCGATATTCAATACCCAGTAGCGATATTCAAAACCCAGTAACAACGTTCAAAACAGTCACAATGTTAAAAATATTCCGAGGAATTTATGGCTTGGTCCGAATTTATTATGAATCACGAATCGACAATTCGGCTGAGTTTTTTTCTTGGAATATTAACCATTATGGGTTTATGGGAATGGTTTAAACCCGCCCGAAAACCTTCTGTTGCCAAACCTGTACGTTGGTTTAACAATTTAGGAATTGTATTTTTAGATACCTTTTTATTAAGAATATTATTTCCCGCCGCAGCGGTTGGTCTTGCCGCCTTGGCAGATCAACAAAATGCGGGCTTATTAAATCACTTTGAGCTGCCACTGCTTTGGTCTGTGCTCTTAGCGGTTGTTTTGCTGGATTTAGTCATTTATTTACAGCACGTTATGTTCCATGCGGTACCGTTATTGTGGCGCTTGCACCAAGTGCATCACGCCGATCTCGATTACGACGTTACCACCGGTACACGTTTTCACCCTATAGAAATTATTATTTCTATGGGTATTAAAGCTGGTGCAATTTTCTTAATTGGCCCGCCCGTGGTTGCCGTGGTTATTTTTGAAATTGTATTAAACGCTTGTGCTATGTTTAATCATGGCAATGTTCGCTTACCTTTAGGTGTTGATAAAATCATTCGCGCAATATTGGTAACGCCCGATATGCACCGTGTTCACCATTCAACTATTATTAACGAAGCCAACAGTAACTTTGGCTTTAGCCTTTCGGTTTGGGATCGAATTTTTGGTACCTACAAAGCGCAACCCCAATTAGGCCATTTAGATATGGAAATAGGGGTAAGCTATGCTCGCGATGCCAAGCAAGTGGCTTGGTTACCGGGAATGTTATGGATGCCGTTTAAAAAGAATAAAGGTCGTTACGACGTTAGTCATCGTGCTCCGGATAAATCCGCTCCGGCCCAAACCACCGCCACCAAAACCGCAAGTACCGTCGAATAGCGGTTTAATAGATGGATTAACGTTCTGATTAATTATAAGAACCTCTGAATAAATCATCGATGAGTTAATCAAAGGTTTTTATAGTAAACATCACTCAGAACTTTCTAAATCTTCTACATAGGGTTTATAGCGGTAAAGCTGCAAAGCATGAATGATCGGATGATCTTCAATTTTCTTATCGCTTCTTTCTAAACGATGGCTGGGCAAATTATCTTTCGGCCATTTTAATCTGGGTAATCGTGTATCTTGGCACAGCAAAATTGACGATGTTACGATGGTTTTCCGTTTAACGGATGGTTTGTGCTTTTTCTTATCGTGTTCATTTTTATCTTCTAGCGCTTCATTTTGTTGTTCTTCTCGCCACGCAATATTTGCTCTTAATTGTGGTTTTATCGGTTTAATGTAAGCCAAAGGCTTACTAGAGTCCTCTTTATACAATTGGCTTAAAACCGCATCACGGGTGTAGTCGTCTTCTAGCTTTAATGCCATTTTTATAGCGTCGTCTAAGTGAACGCGAGTAATTTCACGGTGCTGCGTCATCCACGTCCAACTTAAAGAATTTAACTGTTTGGGTAATATCTGAATTTTTCGATAACAGGCGATTAAATCTAAGTGCGGTGATAAAAAATCTGCTAAACGCTCACCAATTTTTTCTTTCGATAAATCGTTACTCACCAATACTTGCGAAATTATTCGCCCAACCTTGGTTTTTTTTAATCCCGAAAGGGTTTTCACAACATTAATACTTTCTCTAAACGCATCTTTTGCGGTATTAAAATGGTTTGCGGCTAAAATTGTCTCTGGGTTGACGCAAATAATACCCGCCGGAGTATTGTTAAACTCAAACTCGTTTGTATCTTTGCCATCACCAACAGTTACTGTGTTTTTTTGAGGTAATATTCCAGAATTATTTCTGCATTTTATAATTCGCCCGATAAGATCGGCGTAATTTTGGTTTTCTAAACTTGTTAAAAACTGGGCAATTAAAGGCTTTTCTTGCGCATGAATATTTTCACCGGTAATGGGTAGCCAATGGGGTAGGGTTTTATTGGCGTCACTTAAAAAAATCGATAAAAACGCCGATTTAGCCGATTTTAATTGTTCATAATGTTCGGCAACTTGGTGCAGCGCGTCGATTAAATTAACAGAATCTGTCGGTGTGGTCATATTTGTATTCAGTTGTCACTAATATTACGCATAATTGTAACAATTATGTCACCGCTGAGTCATATCCCGTGATCATTATGTAGCCCGAACTTGGTGTATAAAATGATTCGGTAGGATTCAAAATGACCTTTAGCAAAAAATTTTTAGCCTTTACCGTTGCAACAGCAACCCTAACACTCGCCGCCTGTGATGGCGACGACGGTAATAATGGTGACAACGGGCGAAACAGCCTGATAAGTCAAACACAATTATTACCCGGCGATGTTAATTGCAGTTTTGGCGGTGTGCAAATTGACAGTGGCTTAGATGCTAACGCGAATGGCGAATTAGACGACTCAGAAATCACCGACACTTCTTTTGTGTGTAACCCAGCCGATAGCGAAGAAACCACGACTTTATTGGCAAGCTTACGCGCACCCGGCGCCACATTAGTGGATATTCCACAAGGCGCTTTAGGTACTGCTATGTTTTCTTCGGCCAGAGTTGCCGATGTAGCAGCTTTAGAATTAACTACGGGTTTTGGTAGCGGTGCATTCCATATGCGTGGCGAATCTGCGGCGGTGTTTTACACCATTACCGATCGCGGCCCAAACATTGGCTGTGACGACGCCGAAGACATTTTAGGCATTGCAGAATTTTGTGGAATTGATAACGACAGCGACAAGATTTTCCCGCAACCCAATTACACGCCTAAAATCACCCAGTGGCGTTTAGTCAACGGTGAAAGTGGCGTTAGTGCCGAAATCATTCACGAAATTGAATTACGCGATCAAGACGGCAATGTAATTTCGGGTATCACCAATAATTTACAAGCCGCCACAACCGAATTAAGTTTTGACAACGATGCTAATCAAATTACCTTCGACAATAACGGTCTTGATCCAGAATCATTAATAAAATTATCGGATGGCACTTTTTGGATTTCTGACGAGTACGGGCCATCATTGGTTCACGTTGCCAGCGACGGAACCATTCTAGAACGCGTTGTGCCACAAAGCGTTGCCGCCGATTTGGCCAGTGCAAATTATCCTGTTACTGGCGGATTACCCGATGTGTATCGCTTTCGTCAATTAAATCGTGGTATCGAATCCATTGCTGTATCGCCCAACGAAGACTTTTTGTATTTTATTATGCAAAGCCCGTTGGCAAATACCACGGCAGATATTTATCGTAACTCTCGCCACGTACGTTTAATGAAATACGCATTAAACGGCGATGGCACCTTGGGTGCCGCTGTAGGTGAATACGTTTACGTGCTCGATCGCCCACAAACGTTTGGTAACGCGCAGTTAGGTGGCGACATCACCAATAATTTTACCGCGGTGCGTATTTCTGAAATGACCGCGCTAGATACCGATCAATTATTGGTTCTAGAACGCGGCACTGCCACAACCAAACTGTACGAAATTAATCTTGCGACCGCCGAAAATATTTTAGGCACCGATTTAAGCAGTGCAACGGTTACCGCTAATGAGTCTGCTGATCCGCGTGTGTTAGAAAACGTTTTTGATTTGGTAAGCTTTAACGCAACACCGGTAGCAAAAGCCTTAGCGTTTAACACCTTAACGGACCTACCAGAAAACCTAACCGCACCTACAAAATTAGAAGGCATCGCATTGCTGGATGAAGATACCATTTTATTAATTAACGATAACGATTTTGGTATTACCGGCGAACAAACTCAATTGCTGGTTATGTCGCGCGATGCCATGAATGCCGATTCTGTGGTTTCGCAAACCGTGCGCATGGAAGCCATCGCAACCTTTACGACCGTAGAAGCCGACCCAGACGGCGCCGCAGAAATTGTTACCTTTGACTCTGCTGGTGAGCGAGTTTTTGTGGTTAATGCCGTAGCGCAAAGTGTTGATGTCTTAGATGCTTCTGGCCTTAATAACGGCGAATTAACGCTTATTGAAACCCTCGATTTGGTTGGCGACCTAGCACCAGCTGCTATAGGCAATGCCAACAGTGTGTCTGTGTTTGGTAATTTATTGGCCGTAGCCATTGAGGCCGACAACACTCAAGACTCAGGTTTTATTGCTTTTTACGATGTTTCCGGTGAGTCGGTAAGCTTTATAAACGCGGTGCAAGTGGGCGCATTACCCGACATGGTGACCTTTACACCCGACGGCAGCAAAGTACTCTCTGCCGGTGAAGGTGAACCTAGCGACGATTACAGCAACGATCCCATCGGCACCGTTGCCATTATTAATATCACCAACGGCGTACCTGCAACTTCGGCGACGTTGCTAGATTTCACCGCATTTAATGAAGGCGGCGCACGCAGAGCAGAATTCGACGAAAATATTCGCATCTTTGGCCCGAATGCCTCGGTAGCACAAGATCTAGAACCCGAGTACATCGCCGTAGCCAGTGATTCGCAAACTGCCTATGTTGGTTTACAAGAAAACAACGCCATTGCCGTTATTGATCTTGCTGACAACAGCATTGCCAGCATTCATTCGCTAGGCACCAAAGATTTCTCTATTCGCGGAAATCAATTAGACGCTAGCGATCGCGACGATGCCGTTAATTTCCAAAACTACAATATTGTTGGTATTTATCAGCCAGACGCCATTGCTGCGTATTCCTCAAACGGTTTTGATTTTGTCGTTACCGCCAACGAAGGTGATGCGCGCGATTACGATACTTTCTCAGAAGAAATTCGTGTTGAAGATCTAGTGGACGGCCAAGACCTAGAGCTAGATCCAAATCATCCCGAATTTGAAAATGCGGGCGACCGAGCATTACTTGGCCGACTAGAAATCACCAACCAAGATGGCGACGACGACGGTGACGGCGATATCGATACCATTCATACCTTTGGCGCGCGTTCATTCTCAATTTGGAACCCAGAGCTAGGCATTGTATTCGATAGCGGCGACGACCTAGGCAAACTAGCCGCCGGTAGAAACGGCTTAGGCTTTAATAACAATGACAGCCGAAGCGACTCCAAAGGTGCCGAACCAGAAGCCGTAGACATTGGTGTAATTAACGGCAGAACCTACGCATTTATCGGCGCAGAGCGCTCTAGCGATATTTATCTATACGACATTACCAGCGCATTTGCCCCGCAATTTATTCAGTTGATTAACAACCCCGGTGACGAACGCCCAGAAGGCATGGAATTTGTTCCCGCCGACAGAAGCCCAACCGGAGAAGCTCTACTCGTGGTTGGTCACGAACTTAGCGGCACAACAACCGTCTACGAAATTACCGTACGTAATTAATTAACAATAATTATAAAGTTTTAAAAACTAAACCCAGCCATGCTGGGTTTTTTTATGTTTACCCGAATGCAGTAACTGATCATATATCCGGTGACGAGCAATTTGCTTCCGACTCACGTTTTCACGTAATTACCCCAAACAACGAAGAATTCAAAAACTACTTTAATTTATCGAACTGGCCTAACGACACCTCAACCTTCAATTTAGGCAATCGCGAACTCACAATAATACCAACACCCGGTCACCATAAAGAATCCATCGCCATTTACGATAAAAGTACCCAATGGCTTTTAACCGGCGATACACTCTATCCCGGAAAAATATACATAAAAGATTGGCAAGCATACAGCAACAGCATTCAACGGTTAGCCAACTTCACCCAACAAAACCCTACATCGTTACTTTTGGGCTCGCACATAGAAATATCTAAAAACGGTAAAATATATAAACTGGGCAACCACCATCAACCCAACGAAGCCAGCCTAGTATTAACCACTGAAGACCTAAAAAAATTAAATAAAAAACTCAAACAAACAAACGGCAAACCTAAAAAACTTGAACTCGAAAAATTTACCGTGGCCCCAATAAGTGTCTTGCAAAGATTGCTAAGTAACATTCTAAGCTAAATTTTTAAAAGCACCGATCAACTCAAATTATAGGAAACTCTGATTAACCTAGAGTTTCTAGCGACACAAGGATGTGTCGCCAATTTCAAGAACGGCAAGTGATTGAAATTGTGAAGAAATTGGAAATCGCATTTTCAATTTCTGTCCTCTGATTAAATCATGGATAAGTTAATCAGAGGTACCTATACTGCTGCACAAGGAAGTGCTGCTGATATAAATAAAAGCCGTTTATTTTTGCGTAAAAAGCTTTTTATTAAACGACTTATTTTGCATCTAGATGCGTAAAATCTATTTTTAGGATTTTAAAAGATAATAAACAAAAAATACTCTCTTCCTAAAAATCAAAGCCCCTTCAAAGACAAAAAATCACCATATAAATAAAGCTAAGAGTCCGAAGATTCTTGCGGTTAAAACTTCAGTTCAAAGCTTGCTGTTTAAGGCGTGTTTGCTAACAACCAAAATAATAAAAATGAATTTTATGCCAAACTAACTAAAATATTGACGGAATAAGGCTTTCAAGATAGCTTCCAAATCTTTCATCTGGAATATACGTCGAAGAAGCAGTATGTTTGTGGATATAAGTTACAGAAGTCCTTATTAATTTGTTATAACGGTTACTGCTCGGAGGAGATATTCTTGAAGGACGGCTGTCTAAAAAATGAGCAGAGATCAAAATGGGAATATAAAGAAGGTGATTTATCGCTTGATGATTCTAAGATCTCGAAAATTCTAGGCCGAGAAGATGACTTTATTGTCTTTATCAGTGATGACAACTGTATAGTATGGGAACACCGAGAAATACCTGAATGGGCGTATGTTGGAATTGATGAATACGAAAAAATAAATAGTAAGATACCAACATTTTTGGGCCAGATTCATAAAGAAGAAATCAAGGCGTTGATGGCTGCTTGTCTTCTATCCGTATTTCGCTCGAAAAAACATGATGAAATAGATATTAAAAACTGCTTTGATTCAGCGTGGTCTTTTATAAAAGAAATTGACAAAAGAAAAATAATCCATGCTGGTACTGACTACTATCTATATGAAAATAATGAAAGGCTGCTTTCAATTTGTAGCAAACAAAAAAATATAAATCTAGATAAAGCGTATCTAGAAGCTTTGTACCTATCCCAGCAAGCCAAGTATTCCCTAAAATTTGAGCAGTTAAGTTGTGCTAATGATCTGATTAGTAGGGACTTAGCTCGGTTTGATGCATCTGAAAGCGACATATCATTTAACAAAAGTCGATCCTATATAGAAAAACAAATTCAAGAGAGTGCGAGAGTTAGATATTTAATAATATCGATGGCAAGCGCCCTCGTAATATGTATTATTACTATCCTTGCTTATTACAACATATCAAACATTAGCGAAATGGTAAGGCAAATGTTGCTTTGTTCCATAGCAGGCATCACCGGGGCAGTGGTTTCTATTTTGCAGCGTAACGAGGAAATCAGGCCTGAACCATTCTCATCGAATTTATTATTTGTTTTTCAAGGAATCACAAGAATTTTATTGGGTGTAATATTCGGTTCAATGGTCGCAATATGTGCTAAAGCCAATATTGCTTTAGGTTTGGCTAGCGATAACATTTATGCAATTTTCGTAATAGCTTTTTTAGCAGGTATAAATGAGAGATTTATACCTGATTTGATTAGAAAAAACATAAACTAGTCGTGATAGTGTAACAAGAGCATGTCGTCGGTCTGGTTTTTCGCTGCGCCAGCCGTAAATACCGGTGTTAGATTCGGAGAGCTGGGATATTTTAATATGATTACTGGAAAAGACGTAGCCGAAGCAGTTTTCTCGGATTTAGAATCCTGTTTTTATTACTCTGCTAAGTTTAGAGTTAATTATGAATATAGCGACGCCGCCAGACAGCATGCATCTTTTATTGGGTCAGGAAAGAACTCTAAAATTAGAATGTCTGGGGAGTTTCGTGATTTTACAGTCAATAATATTTCAGATGTTTTTTTTATTGCCATAATAGTGTGTCATGAGTGTGCACATTATTTGAATAAACATAATGATTACAAAGATACAGAAAGTATGGACTTTACTGCGATTGAAGCGTGGGCAGACTATTTTGGAGGTAGAATTTTCGGAGTTATAATAACATTTGGAAAAAAGACTCAATCAATTATTAAAAAATTTCAATCGAAACTCACCCAAGAGGCTCTGTTTGATTTAATAGGTTTGGCGATAAAGGATATTTACGAAAAAATTTATAATGGAAACACTGATAAACGTTACTGCAGTCCCGAGGACAGGTTTTTTGTTTTTAATGCTGGATTTATGTCATTTTTTTATCAAATTCACAACGAATTAAAGCCAGATTTTATTTTAAGGTTATTTCCTAGAATACTCAGAAATTTTTTCCTGCTAAAGAAAACGAGTGCAATAGAAATTAATCAGGCGGAACATGATGAAATAACTAAAAAAATTAGTGAAATACATAAAAATATTCAACAGAATAGAGTGTCGATCATGCTGGGAGTAAAAGATAAGTATTTATCCTTGCTGAGTACTAATTATATTCTATCTGACACGTATAGAGAGAAAAAGAAAACTAAACTAACAGAACAGGCAGAACGTTTGGGTGTAAAATAGACTGAGATCATTTACATATATAGACAAATAAAATGGCTTGGTCCTAAAAGCTTTATGGTTTCAGTTTAGTATTTCTTTGGTATAAGCCGACATCACTGTACTCTCGGTTATTACGGAGTTAATATTTAAGCGTTATCATGAATTACTTCGCATATGGATTAAACATGCATTTTATTTTCTTAAGAGAAATAGTACTTAATGCAGAAGCTACGGATAGCTTTAAATTTAATGTTGATGATTTTTTGGTTAAAATATAGGAACCTCTGATTAACCTAAAAATATTTAGATTATTATTTGAGAATACCGTTTATCAATGAATAATCTAATAT
>NZ_BAAGIE010000012.1:0-139811 GCF_054658275.1 Sessilibacter sp. MAH3 | reverse complement strand
GTGAAGAAATTGGAAATCACATTTTCAATTTCTGCCCTCTGATTAAATCAAGGATGAGTTAATCAGAGGTTCCTTTAGAAACTTCCTAAGTGTGAATACACTGTGAGTATAAATATGCTCTGAACAGTCATTATCGCTGATTGCTTTCGCACAAATTTCAACCAGGTTGTAGCTGAACAAAAGGATTAATTAACCAGCCCAGTAGGCCTGTAAATTTCAACGGCGCATCTACCACGGCTAAACACAGGCAGTCGGCATCCGCTGTTGCGTTGGGTGTATGAACGTCACCGGGCTTTCTGTGTAAGAAATCACCCGCGCTGTAGATGCCGTCTTGATCTGAAAATGCTCCTCGCAGTACCACCGTATACTCGTTACCTTTGTGGTTGTGTTCCAGCACACGACCACCGGCGCCGATCTTAATAAGCGAAACCTCGCAGCGGTTTTGTCCGGTTTTGAGATGAGCGATTTGCATGGCAGGCGCCACACGACGCCATTTTAAAAATCGAGGCTTCACAATTAACTTGGCCAAGTTTGTAGGCAGATCGCGTCTAATTTTACTGGCAACGGCAATGGGTATTTCACTGGCTTGAGCTTCTGATGCAGTCGCCGGATTTTCAATACCATCGACACGCGCCATTACCGAATCAAAAAGCTGATCTAAAGGCCGCAACATCGAGGGAGTTGCTCGTAGGTTAACGTTTTCGGGTTGATAACTGCTGTGCTCAAGTTCTTCTATGAGAATGCCGCCGAGTTGGTTAAAGCGATTGACCTGTTCTCTACAGCTTTCGCAATAGTGCAAATGCGCCGAAACGCTTAAGGCCACCGCCGAATCGATGGAACCCGCGCTGTATTCAAGCAGCAAGTTAATGTCTGGGTGGTGGCGAATCATTGATCAACCTCGTTACTTCTGTTTGCAACTATCAACTGTAATTTCTTTAAACCCAATCTCACACGTGATTTCACGGTTCCCAGGGGAAGGTCCATTTCTTCCGCTGCTTCTAGATGCGTTTTGCCTTCCATAAACACCTTACGAATGACTTGAATTTGATCTTTTGGCAAAACTTGCCAAGCTTTGGCGATCAGGTCTTTATCGCGAGCTTTTTGTAGGTGAGTAACGGGTGTATGTTCCTCTTCATCGGCCCAAAGATCATCAATTTCCAGCGGCTGCGCGATATGTCGATTTGATCTTCTCAGCAAATCAATTCGACAGTTTCTGGCAAGGGTAAAAACCCAAGTGCTGGCGGAGGCTTTTTTAGGGTCGAAGGTGTTGGCTTTTTGCCAAACCTTGATCATAACTTCTTGAGCCAGCTCATCGGGCAGGCTTGAAGATTGATCGGGCACAGGCTTAGACAGGCAATAACCCCTGATCAGAGGAACATAGTGATTGAAGAATCGCTCGAAGGCCTTTCTGTCCTTCTGGGCGACAAGCAGCAGCGTTTGGCTCCAAGTATCGTCTCGCAAGGTGTTTTGCGATCCGCTTGTTGGTGGGTCGATTCTATCGGTCACTTTGGCTTTAATTTTAGGTAGGTCATTGCCTGAAGCTAGCACGAAAACTCTCTCTTTTCATGAAAAACCGTCATTGTCAGCACAACTCAAACACAAAGGAGCCAGTTAGGAGTTGCATCGAACCTTTTTACGCAGAGAGATTGTTAATGGATGACTCATTGTTAACGATTGTTTGAACTAAACTGACGGTATGGCCGTTCCACTAATGTGGACGATCCAGTTTCACTCTCCTGTGTGGGAATATTGGCCCTGTGTGGGAATGGCGTCGATCACTCGGTGAGCTTAGGCATTATCTTCACCTGAGAAGCTTTTTAGTGTGTGGGTGGTGTGTAACGACTAAGAACTCGAAGTGGCTAAGAATTCGAAGTGGCTAAGAATTCGAAGTGGCTAAGAACTCGAAGCGATAAAGCATTGGTTTGATTGTGATGGTTTGATTGATCTAATGATCGCGATACCGCGTATAGATCTTATATATCGATTTCCAAGGTGCGCAGGCCAGAGAGGAACTATGAATACGGCGCTCGACATCAATCAGTTAGCCAGCAAACCCGCGATGCAGAGATTTTTATCGGCTTACTCTGAGTTCGATGCCAGGCTTATTCAAAATCTACCGCACATCTACCACGAGAACGCCGTGTTCATTGACCCAGTACACAGAGTAGAAGGTATTGGTGGTATTGAAAGCTACTTTTCCAAGCTCTTGCCGTCGTTAAATTATTGTCGATTCATTTTTGAAGACATCGTCGAAACCGATGATATTGTGTTCGTGAGTTGGGTCATGGAATTCAGCCACCAAAAGTTAGCACGAGGCGAAGAGATATCCGTTAAAGGTACTTCTAGGTTAGTTTTCAATAACGAAAAAATTATTTCGCACATTGACTACTACGACATGGGGGCGATGCTTTACGAACACGTTCCTGTTTTAGGGCGCGTGGTTATTTGGCTGCGTAAACGTTTGGGGTAAATGTGTGATGTTCAGTAAATCGGCATACCCTCTCACCGAAAAAACCGTGTGGATTACCGGAGCTTCGTCAGGAATAGGACTGCAATTAAGTAGAGATTTAGCATCGAAGAACAATTTAATTATTGCCAGCGGTCGCAATACTTCTGCATTAGAGCAGTTGCAGCAGCAGTTTCCTAACAACATTGTTGTTTTGAGCTTTGATTTATCCAACGACGCTCACTGGGCATCATTGCCATCGCGTTTTCGTGACTTTACGGACACCCTTGACGGAGTTATCGCCGCCGCTGGTATTTGCGAATATTTGGACGATCCTTTAACAGGGCAAGCTATTTACCGTCGCGTATTTGAAGTGAATTTTTTCGCGATGATCAGGACTTTATCAATTGCTGTGCCGTTGTTAAAAAAGTCCGAATCCAAGGCGTTTTTTGCCGGTGTTAGCTCAATGGCTGCACAGGCGCCATTTACCCGAACACAAGCTTACGGTGCATCCAAGGCCGCGTGCGAATATTGGTTGGGATGTCAGCGTATCGATCTTGAGCCTCAAGGTATTCATGTGATCACAATTTCTCCGGGTTTTGTAGATACGCCCTTGACTCGACAGAATGATTTTCCCATGCCGACGTTAATTTCTGTAGAAGAGGCATCAGACATTATTTGTACCGGTATCGCCCAAAATAGAAAATCAATTGTGTTTCCCAAAAGATTATTGTGGATGCTACGTATTTATCGCTGGTTTCCAGGCTTATGGTTTGGTCCTATTGCGCGAAAAATGCGAAGAGCCCAAGATATTTAACGAATTTTTTGCAGAAAAGTAATTTGCTTCAAAAAACAACTCTGATTAATTCAGAGATTCTAAGGGGATTTGCTTGTAAAAAACCCTGTTGTACCTGTGAGAGAGTTAGAATTTATTGTAATTGTTATTTGGTGGCAACGCTTAATTTTTAGCACCGCTTAATTTGTAGCACCACTTAATAAGCTAGATACTATTGCGTTTTTTTGCGTATTCATTCCTATTAAATATCGGCAATTAAAAAATTATTATGACCGGAACCATTTTAGACCGTGTAATTAAGCCTCGAATAGCGATAGTGGGTTCAGGTATAGCAGGATTATCGTGCGGATATTATTTGCACAAACATTTTGATGTGCATATTTTTGAAGCTGACTCGCGTATTGGTGGTCACACTGCGACTATAGATTTCGAGCTAGACGGTAAGCATTATGCAATAGATACTGGCTTTATTGTTTTTAACGATTGGACTTACCCGCTATTTATGCAACTGCTTGACGAGATCGGCGTCCAATATCAACCTTCAAGTATGGGCTTTAGTGTCACGTGCGAAACCACAGGGCTGGAATACAGTGGTGGTAGCTTAAGTACCTTGTTTGCCCAGCGCAGTAATTTATTAAATTCAAAACATTGGAAAATGTTGGCGGACATTGTTCGTTTTAATAAAACTATTTTGGCCGATTTAGCATTGAATAAACTCGATGCTAAACAAAGTCTCGGTGAATATCTTGATCGCAAACGTTTTGCGAGCCGATTTTTGAGTCATTATTTAATTCCCATGGTCAGTGCCATCTGGTCGAAATCAACCCAGGCAAGCCTAGATATGCCGGTGCTTTTTTTCGCCGAGTTTTTTAAAAATCACGGATTGTTGAGTGTTAAAAATAGACCTCAGTGGTATGTTGTTAGCGGTGGATCAAAGAGCTACATTAAGCCGTTAACGCAGTTTTTTGCCGATAAAATCTACACCAATGCCAAGGTTACCGATGTTAAAAGACTTGCAGACGGTGTTGAGTTTTTTGTCAACGACGAAAAACAACATTTCGATTACATAGTGTTTGCCAGTCACAGTGATCAAACATTAGCGGCGCTAACAGACGCCTCTACCTTAGAAACCGAATTACTCGGCAACATTCCTTACCAAGTAAATGATGTAGTCTTGCATTGGGATGAGTCGCTGTTGCCGGAGAATAAATCAACTTGGTCGAGTTGGAATTATCGTCTTGTCAAAACAAATAACCAGACAAGATTCGAACAAGACAAAGCCGTGCTGACTTATCACATGAATACGCTTCAGAATATTCAAAGTGAGCGGAATTTTTGCGTAACCTTAAATCATACCGATGCGATAAATCCCGATAAAATTATTGGTCGCTATCAGTACAGTCATCCAACTTTTGGCAAAAAAGCTTTAGTAACCCAACAATCTTGGCAGGACATTAATACCGATCGAACTTGGTTTTGCGGTGCTTGGTGGCGAAATGGCTTTCACGAAGATGCCGTCTACAGTGCTAAACGTGTAGCTGATGCTTTATTGCAGAAAGTGCAGGTTGCTACGTGTCACATAAACACGGAATCCGCTAACCAATAATTAACGAGAAATTAAACATTTAATGGAATTTCAGTCGGCCATTTATTGCGGGAAGGTGCGTCATCGCCGCTTTGCCCCAAAACATCATTCCTTCGGTTATGATGTGTTTATGTTTTATTTGGATTTAGATGAATTAATTGATTTAAGCCAAACCAGTCGATTATTTTCGACAGATAAAAAACGCGGTTTCGGACGCTGGTTCTGGCGGTGGCGTCGTGAAGATTATTTTTTAAATAACACCAGTAACTTGAAAAACGAAATTTACCAATGGTTGGCCGATCGGGGAATAAAAAATCTTTCCGGGCCCATTCGAATGTTGGCAAATGTTCGATGTTTTAATTTTATCATTAATCCTATAGTTTGCTATTTTATTTTTGATGAAAATAATTCGGTACCAAAATACGTTATTGCAGAAGTTACCAATACTCCATGGCGCGAACGTACCCAGTATTTGTTAACCTGTGATGAAAGCGGAAATCTCAAAGATTTTGAATTTGAAAAAAAGCTTCATGTGTCACCTTTTCATGGTATGAATATGTTCTACCGTTGGTGCAGTATTTCACCCGGTGATAATGTTCATATTAATATCGAAAACGTGGTGAATAATCGCGGTAGTGAAGACGTCATTTTCGATGCCACCATAAATTTAAGACGTATTCCTTTTACTGCGCAAAATTTGCAAAGAACGTTTTTTCAGTTTCCGATAATGACATTCAAAGCGCTGTTTGGCATCTATTGGCAAGCATTAAAAATATTTGTTAAAAAAATACCTGTCCAACCTCATCCCAAAAACTTGAAAGCGAGGCCTTGATGAGAGCCATTAGTATTGATGAAACCCGTGTGGTCAATAAAAAAGATATTTTATTTTTAGATAATCTAGCACGTTCAACTATTTTCAAAATATTTAAACGTATTCGGGTTGGGCATTTAATTCTTACCGAAGGCGACAGAACCTACACCTTTGGTCAGCCTAGGCAAGACGCAGAGATAGTTGCCAAAATATCGGTTAATCACGGATGGGCATATCGTCAGGCCTTATTTCGTGGCTCGGTAGGTTCAGGTGAGGCGTACATGCTTGAGGGTTGGAGTTCACCCGATCCTCTCAATGTTGTGCGTCTAATGGTTCGCAATCAACACATGCGCGAAGCTATGGATCACCGCTGGGGATTTTTAAATGCGTTAATCAGTCGAATTTCCAAGTTTTTATCACGTAACAATATTCATGGTTCTAAAGCGAATATTTCTGCCCATTATGATTTGAGCAATGAATTTTTTCAGTTGTTTTTAGATGATCACATGATGTATTCCTCTGCGGTTTTTAACGATCATCAATCTTCGTTAGAAGATGCGTCGGTCACTAAAATGCAGTCGGTGTGTGACGCTCTCAAATTAACAGAGCAAGATCATTTATTAGAGATTGGCACCGGTTGGGGTGGTATGGCAATTTACGCCGCTAAAACGTCCGGTTGCAGAGTAACAACGACGACAATTTCGCAAGAGCAATACGCTTACGCTCGGGCGAGAGTAGAGCGGGAAGGTCTCAGTGATCGCGTGACCGTACTTTGCCAAGATTATCGAACACTAGAAGGTCAGTACGACAAGATTGTTTCTATCGAAATGATTGAGGCGGTGGGCCACAAATACTATCCGACGTATTTTTCAAACTGTTCTAGTTTGCTCAAAGAAAACGGCTTGATGTTTATTCAGGCAATTACCATCGCTGATCAGCGTTACGATAAAGCGAGAAAGTCTACCGATTTTATTCAACAGTATATTTTTCCCGGCGGTGTATTACCCTCCATAGAAATTATCGCAAAAAATATACGTGCTCATACTAATATGCAGATGGTTTCGTTAACCGATATTACCGGTGACTATGTTTTAACATTGGATAATTGGCGTCAACGTTTTCAAAAAAATATTCACAAGGTTCGTGAGCTGGGTTTTGATCCCATGTTCGAACGTATGTGGGAATATTATTTATTTTATTGTCAGGGTGGATTTCAAGAAAGAGTTATCAGCACGGTGCAATTAGTTTTGGCTAAACCATTGGCTAAAAATTTTTAAGAGGTGCAGTGAATTAGAGTCGGGTCATAAATGAAAACGCGATTTCCAAATTTAGTTTGATGCTACTTCTTATTAAAATTCAACAGACTTTCTAGTTTTATATTCGGTTACGAAATAAGATTTTAAGAATTTCTGAATAACTTAAAGTCTTCTTTAGACATACTGAGATGTTCACTGATTGAAAATGGTCTGGTTTTTCTACAATTGGATATTTTTTTAATCAATGACTCTCAAGTATGTTCTTATTTTGTAAATCTGACCCTCATTTTGTAATGCGCGTCTTTACGTTGTAAAAGTATCGATAAATTATTCCACTTTATTGGCAATACCCGGAATAATCTTCTAGGTTTAAATAAACTGACTTATAAATCGATAAATAACGTCATACAACTTCGGTATTCTTTGTTCAATTATTGACGTTCCTTGTCCTCAATGGTCTATGTATGTCTTACTCGCGACCTGTGTCGCAGATATTCTTTTTCTATTGTGGGAAATTCCTGATGTAAGCCTAAGGTTTTTCGTTTAGTTTCCAAATGGCGAGATTATCGAGAAGTTAAACACACATAATGTGTATAGAATTTCGTGGCACGAAACGTGTCTATAAGAATAATAATATCGAACGTCTTTGCTGGATTCTCAAAATTGTGAGAATTATTTGAATGAAGAAATGCGTAAACATGGAAAATAAAACAATTGTAAATGGATTTAAGCTGGCGCGACCTGTTAGGCCAGCAGTAATAGATATAGAAGCATCGGGTTTTGGCTTTCAAAGCTATCCTATCGAAGTGGGAATTGTCTTGGCCTCAGGTCAGCGTTTGTCTCGTCTGATTAAACCTTTGCGCAGCTGGACACATTGGGATTCCAGCGCAGAAGCGCTGCACGGCATTTCACGGGATCAATTGCTTCAAGAAGGCTACGCCCCCAGAGTTGTTGCCGAAGAATTGAACGACATTTTATCGGGTCAGACTGTCTACAGTGATGCTTGGGTTGTTGATAAGCCCTGGATTGATACTTTATTTGACGCCGTGAAAATAAATCGTGATTTTCGTATCAGTCCAATAGAGGCGATTTTTTCTGAAAGCCAAATTGAAGATTGGGATTTGACCAAAAAACGTATTACCGAAGAGTCTGGTCAACCTATTCATCGAGCTCTTAACGACGCATTGCTGATTCAAGAGACCTTTGTAGCAACTCGCAAACCTGTGAGTTCACGCATTGCGTAATTTCAGACCGAGTATTTATTGTTCACTGTTTAGCTGGCGCTCAAAATGAGTGCTGGCGCCATTCGTCTTTTTACTCTTATTGCTTAGACTTTATCCTATCTCGCCAAGTTAATTCTCCCGACACATTGATCAATTACTGTTGCTGGCCTTTTAAAGACACTGGTACTGGATATTGGATTTGTTAACGAGGTTTTGAAATTGAAGTGAGTTGTGTGATAACAGGCTTTAAGAAGCTGCTTGATTAACAAAAAGAAGAATGAAGTTTATTGGTGAAGAGCTGAAAATAAAAAGGCTCTAATAAAGAGCCCCCTAGATACCTGGTCGTCCATGACCCGAAGCATCCTGCTTCGAAGAATCCAGTTCTTTTGGATAACAACAATCCTCTGTTGCTATAAAGACCTAAGTACCGCTTCCGTACGGCTATTGTATTACTGTCCTTGTTTTTATCTGTATTTTTACCTAACTTGGTCCATCAAACGACCGTGTTGCCTTCCCGTGGCAAACTCTCTTTTTAAAATCCTTTTCAGACCTAACCTTGGTCTCTTGTCTTCCTTGATTACCTCCCTGTGATTTGTATTATCACTTCAAAGTGAAAGTGTGAACAGGCGCATATTTCTGGTCTTTTTGTGAGATATATCTCACTTGCTAGCAGATGAAATACGATTTGAGAAAGAACAAATTAGCATTGGGAGGTTATTTTTAATTGCTGGGTGTGAAAGCTATGCTGACATTTGTGTGCTAATTTTGATCTTTTTGTATTATTAATGATCTATTTGTGCAAGAAAAACGAAGAATTATGACGAGAATGACTGTGTAATGGGTGATCTTAGAGGAGTTTTGAATGTGTGAGCATTTGTCACTAAGTTGATGATTGAATTCGAACGACAATAGACGAGAAAGTACTCGTCTATTGCGAAATTGAGGAGATTATTCTCCCCAGTTAAGTGCGCCACCGGTTTGGTATTCAATAACGCGAGTTTCAAAGAAGTTCTTCTCTTTACGAAGATCCATCATTTCACTCATCCAAGGGAATGGGTTCTCAGCGCCCGGATACTGTTCTGGAAGACCCAGTTGCGATAAACGACGGTTGGCAATGAAGTGCAGATACTCTTCCATCATGGCCGCGTTCATTCCCAATACTCCGCGCGGCATGGTATCGCGAGCGTATTGAATCTCAAGCTCAGCACCTTCAAGAATCATTTGAATGATTTCAGCTTTGAATTCTTCGGTCCAAAGATGTGGGTTTTCTAGCTTGATTTGGTTGATAACATCGATACCAAAGTTCAAGTGCATAGATTCGTCGCGCAAAATGTATTGGAATTGCTCGGCAACACCGGTCATTTTGTTGCGGCGACCCATGGATAAGATTTGAGAGAATCCACAGTAGAAGAAGATACCTTCAGTCACTACGTAAAAACCAACAAGATTGCGCAGTAATTCTTGGTCGCTTTCTGGAGTGCCGGTTGTGAAGCTCGGATCGCTCAAACCTCGGGTGTGGGCAATACTCCATGCAGCTTTTGCCGCAACAGACGGTACTTCGCGATACATGTTGAATACTTCACCTTCATCCATGCCCAAAGACTCAATACAGTATTGATAAGCGTGGGTGTGGATAGCTTCTTCAAACGCTTGGCGCAAAATGTACTGACGACACTCAGGATTGGTCACTAAGCGGTAGATGGCAAGTACTAAGTTGTTGGCAACAAGGCTATCGGCGGTAGAGAAGTAGCCTAACGAGCGCATTACGATCAAACGCTCATCGTCGGTTAAACCTTTAGGGTTTTTCCACAGGGCGATGTCTGCGTTCATGTTAACTTCTTGTGGCATCCAATGGTTTGCACAACCATCAAGGTATTTTTGCCACGCCCAATCGTATTTGAACGGTACTAACTGGTTAAGATCTGCGCGGCAGTTGATCATGCGTTTGTCGTCAACTTCAACGCGTGCAGCGCCCATTTCAAGTTCTTCTAAACCAGGAGCCGTATCGGCTTCGGCAATGGCTTTTAATGCGGCTTCTACGTTTGCCGAAAATTCACCAACATTAGCGGCTGAGGTAGCTTCTTTAGCCACAGCGGTCTCTAGTCCTGCGCCTGAGGCTACGGTTGAAGCTGATACTTTATTGCTTGGTTCTTGAGCGGGAGCTGGCTTTGGTGCTTCAACTGGTTTTGCGGTTTGAGGTTTTGGTTTGACTGGAGTCGATTCGTTCGTGTCGAAATCATCCCAACTTAACATGGTGTGAAAATCCTTTGCCATTTAAATGGTCGGTTGAAGGTACGGATTTTGGGTTGATCGCTCGCCGGCGATATCAAAAAAGTGTGTAACAACAGAATGAGCAGAGTTTCAGGTTTGATTCGATATAACCTTGATTAACTTTGGAGAAATAAGCATTCGTCGTGAAGTTGTCTTTCCTTGTCTGTGTGTACAGCGCACACCAAGAACTATAGGCAATATTGACAGGTAACACAATATCTAGTGGTTTAAAAAAATGTAAACACTAGATATGTACTATTTTTTCACAAGTTATCCACAGGTGTGGACAATTTTTACTTCTAGACGAAATTTTCTGGGCTTTTTGTTAGTACTTAAAAGCACAAGGCAGTGGTTACTAACATAGTCTATTTAGGTGGGGAATAACTTGGTGTGGCGCTCAAATTTGTGTGTTGAGTAAAGTGAACAGCCATTCGATCATGAAATTTAGAAACGAATCACCGATAATGAATTCTCAAGTATTAGCTACACATACGTGGCATAAACTACTGAACTTGAGTGTTTCTTCAGTGTGAATACTAAGAGTTCAAGTTCTGAGCTACCGTCACGTTATGAGTGAGAAACTCGCTACGCAATTGCGTATTAGAATGTGAATCTAAAAATCATTACAGGCGGGAGAGAAACCTTGCAGGAAGATCAACACCCACGAGTGGTGCGATTGAGTTTTAGTAAAGAGTATTTAAAGTTTTCTGCTGCTCATTTTACGATTTTTTCGGCCACCGAGCGCGAACGTTTGCACGGTCATAATTTTACGGTTGCGGTTGATATGCAAGTATCAGTGAGCGACGACGGTTTAGCCTCTAATTATCGAGTTTACAAAGACGAGCTTAAAAAGTGTTGCGCTGAATTGGATGAATATTTGATATTGCCGCAGTTATCGCCGCATCTAATCATCGAGTCAAATGCTGGCGAATATGTGGTTCAATTTCATAAGGAAACCATGCGATTCCTACAAGCGGATACACAACTCTTGCCGATTAGAAATACAACGGTGGAAGAGTTTTCGCACTATCTGTTAAATCAGCTTCTCTCTACAGAGGTTTTTGCTCCTGGCAAAGTTTCTGAGTTGTCTGTCACTGTGGCGTCAGGACCGGGTCAGTCTGGCACCAGCTCTTGGTCAGGTTGCGCTTAATTTTTGGGCTGATTGATTGAGTAACTTAAAAAATATGTGTGATGTGTATTTGTACGTCGATGCAGAGTACAAATTTGGGTGGCGTGCTAGAAGATGCTTTATTTGAGGAGCCTCTGATTAACTCGTCGCTGATTTAATCAGAGGTTCAAATCGTACGGGACAATTTTAAATTTTTACGGAAATAAAATTTAAAAAACGTATTTTGTATTACACAAAAATATTTTCTTCCGCTGGGAATATTCCATTTCGAGTATCTTCGGCGTATTTCATTAATGCACCGGGAATCGAAGCGGTTTCTTCCAAAAAGTTTTTGGAAAACTTAGGTGGTTTCTCGGTAAGACCTAAAATATCGTTAATAACCAAAACCTGTGCGTCGGTATCTTTACCCGCACCTATACCAATGGTTGGAATGTCGAGAGATTCGGTAATGGTTTTGGCAAGTGAAGAAGGAATGCATTCCATAACCAATAAATCGGCGCCGGCTTCTTCTAGCATGCGCGCGTCATTATAAATAATTTCGGCTTGTTGCTCGTTGCGACCTTGCACACGGAAACCACCGAATTTGTTCACGTATTGTGGCGTTAAACCAATGTGCCCACACACGGGAATGCCTCGGTCGGTCAACATTTTTACGGTTTCAGCAATCCATTCACCGCCTTCCAGTTTTACCATGTGCGCGCCGGCCTGCATGATTCGCGTGGCATTTATCATGGCTTGTTCGGGTGTTGCGTAAGACATGAAGGGCAGGTCGCCCATGATCATAGATTTATTGTTACCGCGTCTTACAGCTTCAACGTGATAAATCATATGCTCCATGGTGACAGGAATAGTGTCGTCGTACCCTAAAACTGTCATTCCTAAGCTATCGCCAACCAGCAGTAATTCTATGCCGGTCTTCTGCGCCATGGCTGCCATAGGTGCATCGTACAGTGAAACGCAGACAAATTTATTGCCCTCGGACTTCATCTTTCTCAAGGTGGTGATGCTAACGGGTTTAGTAAGAGCGGACTCTTGTGTGGGTTTTCCGTAGGGCATGATAGTTTCCCATGTATTCAATCAATAGTGTCGCCGGTGTAGGGCGAGTTGTAGATGAGTTTCTCGCTTTTGACGCAAAACTCAATAACTATTTTGTGCAACTTTATTCGCTGATGTGGCGAAGATTGATTGCGTGCTTGCTTAACGTTAAAAAAGCTTAGAGCAAATAATCAGGGTATTAATCAAAGCTTATTTTAAACGCGGTTTTAATAATTCTAATTTTTATAGGAAACTCTGATTAACCTGGAGTTTCTCGCGACACAAGGATGTGTCACCAATTTCAAGAACGGTAAGTGATTGAAATTGTGAAGAAATTGAAAATCGCATCGTCAATTTCTGTCCTCTGATTAAATCAGCGACGAGTTAATCAGAGGTTCCTATACGGTTATATGGCGTATTTATTGGCCATATATTGGTAGTCTTATGTGTTAAAAATTAAGCAGCGATATATTGTCGAGCTGTCGTAATCCCGCATTACCAAGGTTTTTTTTGAGTAAATTTAACGGTGTGCCATCGGGTAAGGCAAGGTTATTGTCGATATCCAGCAACGGAAAAACCACAAAATTTCTTTCGTGAAGCCTCGGATGCGGAACCGTAAGAAAATCTGATTGAATCACCTGGTTGTTAAATAGCAACAAATCAAGATCCAATGTACGCGCACCCCAGCGTTCAATTCGCACTCTACCGTGATCGTTTTCTACCGTCTGTAAAACGGTCAACAATTCAGGCGCTGAAAGTTCGGTGCTAATTTTTAGGGCCGCATTGGTGTAATTGGGTTGGGCAGGGCCAACGGGATCGGAATCATAGACTTTAGAGCATTCAAGCACCTCAATAGAGAGATGCTCGGAAAGTTGTTTAACCGCAGAGGTTAATTGTGCGATGGGGTTATCTAGATTAGCGCCAAGGCCAATGTAGGCAGTATTCATAAATTGAAAAACATAGCCGTAATCAAACTCAATTATTAAAAACGCTAGAGTTTATTCGTTAGCAGGAGGGTAGTAGTACAGGGTAAGGCTGCGTTTTTTCCGTAAATTATTAAGCCAAGAGAGGCAAAAACCGAACAGAGCGCGCCTAAAAATAGAGACAAAAATACACCAGCCAGCGGCACTATAAAAAGCGCCTTGATACCTGTTACAGGTTGTCCTTGCATGTAAAAATCCAGCAAGCCGACAGACGCTAAAATACCCAGCACTGAAAACAAAGGAATCATAAACACCGTTACGCCGACGAAAATGATTTTAAAAACAGATTTAGTATGCAGCCTTTGAACGCTTATCGGCTGCATGGATTTCTGATTATCTGACATGAATAACTCAACTAGTTTACGTCGGGAGAATTTGACGGTGATTTGCGTCTTGGTCGGCGTCGAGAGTTAGAGTTGTTTCTGCCTCTACTGTGCTGTTCGTTAGCCATTTTTTCACGATTGACATCGTTAGCATTTTGAAAATCCGTCCACCATTGGCCCAAGCCTTGGTGATCTTCACCCGATTGCTCACGTAACAGTAAGAAATCGTAGGCGGCACGAAAACGAGGGTGCTCCATAATTCTGAAGGCTCGCTGGCCTGCTCTGCGGGGTAGTCGCGCTTGTAGGTCCCATATTTCACGCATGGTGGTGCTGAAGCGCTTTGGAATGCTGATAAATTGGCATTGGCGCGATAACACTTGTTGATAGGCCTGATGCGTTGCTTCTGCTGGCGTCAGTTTCTCAGCCTTAAGAGTTTCTATTCGAGCTTCAATTTCGGGCCACAGTAATACGGCATAGATAAAAGCCGGTGTTACGCGTTTGCCTGATCGAATACGAGTATCGGTATTTGCCATGGCGTTTTCAAAAAAGACGCGGAAACTAGCACGGGCTTGCACTTGTTCTGCACTGCCGGGAAATAACTGGGCAAATAAGCCAAACTCTTCGAGTTTGTGAAAAATGGGTAAGCTGTAACCGGACATAAACAGCTTCAAGCTCTCGTCCCACAATCGAGCCGATGAAACCTGTGTGATTGCTGGAGCCAACAACTTTATAGGCGCTGCGGTTTTGGATTCGATGGTAAAGCCGAGCTTGGCCGAGAAGCGAACGGCTCTGAGCATTCGAACAGGATCTTCCTTGAAACGCGTTTGAGGATCACCAATGATGCGCAGAGTTTTGTCGTTAATATCGTTAACGCCGCCGGTAAAATCAAAGATTTCGTTAGTAATTGGGCTGAAATAGAGCGCGTTGACGGTGAAGTCTCTGCGTCTAGCATCACTTTCGATATCACCAAAGACGTTGTCTCTGAGTAACATGCCATCTTCTGATCGAGAGGAAAGCTTTTGATCCTCTTCGCCAGTATGGTCACTTCTGAAGGTAGTAACTTCAATAATCTCGCGGCCAAATCGTACGTGAACGATGCGAAATCGGCGGCCAACGATTCTGGAGTTACGAAACAGCCTGCGAACTTGCTCGGGAGTGGCGTCTGTCGCGACATCAAAATCTTTAGGATCGCCATCAAGAAGTACGTCGCGTACACCGCCGCCTACTAAATACGCTTGATGATTCGAATCTGCAAGGCGTTGAATGACTTTAAGAGCCGCTTGGCTGACTTTTTCAGATGACAGATTGTGATCAGAGTTTTTGTAAACTGTTGATTTGGAACTGTCTTTAGCCCCAGTGAAGAGGTTGATTAACCGTTTTAGCATGCGTATTAAATTAAATGACCGATACCGTGAGCGCGGCGCTTGGCTGTACCTATAAAGGAGTTAGACGCCAGTAAAAATAAGTGGGCGAGTGTATCACGTGGTTTTATCTGGTGGAAATTATCGGCAAATACAAATGAAGGAATTGGTTAAATTAGGCAGGTGTACAGACGAAAGCAAACCGGGAGAGTAATCACTCCCCCGTTTTTAATTCGGTTGTCCATAGTGTGAAAGTATTTGGCATCCTTGCTTCTTAGTTTCGCATTTGGAGGAATCGCCTCCAGTTTCAAGTTTAGTTGTTGTTGGTATTTATTATTAATTGTTGTTAATGAATTTCTTTTATTATTATTTATTGTTGTTATTGTAATTTCTGTTTTAGTTATTATTTATTGTTGTTATGTAAGTTGTTATTTATTTTTATTATTTATTGTTTTTATTATACTAGCTATAAAGCATTCGCTGTGCCAGTTTTAAAATTTATATATTTATCAATAAGTTACAAATTTTTGACACCTTGTTATCTCATTTCGCTATTTTCAATTCGTTACCTATTATCCCGTAATCTGTTACCTCATCTTGAGCGGGGTAACACTTTACGGCGAGTAACAGGAGGTAACTTTTTCAGTAACACTCCTAGTTCGATAAGCTTAGTCCATGTGTTGTGAATCGCACGTATTATCGACTGTGATTGGCAATTGACTTTTGTCAAGGTTGGTCAGTATGAAAGTTGATCAAATGGCGTTGATCGAGAAGTGAAGGAACAAGGACTGAGAACAGAGAAAGAATCTGAAGGGTAGATAAGAGGTGGAATGAATTGAAATGCGAATTGCGAGTCGCTTAAATCTACGACTCGTCGCCTATTACTTTGTGGCTGAAAGTGTTTTCTTACGCTCAATGCCAAGCTTTTGGCGTCTTTCCCATAAACACTTGCGGCTAATCCCAAGCTTTCTTGCGAGTTCGGTCTCACTCATGGATTCTTGGTGTTCTAGTACAAAATGCTGGAAATAATCTTCTAGCGATAGATCTTCTTGGGGATCTGTTCCGGGTGTGCTGACGCTTTTGGGCCTTAAGGCTTTGTGGGAATACGGCGATAGTTCATCGTCTTCGTAATTTTCCGGCGTGTCTGTTTTGACCAGATCGAGATCGATACCTAATATTTCGTAGGAAATATCCTCACCTGGCTCGCTTAAAATCACCGATCGCTGAATGGCGTTCTCTAGCTCTCGAACATTTCCTGGCCAGTTATAGGTACTGATGGCTTGAATGGCTTCGGGGCTGAGTTTTTTCTGCTCCTGGCCCATTTCATCGCAAAATCTTTCAAGCAGTGCTTCGGCAATGGTAACCACATCTTTGCCACGCTCTCTCAACGGCGGGAGCTGAAGTTGAATTACGTTTAAACGGTAATACAAATCTTCTCGGAATTTTCCCTCTTTAGAGAGTTTTCTAAGGTCTCTGTGCGTGGCGGCAACCAAACGCACATCAACCTTGCGTGAATCAATGGCACCAATGGGGCGAACTTCGCCTTCTTGGATAACCCGCAATAGCCGAGCCTGTGCCTCAAGTGGCAGCTCGCCAATTTCATCTAAAAAGAGCGTGCCTGTATCGGCAGCGGCGACCAGTCCTTCGCGAGTGGCGGCGGCACCGGTGAACGCGCCTTTTTCATGACCAAAAAGTTCAGATTCAATAAGTGTTTCAGGAATTGCCGCGCAGTTGACGCTGATTAAAGGACGCTCGGCTCTTGGACTCATAGAGTGTAGAGAGCGGGCAACCAATTCTTTTCCGGTACCAGTTTCGCCGTGAATAAGCACTGTTGCTGGCGTAGGGGCTACCTTAGCAAGTTTGGCGTAGAGCGTTCGCATGACCGGGCTTGTACCAATCATGCCTTTCACGGCAGTAACTGGGCGGTTCTTTTTACCTGCCGATGATCGGTCGACCTTACCAATGACTCTTTTAACGGCCGCGACCATTTCGTCGTGATCAAACGGTTTGGCGATATAGTCGATAGCACCCATGCGCATAGAGTCTACCGCTGAGCGAAGACTTGCATAGCTGGTCATGATAAGTACAGGAACGTCACCGGAAAGCTTAATAAGATCGGTACCGGGTGCACCGGGTAGGCGTAGATCACTGATAATAAGATCATAATCTGCCAACTGAAATTTAGTAACGGCCTCTTTTACAGAGTTTGCTTCGCTAACGTCGTACTTATGGCGAGACAGCAGCTTACGCAGGGCCGTTCGGATAATGGCTTCGTCTTCAACGACAAGAATCTTGCTCATAGTCCATCAACTGGCAGTTAATACAAAGGAGGTTAAGTTTGCGGTGCCTGCGCAATAGATTCAACCCTATTCGGTATGCGAATGATGAATCTCGTGCCGGATTGTGTACTTTCGTGCACTGGACTTTCAATTTCTATGCTGCCACCGTGTTCCTGAACAATACTGTAAACCATGGCTAAACCCAAGCCTGTGCCTTTTCCGGGGTCTTTGGTCGTAAAAAACGGTTCCAGCACTTTTTCCTGATCTTCTTTTTTAATGCCTTCGCCTCGGTCGGTTACCCAAATCTCGATAAAACGTTCGATCTGGGCAGCTTCAACTTCGATCTCATCGAGGGGCTGGCTGGCGTCGCGGGCGTTGGATAACAGATTAATGAAAACCTGAATGAGTTTTTGCTCGTCGCCGTTGATGATCAATTCGGGATTAATTTTGTTGGTGTAAACGACTTCGGTGTGGTCTTTCTGTAAAGACAATAAGTGAATGGCTTCTTCGGCGCACTTGTGCAGAGGAATGGGATAAAAACCACTGCCTTCAAGATCACCCGCTCTGGAAAAGCTCACCAACGATTGCACAATACGGCTGATGCGATCGGTTTGAGACAGAATTTGATCCGCTGTTTCTAAGGTCTCAGGATTTTCATCTTCGTACTTAAGATTTTGCGCCAGGCAGGCAATACCTGTGACCGGGTTGCCAATTTCATGGGCAACACCTGCTGCCAAGCGGCCCACAGAGGCAAGGCGTTCGCTGTGCGTTAACTTTTGCTCAAGTTTTTTCAGTTCGGTAACGTCTTCGACAAGAATCACTTGACCATCGACACCGTCGTAAATGGACGGGCTGCTCAAGTCTGCCTTGTGCAGGTTGAAAAAGTGCTTGGCATTTTTAAGTTTGATGACCAAGTTATGTTGGTGGCGTAAATCGCTTTGGCAAAAGTCGTAGAGAAGATCGCCCCAGGGTTCAGGCAGATCTTTCAAATGTGAACCGGTAACACCGCTGGCTTCAATGCCGGTGATCTCTTCCATGGCTCGGTTCCACATCAGCACTTCTAAATCGGCGCCCAGAGAACACACGGCCAAAGGCAGTTCTTGCAACGTGTTACGGTGGTAACGGCGTAAGTTATCCAGCTCCGCCGATAAACCCGTGAGTCGATCTCGATAGCGATGCAGACGCGACTCAATGAGATTGATGTCGGTACTGCCGTCTTTTTCGGGTAATCGAAAGGGCAGGCTTTTGTCGACTACGCTTTTGGCGGTTGAACGACCCATGACTGCGGAAAGGTTCGATTCAAGCCGATCTCTGAGTCGGCGCAAGCTATAGGGCCTGCGCTCAGAAAAGTTAATACCTAACTCTTCAAGGGCTTTGTTGATGTGCGCTTCTGCCATGGTTGGGCCAAGTCTTTGGCTGAGCCGGTCTCGAATTTCTTCGCAGCTGTGTACGTCGAGAATCACTCGAACCGGATGACTTAATTCGTCTTCGGTACAGAGCGAGGCGCTAAAGCGTTCTTCGGCGGATTGCTGAGTTAGCAGTGAACCAATCACAAATCCGCAGCAATTAACGAACAGAGAAATAAACGCAACCTTGTCCCAAACCTCGATGCCCACCGAAACCGATCCAATAACCGGGAGTGTGTAAACCTTAAACTCTAGAAGGGTGGGTAATAACAGTCCTAACAGGCCAATGATAGAGCCCAATACAACTCCAACCATTAACCCCACTCGGTTGGCTCTTGCCCAATAAGGTGTTGCAAATACGGCCGGAAAAAACTGCAAAACTTGGATGAAAGCAATTAAGGCAAGATCGGTGATGCCTTGTCGGCCACGCAATGACAAGAAAAATAGATACGCGGTGGCAAAAATAACGCAAATAATGACTTTTCTAAGCCTGATTAATTTTAATCGCAGGTCGAGTTGATTACTCAAGGTAGAGAACGGCAAAACGATGTGGTTTAGCGTCATAACCGTACAGGCGACTGTAACAGACACTAAGGCGCCTGTTGCCGCAGAAATACCACCCAAATAGATAAATGCCGTGATCCAATCTTTCTCTAACGCCAAAGGAACGGCTAAGGTGAAATATTCGGTAGGTAACTCTACACCTAACGATTTCCCGGCCCATAAGATCGGAAAAATAGGGAAGGCCATAACAAATAAATAGCCCGGAAATGCCCACGAGGTGATTCGCATTGAGCGCGCTATGGGCATATTCACCATGGAAGTTTGAAAAATGTGTGGCATCGCTAAGGTGGCTGTTAAAAATACCACTAACAGTGCGTAAGCGCTTTGGTTTGGGTGGGCATTATGTAAGGCATTAAACGCTTCGGGATGTGCGATCAACCAGGTGTCTATTTCCGAAAAACCACCAAAAACGCCAAATATCGTTAACAGACCAACTGTAATCATGGCGGCAAGTTTGATGAGTGATTCAGCCGCCAGAGTAACGAATAAGCCCTTGTGTTTAAGTCGGCTGGCGCCGAATGTGAGAGTAAATACGGCAATGCCCAGGCAATAGACAAAGGCGATTACATCTTTGGTGAGCGAATTATTATTGCCGTTATTAATGTCATTAGACGAGGTCACAATTGCTGTGGTGTCGGCGATTACTTGAATTTGCACTGCCAGCAGCGGTAATAATGCCAATAAACTTAAAAAGGTAACGAGAATACCAACGGGTTGGCTGTGGTATCGAAAAACCAAAAGGTCTGCCAGCGAAGGAATTTTAAATCGACGCGTTAATTCTGCTAAAGGCGCTAAGGTTACCGGTGCAAACAAAAATAAAATGGCAGCACCAATATAAAAGCCCAGTGCACCCAGTCCAAAAGTTTCCGCCAATTCCACCGATCCGTAATAAGACCAAGCGCTATTGAAAACGCCCATCGATAAAATGTAAGTCGCTGGATGATTGATAATGGAGTTTGGAATCCATTCTTTGTTGGTGGCGTGGGCGACGAAGAACATCAACCCTACATACGCGATCATTAACGACAATATTGTGAAAAGGCTCAGCGTCATGGCTTATGTCCTTTTTCACGCTGCAATAGGAATGCAACCACGATTACCACAAACCACACGATAAAAGAGCGATACCAATTGCCGGATTCACTTTGAATCCAAGAGAAAATCGCCGGAGAAAAACAGGTAGTAATGAGTAACAGTGAGATTAATAAACGTTGGGTTAAGGTTGATTGATGCATGGCAGCACAGGTCTTAAAGTTATTATTAATTTCTATAGGAAACTCTGATTAACCCAGAGTTCTCAATGACACAAAGATGTGCCGCCAATTTCAAGAACAGTAAGTGATTGAAATTGTGAAGAAATATGAAATTGCCGGGCCAGTTTCTGTCTTCTGATTAAATCATGGCTGAGATAATCAGAGGTTGCTATAGCGTACCAAAGCTTTGCATGGGACGTATATCGAAGATTTAACGCGTATTTACAGCTGTTGATTGGTGTTTCTTCGACTTAGCTAAAAATTGGCAATGTAAAATACAAACGCCAATTTCTTTATAAATCCAGTAACTTATTGTTACCGTTATCTAAATGCGTCTTGATGTTAGTAGACCTTTAATTTAAGCGTGTTTTTTATAGTGTTGGTTCAAACATCATACCTTCTTGTTGCGGAATTTTATTGAGAGCCCAATGTTTTACCGCCCACGTTAATAATTCTTCCACCGAGCTAAGTTCTTTAATGTCTGGTGGTTTTTGTCGTAAGAAATCCAAAGCTTGATGAATATTTTTTAGAGCGTGTTGGTCGTTGATGGGCTTAGCTTTATTTTGTTTGCTGAGTTTTTGCTGATTATCGCCGAGCACAACGGGTAAATGGCCAAAAGTTGGTGCGATTGTATTGAAACTCTGGTACAGCAGAATTTGATTTGCTGTTGTCGACAGTAAATCACAGCCTCTTACAATATGAGAAATTCCTTGCTCAATATCGTCGCACACAACCGCTAATTGGTATGCGTATAAATTGTCTTTACGTTTCAGTACAAAAACATCTTCTGGATTGGATACAACGGTTTCTAATCGACCTTGTATTAAATCGTTGATAGCCACAATTTCAGATCGCTCCGGTACAAACTTAATTGCGCTGGGGCTTTGTGTTGGTGGTGGATGTCGTAAACAATAACCGTCGTAGCGATTGTCTAATTCTTGTAAGCGTTGACGAGTGCAATTACAGCGAAATGTTCTCGATTTTTTAGTCAATAATTCAAGGTGATTTTCGTATAAATCATAACGGTGAGACTGATACACAACCTCGCCATCCCAGTGGAGGTGGTGTGCTTCGAGTGACGATAAGATTGCCTTGCTTGCACCGGCTTCTTCTCTTGGCGGGTCTAAATCTTCAATTCTAACCAGCCAACGTCCTTGATTGAATTTTGCATCAAGGTAACTCGCTAATGCTGTCACCAAAGAACCAAAATGCAATTTACCCGAAGGAGATGGTGCAAATCGTCCACAGTAAGCGTTGTTTAAGGATGGATTTTTTAGTGTTTTTTGCACGATAAGTACGCGGAGCAAGTTGTTTGAAATTATTCTTGAAAGAACTTTAAAGTGCTTGTTTCTACACGGTACTGATTTTTAAACGACTGACTTAGCGAGAGCATTTAGAATCGCAGAAAAATATTAAAAACGGATTCGTAAATTAAATGGAATGGAATAAAACGGAACATAATTACAGCAACGTCAGATAATAGAAATATTCAGTTGCTGTAATTAATAGAAACTCGAAAAACAGTTAGCTGCTAAACATTAGCCGCCGATTTGTTTCTCGCGAATTTCATCGATGGTTTTGCAGTCTACACACAAGGTTGCAGTTGGACGCGCTTCTAGGCGACGAATACCAATTTCTACACCGCAGGTTTCGCAAAAGCCGTAATCACCAGAATCGATTAACTCTAATGTAGAGTCGATTTTTTTGATGAGCTTGCGTTCACGATCACGTGTGCGCAATTCCAAGCTAAATTCCTCTTCTTGGCTGGCGCGGTCTGCTGGATCAGGAAAATTAGCAGCTTCGTCTTTTAAATGGCTCATCGTACGATCGACTTCTTCCATGAGCTCTGATTTCCAGGCTAGCAGAATAGTACGAAAGTGCTCTTGTTGAGCGTCATTCATATACTCTTCGTCTGGTTTAATTTGGTACGGCGCAACTCCGTATGATGTCACTTTGTCTGATGCAGATGAGTTTGGCATTCTTATACGCCTCTTTATAGAAATCACAGACCCGTGGATATTGGGTTTACTGAGGAATTTTCAAGCCTAAATTTTAGAGGCAGGGAAGCTACCAGAAAGATTTAATTTATGCTACAGATTTTTTTCGGTTATTACTGCTAAGAATTTAAATCTGTGTTTTAGTAACCAATTACGGTATTTTGAAGGCATATTTGTTGTTATTGCACCTGTATTGAACAATTTTTTATGAGATTTAATCCTCCTTTTAATCAAGCGACTTTAATTAAGCGATATAAGCGGTTTTTAGTGGATGTTGACTGTGGTAACGGGCAGCTCAAAACCATTCATTGCCCCAATACGGGTTCAATGCGTAATTGTATAGAATCCGATAGCCGTTGCTGGTATTCGCTGTCGGACAATAAAAAGCGAAAATATCCTGAAACCTTAGAAATTGTTACCACACCTTCGGGACACCTCGCCGGAGTTAATACTTCAAGGGCGAATAAGTTAGTTGCTGAAGCGATTGGCGACGGTGTCATTCGAGAATTACGCAGCTATAGTTCCATAAAGCCTGAAATAAAATGCCCCGAGTTGGACAGCAGAATTGATTTCTTACTGACCGGTCATAAGCGCGATCCCAGAGAATGCTACGTTGAAGTGAAAAGCGTGACTCTGCTTGGTGACGGTGGTGAGACAGAAAATCAGCAAATAAAGGAAGGAAGAGGTTTTTTTCCCGATTCAGTCTCGGAACGAGGGACAAAACACCTAAAAGCGCTTATGAACTTGGTTGATCGTGGCAAGCGAGCAGTGATCTTCTATTGCGTACAGCATTCGGGTATTGAAAGTGTTTCACCTGCCGATCGTATCGATAAGATTTACGGTGAAACCCTCAGAAAAGCAGTGGCTCAGGGTGTTGAAGTGTTAGCTTATCGAGCTGAAATCTCCGATCGAGAGATTCGCCTCACGCGCCCATTACCGATCATTTTGTAAAAGCTTCTGATTAATCAATTTCCAACCGAATTAGTGGCATAAAGCCTTAAGATTTAAATACTGGATTAGCGCAAGAATTCTGAAGCGATTGAGCGAACTGCACATCCCTGTGCTGCTCAAAAATCTTAGTGAATCAAATTCCTGTCGGGCTCGACTCACATGTCACTGTGGGGCAATTAAGGTTACAGAGGTTTTTTGTGGCTTATTGTTGCGGATAAAGCTCACTGTGACCTTGTCTCCGGGCTTGTGAGCTTCAAGTACACTCAATAAATCATCCAGATTATCAATTCGAATGCCGTCTACAGCGGTAATAACATCACCCAGCGTTGTTGCTCCCCAACGATTAGTCGCAATACCTTCAAGGCCAGCTTTGTTTGCAGGGCCGTCTCGAAAAACTCGCAAAATCGGTATGCCGGGTAGATTATTATTGCGCGCCCAAGATACAGGCGCCAATTCAATTCCCATTACCGGTCTCACCAAATGGCCGTATTCGATCAGTTCTGGAACAATTTTTTTCACCGCGTTAACTGGAATGGCAAAGCCAATACCAATACTGGCGCCATTGGGGCTGTATATGGCGGCGTTCACGCCAATGAGTTCGCCGTCGGAATTCAATAAAGGCCCACCAGAATTACCAGGATTAATTGCGGCATCGGTTTGAATAACGTTTTGAATGGTTCGTTGATTCGGTGCTTGAATTTCTCGACCTAATGCACTGACCACGCCTGTGGTCAGTGTTGCGTCAAGCCCAAATGGATTGCCAATAGCGAGAACTTTTCGTCCTACTTGAAGATTTTCAGAATCGCCAACGGGGAGGGCTTTTAGGGCTTTTTTGGGCGCATCAATTTTTAGAACAGCAATATCTTTCTCAGGTGCTAAACCAACAACACTGGCACTCCACGCGCTTTGATCAGACAGTGTAATTGTGATTTCACGAGCACCATCAATCACGTGGAAGTTGGTAACTATATGTCCTGAGTTATCCCAAACGAAACCTGTACCCGTACCCTGAGGACGACGAGTGACATTGTAAGAGTAGGGATCTCTAACCAAGGTATTATTGGTGACAAATACAACTGAAGGGCTTGCCGATTTGAATATTTCGATGTTGTTTAATTCGTCGTCGGTAAGTGCAAAAGCAGGCTGAATGCACAAGCTCAGCAGAAAAATACTAACCAAAAAGGTAAACGAGTGTAGTTTATTTGACTGTGAAGTATTTATTTTCATAGTACTTGGGTTCTTCGTTCAAATGGGAAAAGTCTGAATTGAGAGACTTGAGGCGATAGATTCGCCGTCGCAGATCAGAACCAACAGTTTTAGTGGAATCCACCTGCAAGTGTGTTCTCAGCGTTATAGATAGGGGCGAGGGAATAAAATTCAAAAAAAGAGCCAGTCCAAATGGACTGGCTGAAAACCGTGATTAGCCTGATTAAGGAGAAGAGACCATGGAGTAAGGTTTCCTCTGTATCGAAACATTGTCTCGATGAGTTAATGATAACAAATCTCATTTGCATGTAAAGTGTTTTTGCAAATTATTCTCATTTATTTTATTCGAGCGCACATTTACCGATAGACTTGCATTACGTGTGTAAGCGAACAGTTGGAAAAAGGCTAAACTGGCGATTGATGTAAGATTTGAATCCGTTGGCATCAGCGCCAAGACAAGGTCTGTCTATAGCGCTGTTGGCCAAGGTTTATGAATGAAGTGGAGTTACGTTAACGAAGACGTTAGTGTTCGGCAGCAAGCATGGCAGCGGCATTGCCCGACAGGTGTTTTACTTCGGCAACCAATTTAGCTTTGGTGTCTGGGCCTAGGTCATTCCAATGCCTGTCTTGAAGAGCGCCTTGCAATGCATAGAGCATTACCTTAGACACATTAATGCCTCTTTTTTTGATGCGAACATACGCTTCAACGGCACCGACTTCTTTGAGATCGTCGGTATTGTGTATACCTACAGCGTGAAGGATGTTTACAGAGGCAGCCCCGATATTCTTAAGGTGAATAAGGTCAGTATTGTTAACGTTCATAAATTAGCCTTTATTTATTATTATCAAGCTTAAAAAATTATAAAAAGTACGAACTTTTTTGCTACTTACCCATATAGCGAATTGTTATGTTACACCTTAGAAAGTTTATGGGTAAATACTTGTTAAGGATTTTGCGATGCACAATCTTTTTCTGTTACCTAAGGTAGCAACACGGTTACAAGATGGCGGTTAAAGGCATGAAATTCGATGAATGTTGTGTAGGAAAAACCATATCCCACCTGGCTGAACCTGGCCCGGACAATCCGTTTGGCTGTTTACTTCATCCGAAAGTTTTACCTTCACTTAAAATTTTAGCAGATGCAGCAAAAAGTCAAGGTTTTGAATTGAAGGTTTATAGTGGTTTTCGTAGTTTTGATACCCAAATGACAATTTGGAATAGAAAGGCTGCAGGTGCACGGGTGATTTTAGACGCCAATGAAGAGCCAATTCCTTATGATTCTCTTAGTGGTTGGGAGCTAGCCCAAGCTATTTTGCGTTGGTCGGCGTTACCGGGCGCCTCTCGACATCACTGGGGTACAGACGTTGATATTATTGATGCCAGCGCTTGCAGTGAAGATTATTCTGTACAGTTGACCCAGAAAGAAGCAGCTAAAGATGGCATCTTTGGAAACTTTCATCAGTGGCTAACACATTGGTTAAGTGAGAATCCAGAATGTGGTTTTTATAAGCCCTACACAAAACCAGTGTTTGCTAATGATCCACAGTTTGGTATTGCGCCAGAACCGTGGCATTTGAGTTTTGCACCTGCAGCACAGAGGTTCGAGGAGCATTTTGATTTGTCCTATCTGTACCGGTTAATTGAGGTATCCGATATTTTGTTGAAAGATACGATACTCGAACACTTATCGGAAATTTACGAGAGATTCATCCGTGTGGGCTCAATGCCTAACCAAGTTGCGCATCATTAAGCTTGAATGAATATAAATAACTGCGGTTAAATTGCTGTGGCGAGTCTATGGAACCTCTGATTAACCCAGAGGCTGCTGTAAATCATTCATGCTGGCATCGATTGCGCAAGAGACTTATCCTAAACACATCTGCCCTACAATTTCTAACACAGAGCCGCACATGCAACTGTTAAGAGTCCAACAAAAGCCTGATCACCTAATTCATTTATGGGAAACCATTCGCGCTGAAGCTAAGCAAATGAGTTTGATAGAGCCAGAATTGGGCAGTCATTATCACTGTACTGTACTTAAACACGACAAGTTTAATCACAGCATTACCTACATATTGGCCGGGCTTCTGGAAAGCACTGATCTTCCTGCAATGTTGGTGCGTGAAGTTTGCGAACAGGCTTTGTCGAGTGATCCGAGTATTGAGATCTCGATGTTGGAAGATATAAAAGCATGCGTTGATCGCGATGCGGCCTGCGATACCTACATTACGCCTTTGCTTCATTACAAAGGTTTTCATGCCCTGCAATCCTACCGGATTGCCCATTGGTTATGGAAAGAAGGACGTAAACCGCTGGCGTTGTTTTTTCAAAATCGTATCTCAGAGATGTTTGCCGTTGATATTCATCCGGCCGCGCTGATTGGATCTGGAATTATGTTTGACCATGCTACGGGTATCGTCATCGGAGAGACTGCCATCATCGAAGATAATGTTTCTATGCTCCATTGCGTAACCCTCGGCGGCAGCGGTTGTGGGCGCGGTAAAAGACACCCAACCATTCGCCAAGGTGTGATGGTAGGTGCGGGCAGTAAAATCTTGGGTGATGTAGTCGTTGGAGAATGCGCGAAGGTTGCCGCAGGAAGTTTGGTAAAAATGTCGGTGCCTGCCTACACAACCGTCGCGGGTGTGCCTGCAAAAATCGTTGGTAAATCTCAGAAAACTCAGCAAGCGCCGTCTCAATCTATGGACCAACAAATCTCCGCGTAATCTCAGTTCTAGTGTGAAAAATCGTCTTGGTCTAGACGATTTTTTACGCGAAATGGCAGCTATCGCTTATTGTGTCTCGCGTTGATATAAACATCTTGATAAACAATGCGCAATTTCAATGCCTCAATAGGTGAAATTTCGTATACTTTATCTTTAAGCATTAACGTCAGTGCTTATGCCGTGGAACGATTCTTACATAGTATTCAATAATGTTCGGAAACTCTAAAGATGCATGATCAGGGAATTGGCATGACTTCCCAGCGCACTCGCCAACGTCTTACCCAGAGACTGCGCGAGCAGGGCATCACCAACAATCGAGTACTCTCGATTATCGAATCGACTCCCAGACACCTTTTTCTCGACGAAGCGCTGAGTCATCGCGCCTATGAGGATACTTCTCTGCCAATCGGACACGGACAAACACTTTCACAGCCTTACATTGTTGCACGTATGACTGAGATATTACTGGAACATGCGACCAGCAAAACCAGTGTGCTTGAGATTGGAACTGGCTCTGGGTATCAAACCTCAATCTTGGCGCAACTGTTTCAACAGGTTTACAGCATCGAACGCATCAAGCCTTTGCAAGACAAAGCTCGAAAGCGTCTTAGTCAGCTCAGTTTACGCAATGTCATTCTCAAGCATGCCGACGGCCAGTTTGGTTGGCCGCAAGAAAAGACCTTTGGTGCCATTATCAGTACAGCCGCGCCAACAGAGATTCCTCAAGAATTACTTGATCAGCTTGAAGTGGGTGGCGTGCTGGTTATTCCAGTCGGACAAGAGCAACAGATTCTAACGGTGGCCAAGCGCCAGCCTGATGAGAGTATTTCTATTACTAAAATAGAACCCGTAAAATTTGTACCATTACTTGGCGGTGTAACACGTTAGACTCGTTACACCTTTAATGTGGCTGTTTAAATCTTCTGCTGTTTATCGTTTCAATTCATCCGCGTGGGAACTCCACGCTGTCGTTTTAACTCTCTCATTAATATCTACTTGGTATCAAGGACGACAGTTTCATGACCAAACTCTTTAAGCATTATTTTTTATTAGTAGTTCGAGGAATGGCCATGGGGGCGGCTGATGTTGTGCCCGGTGTTTCTGGCGGTACTATTGCGTTTATCTCTGGGATTTACGAAGAGCTTATTAACTCTTTAAAAAGTATTGGCCCAAAAACCGTATTGATTTGGAAAAACCAAGGCTTAAAAGCGGCCTGGCAATCCATCAATGGTAACTTCCTGTTGGCAGTTTTTGGCGGCGTTTTGATCAGTCTATTTTCGCTATCAAAACTGATAGATGTAGCACTGCATCAGTACCCAATTTTAGTTTGGGCTTTTTTCTGGGGATTAGTGGTTGCGTCGGTGTGGCATCTCGTTCGACAAATAAAGTTTGAAAATCTAACCATTTGGGCTTGGATGGCATTTGGTGCCTTTGTCGCATTGGGTATTTCCATCGCCAAACCGGTAGCTTTACCAGCCTATTGGTGGGTGCTAATGCTCGGCGGTGCTGTGGCGATATGCGCAATGATCTTGCCGGGTATCTCCGGCAGTTTTATTTTATTGCTGCTGGGCTTGTATCCCATTTTTATTGATGCACTTGCCACCTTTAATATTGTGTTGCTGGCGAGCTTTGGTGCCGGATGTGTAATAGGCTTGATATGTTTTTCTAGGCTCTTGTCCTGGTTGCTTGCACGGTATCATTATCAGACACTGGCTTTGTTGACCGGATTTTTAATTGGCTCCCTCAATGTAATATGGCCTTGGAAACTTGTGCATGAAGTGCGTGTCGATCGACATGGTGATGCAATACCGGTCGTTCAAGAAAATGTACTACCCAATGTATACGCAGAAGTATCTGGACAAGCATCCTACTTAACCGAGGCACTCATATTAGCTTTTTTCGGTTTTGCACTTGTTCTATTTATTGAATTTTTTTATAAGAAATGGTCCTCAGCCACTCCAAATAGTCACTAAGGATAGATCAAAAGGTGCCTACTGAAATCAAGAAAAGGAAAAGTAAACCTGTAAATATCAGTAAAACGTCTTTTTGGTACCTTCTTTTTTATTTTTTTTTAGAATTTATCTTAATAGACCGCCAAGTTTTAAGCGGTCTCAAGCATATAATCGTTATATCGCGATATTCTAAAAGAGAATTATTTCACACTATCGTTGTTCAATGTTGGTGCTTTTATGTGCGGTAGGATGTTCAAGATCTTGATCATCCCGCTGATCATAACGGGATGCAGTTCACCTTCTCGGCCGGCAAAAGTGATTGAATTATCGCAACCACCGTCTAGAAATGTCACAACTCATGTTGTTTCGAAAGGCGAAACGCTATATTCAATCGCTTGGAGATACGGACTTGATTATAAAGGTTTAGCAAGAGCTAATAAAATTGGCGCCGATTACTACATTTACCCCGGCCAAGTATTGAATTTGGTCTCATTACCCGAAAAACCTAGCCCTTCCAAGAATACCCACACACAAAGTGTAGCTAAATCACGGTCTGCTACTTCCAATAATGATTCTGGTGTCAAAAAGGCGACACCGCCTCGTTCAAAACTGTTAACGCGATCACCCGCTCAACAAAATTCGCAAACCACCTCAAATTCTTCGGTCAACTGGGTTTGGCCCTCTCATGGAGCGATCGTTCGGCATTTTCGGGTTGGAGACCCCGAAGGTGAAGGGATTGATCTTGTGATGAAAAAGGGAGATTCTGTTGTTTCCGCCGCAGACGGTACCGTGGTCTACGCGGGTGAAGGACTTAGAAGATATGGCAAACTTCTCATTATAAAACACAACAAACAGTTCCTCAGCGCATACGCGCACGCCGATCGAATTCTGGTTGACGAAGGGAGCCAAGTTAAAGCAGGTCAGAAGGTTGCCGAAATAACTTCCGAAAGGATTAGTCAACCAAAGCTGTATTTTGAAATTCGTGACGGTGGTAAACCTGTCGATCCGTTGCGGTTTCTACCCAAAAGGTAGTGTGTTTCGAATGTGCTTTAGCGGTAAGTCCAAACAACAATAATATTTATAGGACTTCACATCCCAAAGTCAGGGTGTCACAGAATAAGAGTGTTGGTGAGCTCTTTAGTATTAATCAAATAAACAGGGCTAAGATCATGGCAGTGACTATACATAATTCTAATATTAAAGCTGACGATAACTTGTTTGTTGTATCCGATTTAGACGCCAACTTCATTGACGTCGATAATGATGATGATTCTGCTGATGAAGTTTTTTCTCATCATTCAAAAAAGTCTTTTGGCGACGAATCAGACGAAATTGCTAAAAATCTAGACGCAACTCAGCTATACCTCAATGAAATTGGTTTTTCCCCGCTTTTATCCGCTGAGGAGGAAGTTTTCTTTGCGAGAAAAGCTTTGAAAGGCTGCGAGGGTTCTCGCAAAAGAATGATAGAAAGTAATTTGAGATTAGTGGTAAAAATCTCTCGACGTTATGTTAACCGTGGACTTGCCTTACTAGATTTAATTGAAGAAGGTAATTTGGGTTTGATTCGCGCGGTTGAAAAGTTTGATCCCGAACGTGGATTTCGTTTCTCTACTTACGCAACTTGGTGGATTCGTCAAACCATCGAGCGCGCCATCATGAATCAAACGCGAACCATTCGTTTACCGATTCATGTGGTAAAAGAGCTTAATGTGTATTTGCGTGCGGCTCGTGAGTTATCACAAAAACTCGATCATGAGCCTACACCCGATGAAATTGCGACCTTGCTAGAAAAGCCGGTCGAAGATGTTGAAAAAATGCTGAAGTTGAACGAGCGTGTAACATCAATGGATGTACCACTTGGTATTAACTCAGAAAAAACATTAGCCGATACCATTCCAGATCATCAACATTCTGATCCGTCTTCAATGTTACAAGACAGCGATCTGTGCAACAGTTTGGATAATTGGTTAGGTGAGTTGACCGAAAAACAACGAGAAGTTATTGCTCGCCGATTTGGTCTTCGTGGCTATGAAATGAGTACGTTAGAAGAGGTTGGTAAAGAAATTGGGTTAACTCGCGAGCGTGTGCGCCAAATACAAGTGGAAGCATTAAAACGCCTACGCGATATTCTTGAACAACAAGGTCTTGATGGCGAATGCTTGTTTAGCCTTTAATTCACATAAGGGATATTGAGTTAATTCATAGCTAGTCAATCTTAGTTCCCTAAATTAACAAAATTTGAAGCCGCTTTTTGCGGCTTTTTTTATGGTTTTATTTTTGGAAATCTTTAATCCAATTCTGAAAGAGTCATTAATAAGTCCTTTGACGCTTAATTCCGCTAATTAATTTCTCGCATCACAAGTCAAACTTATGAAGGCATCTAAGCTCATTGTTGATCGTAAATAAAGGCACGGCTTTTGGTGTTTTTAACACTTTAAAAATCCTCGAACAATTATTGGTAGTGGTTGCATTCTAAAGATTGCCAACAGGATACGTTTTGATGGTGGTTGATTGTCGATAAAAAAGCAGTAGGATGCCTTTTTTGAAACATTAGCCTTGCAGATTATGCCTACCAAAAAGCCTAGCCAGAATTTTTCCAATGTAACCTACTCCTTTTCGGCGATTGGTGTCGTTCACTCGTGTTTTAAAGAAAAATTTGCGACGCCGCGACAAAGCGGTTTGGTGGCAGAGGCGACCGGAGTTATTGAGCTGTTTGAGCCGTTTAACGATCCAAACGCGGTTTTGGGTCTTGAGCAGTTCAGCCATTTATGGGTGCAGTTTGTATTTGATCAAAGTATGAAAACACCTTGGCGTGCAAAGGTGCGTCCACCAAGACTGGGTGGCAATGCTACGTTAGGCGTCTTTGCGACACGCGCACCGGTGCGTCCCAATCCTATTGGTTTGTCGGTAGTAAAACTCGACTCCGTAGAGGTTAAGCCCAATCAGGTGCTGCTGCATGTGAGTGGTTTGGATATGGTTGAGGGAACACCGGTTCTAGACATAAAGCCCTACATTCACTACGCAGATTCTATTCTTAACGCGCGCTCTGGTTTCGCCGATACAACGCCTACTAAATTACCGGTTGTTTTTTCTTCTGAGTTAAAAGAATTAATAACAGATTCCTGTGAATACAACCAATCCTTAATTGCGTCGATATTAGGTTTAGATCCACGTCCGCAGTATCAGCAATTTGATGAATCTCGCATTTATACTGCCAATATTGAAAACGTTGACGTGAGCTGGGTTTATCGACCTACAGAGGGTGATCAGTGGCAGATTGAAGTGATTGCGTTGAAAAAACTGAAGACTTAAGAACTAAGTTTTTTGGATAATTAATTGGAAAATTATTGCGGGAATACTAAAAACAAGATTACCAACGACATACGTGCAGATATTGTCTGTCGTTGGATAGAGTCTGGAAAAGCTTAACGCTCTAGATACTGCAACTTGCCTTTAACGCCATCCCAATCTGCTGCATCGGGAAGTGACTCTTTCATCTCTGTAATGTTTGGCCATACTTCGGCCAATTCTGCATTCAGTTCAAGGAACGCAGCTTGATCTTCTGGTAGTTCATCTTCCGAGAAAATAGCATCAACAGGGCATTCTGGTTCACACAACGCACAATCGATACACTCGTCTGGATGAATTACAAGGAAATTTGGGCCTTCGTAAAAACAGTCTACAGGGCAAACTTCCACGCAGTCGGTGTGCTTACATTTAATACAGTTTTCGCCAACGACGAAGGTCATGGTGGGCTCCAATAACTATCTGCTAAATTTCGAGCGGGGCATTCTATCAAGAGTCGATAAATTTTTGCACGTGCTTTTTCCAGTAATGTTTATCGACCCATTGAATAATTATAAACTTTTATGGTAAATGAAAATTATTAGCAATTGGATGTCAGTTTGATTTTAACTTTCGCTTTAACGCGTAGATCAAATCCAACGCCGCTTTCGCTGTGAGCTCATCAGGATCAAGTTTTTCTAGCTCGGCAATAATTGGGTGTGGCGCGCTGCTGAAAAAATCTCCCTGAAAAAAGTCAGCCTTTTCAGTATTACTTGGCGCTGCGATAACTTTGGGTGGAAGGTTATTCACCGCCGTAGAGCCTGCTTCTAACAGCTCCAATTGCTGTTTTGCAATTGCTAATACTGGCTGCGGGATTCCTGCGAGCTTGGCAACTTGTAAACCGAAACTCTGATTTGCGGCACCGCGTTGAATGTGATGTAAAAACACCAAATTATCGTTGTGTTCGGTTGCATCTAGATGAACGTTTGCTACGGTGGTGATTTGCTCTGGCAATTGAGTTAGCTCGAAATAATGGGTAGCAAACAAGGTGAAGGCTTCAATTTTTTCTGCTAAATAATGCGCACAGGCCCAAGCCAATGACAGGCCATCAAAGGTGCTGGTGCCTCGTCCGACTTCATCCATTAACACTAAACTGCGATAGGTGGCATTGTGCAAAATATTAGCGGTTTCAGTCATTTCCACCATAAACGTTGATCGACCGCCGGCAAGATCATCAGACGAACCAATTCGAGTAAAAATTCTATCGACAATACCAATGCGCGCGCTCCGAGCGGGAATAAAACTGCCCACATGCGCCAGCAAAGTAATCAAGGCATTTTGGCGCATATAGGTACTTTTACCGCCCATGTTTGGACCGGTAATAATGAGCATGCGTTGATGCTCATCCAAACTTAAATCGTTGGCCACAAACGGCGTATCAATCACTTGTTCGACAACTGGGTGTCGGCCACCAACAATGTCTAAGCCCGGCGTTTTTTCTAATTTGGGTCGACAGAAATTCAGCGATAATGCGCGTTCTGCCAAGTTGGTTAACACATCCAGTTCGGCAACAGCGGCGGCAGAGATTTGCAAATTAATGAGATCTTCATTAATGATTTCTAGCAGCTCATCGTAAAGCGCTTTTTCTCGTGATAGCGCTCTACTCTTGGCAGAGAGTGCCTTATCTTCAAACGCTTTAAGCTCAGGCGTGATAAACCGTTCGGCATTTTTCAACGTTTGTCTGCGCAGGTAGTCTGCTGGCGCTGAATCCGATTGGCCGCGACTGATTTCAATGTAGTAACCGTGCACGCGGTTGTAGCCGACCTTCAACGTACTGATTCCCGTGCGGGCTTTTTCTCGCTCTTCTAAATCTACTAAGAACTGCCCGGCATTGGTACTCAATGATCGGAGTTCATCAAGTTCGCTGTCATAGCCATTGGCAATTACGCCGCCTTCTCGAATCACCACCGGTGGATTTTCTTCGAGCGCTTTACTCAGCAGCTCAACAATTTTTGGAAACTCAGCGATCTCGTTGCTTAGACTGTGCAATTTTGCGGATGTATCCAGCGTTTTTAGATCCGCTTGCAGGCCAGGATAGACCGCTAAACTCGCACACAGTCGAGACAAGTCTCTCGGTCGAGCAGAGCGCAGCGCAACGCGGCCTAAAATACGTTCTAAGTCACCGATATTTTTCAGTGACTGATGAATTGATTCGTAATGATAGTTTTGCGACAAGGCCTCAATAGCATCTTGGCGCTCCGTTAAAATCGCAAGATTTTGCAGCGGACGATTCAGCCAACGGCGTAACAAGCGGCTACCCATGGCGGTAGCGCTTTTATTTAAAACCGAGTAGAGGGTATTAGATTCTTCACCCGATAAATTCAAATCGATTTCTAGGTTACGACGAGTTGCGCCATCAAGGGCTACTGCTTCATCGCGATCTTCATGTTTTAACGAGCGAATATGCGGCAGCGATGTGCGCTGGGTTTCTTGGGCATAAGAAAGTAAGCAACCAGCAGCGCCAATGGCAGCGTTCAGATTTCCACAGCCAAATCCCGATAAGTCTTTGGTGGCAAACTGCTCACACAGCAACCGGGTAGCCGTATCGTAATCAAATTCCCAAGGTGGGCGAGGTCGCTGACCACGTGTTTTCGGCGGCAGGTACTGGCCACCTAAATCTTCCGCAAACAATATTTCGGCGGGCTTTAATCGCTCAACTTCTGCCAATAATGCTTCTTCACCGAAGACCTCTAAAACATGGAAGCGGCCACTGCCAATGTCTAAGGTGGCAATTCCAAAACAGTTATCAACAACATTAACAGCTACTAATAAATTGTCTTTATTTTCGTTCAATAAAGCTTCATCACTAACCGTACCCGGAGTGACTACCCGCACAACCTTTCGCTCGACCGGGCCTTTGCTTTCGGCGGGATCACCGACCTGCTCGCAAATGGCAACCGACTCGCCCAAACGAACCAGCTTCGCTAAATAGGCCTCTGCTGCGTGAAACGGAACACCAGCCATGGGAGTTGGATTGCCGCCGGATTTTCCACGAGCGGTTAGTGTGACATCTAATAGCTCGGATGCTTTTTTAGCGTCATCAAAAAAGAGCTCGTAAAAATCGCCCATACGATAAAACACCAATTCGTGCGGATGCTCGGCCTTGATGCGCAGGTATTGCTGCATCATCGGCGTGTGGTGAGATAAATCGGCGGTGTCTATCGCGGAGAAATTTTGCGCGTTTTGGAGATTTTGTGGGTCCATAAAGACAATTTGATTGTTTACTTGGAATGAATGATCGCAATTTGCGACCGGTTCCGCTCAAGGTTTACTTGAGCTCGAAAATAAAAGCACGATAGTCTAACGTATCTCGTACATATACTCACTGATGGAAGCTAATCTCAGAGACGAGCTTCTCAGCGCGCCTCACCGAAGTACTGATAGGAAACCGATAGTTTAAATTATGAAATCAATGACAGAATCTCTTGCCCAACAATTGGGAAATCTATTGTCAGAAAAAAGTTTGACCTGTACCACGGCAGAGTCGTGTACTGGTGGCGGTATCGCTGCGGCAATTACTGAAATTCCGGGCAGTTCTCTGTGGTTTCAACTGGGTTGGGTTACCTACTCAAACCAAGCCAAAACCCAACAATTGGGTGTAAATGAAGAAACACTTAACACTCACGGTGCAGTCAGCGAAGCCGTTGTTCAAGAAATGGCGGAGGGTGCATTAAGAGCTTCGGGTGCTGATTTTTCGGTGGCTGTTAGCGGTGTAGCGGGGCCAACCGGCGGCAGTAAAGAAAAACCCATAGGTACAGTTTGGATTGCCTGGAGCTCAAAAAGTAATCGTCAAACTGTTAGTAAACATTTTCAATTTAACGGTGGGCGAGCCGAAGTTCGCCGTCAAGCGACCATGGCCAGCTTGCGTGGTTTGATCGAAATGGTACCGGGTAATGGCTAATGAAAAATACTGTATAAATAAACAATAACTGTTTTCTTATACAGTATCATGTGATAATTTAAAGCAACTGAATTCAGCCGCTTGGGTTCACTAATCGGTGTCATATTTTGTAAGCTACGGCTTTTGATACTCTAACCTTAAAGAACCAACGCAGCTTATGAAACAAAAAAACGTTAAACCCACGAGGATATCAATGGACGCCAATAAAGAGAAAGCACTTGCCGCGGCTTTAAGCCAAATTGAACGACAGTTTGGTAAAGGCACGGTCATGCGCATGGGAGACCGTGAACATCATAATATTCCTTCGGTTTCTACAGGCTCTATTGGTTTAGATTCCGCGCTGGGTATTGGCGGTTTACCAAAGGGACGTATCGTTGAAATTTACGGCCCAGAATCTTCTGGTAAAACCACTTTAACGTTACAAGTCATCGCTGAAGCCCAAAAACAAGGCGGTACCTGCGCATTTATCGACGCCGAGCACGCGCTGGATCCTATTTACGCTGAAAAGCTCGGGGTTAATGTTGACGATCTTATCGTTTCCCAGCCAGACACCGGTGAACAAGCTTTAGAAGTTGCCGACATGCTGGTTCGCTCCGGTGCTGTTGACGTTCTTGTGGTTGACTCTGTTGCGGCGTTAACGCCAAAGGCTGAAATCGAAGGTGAAATGGGTGATCATCACGTGGGTTTGCAGGCTCGTCTTATGTCGCAAGCCTTGCGTAAAATTACCGGTAATATCAAAAACGCTAACTGTTTGGCTATTTTCATCAACCAAATTCGTATGAAAATTGGTGTGATGTTCGGCTCTCCAGAAACTACCACCGGTGGTAATGCACTGAAGTTTTATGCCTCTATACGGTTAGATATTCGCCGAATCGGCTCGGTAAAAGAAGGCGAAGAAGTCATTGGTAGCGAAACCCGAGTAAAAGTGGTTAAAAACAAAGTTGCTCCGCCGTTTAAACAAGCAGAATTCCAAATCCTTTACGGTCAGGGTATTAACCTGTTGGGTGAAATAATCGACTATGGCGTAAAACTCGGTTTAATCGATAAGTCCGGCGCTTGGTACAGTTATCAAGGCGATAAGATTGGCCAGGGTAAAAATAACTCCATGCGCTTTTTGCGTGAAAATCCAGAGATTGCTAAAACTATTGAGTTACAAATTAGAGAAAAATTATTACCTGAGACAAGTAGAGAAGATGACGCCGTCGAGGTTGATGAAGAGTCTTCTGAAGTTGAAGAATAATATTAAGATTACTGATTGAGTCACCCATGAGTTAATCAGAGTATTTAATAGACTTTCATTAGTAAAAAGCCGACTTTAAATGTCGGCTTTTTTATTGATAAGAAACTCTAGGAACCTCTGATTAACTCATCCTTGATTTAATCAGAGGGAAGAAATTGAAAATGTGATTTCCAATTTCTTCACAATTTCAATCACTTGCCGTTCTTGAAATTGGCGACACATCCTTGTGTCGCGAGAAACTCTAGGTTAATCAGCGTCTCTCATAAGCAATCGAGCGTTTGAAAAATATGAAGTAGCATGTTTAATTTTGCAATTCGATTCAATCAAGGATAAGTTAGCCAGAAATTCCTATTGTATTAAATTGATTAATTGAGCATCGAATCTCGTGCCCAAAGACCTTAAGCAAACAACAGACTTACCTAAAAAGTTTACCGATTACGCAATTTATTTGTTATCGCGTCGTGATTACTCGACCTCGGAATTAACAAAAAAGCTGCACAATAAGTTTGCGACAGATGATGAGAGTGGGCAAACGACAGAAGACTTTTACAATGCCCTTCAGCATTGCCTCAACAAAGTTATCGAATATGGCTACGTCAATGATGAGCGCTACAGCGAAGCCTTTGTTCGTAGCAGTAGCACAAAACTTCGCGGGCCACTGCGTATTCGTAATGAGCTCAAGCAAAAGGGGCTGGCTAATCATCACATCGCTAGCGCATTAGAAACTGATACTATCGATTGGTTTGAGCTGGCGAAATTAGCGTTTGACCGAAAATTTGGACCAGATAGTAGAGAGCAAATTAAAACGGATCCAAAATTAAAGGCGAAATGTTACCGTTATTTGTCGTACAGAGGTTTTACCTCGGATCAAATCAGTTACGCATTAGATGCAACCGAATAAAATATGCTTTTTTGATATTAGTCGTCTTTAAATTATCGCATTTCGAATAAATAAGTTTTATTCCAATCGTTATTTTACAATCAATATAAAATTTCCCGTCTATAAAAAATATCGTATGTGCAAACATTATTTGCACGTATCTTTAAAATTCTGATAACAACCCGGTATAAAACCAGAGTCAGCCCTCTTTATAAAATTACTAATAATGCCTGAAATTTCTAAATAGAACCTCTGATTAACTCATGAGGGTTAATCAGAGGTTCCTAATTTAATAGGTATTAATGGTTAGTTTAGAGTTTGTACTTCATTAAAGACCCAATTTTTGATCTGTGACAAAAAAATACAGTAGTTGGAATTTTAACAAGCTACAGTTACCGTTGTTCAGATATGAGTTTATTTTACAAATATGTTGGTTGCATTCTTTGTTCAGATTTTTGGGGTAAAAATATTTAAAGCTGACTAATGTAATTAAAGTAATTAACGTGACCGGCATGACTATAGTGACATATATTTATTTGAATATTTTTAACTGATTGTAAAATGTGTGGGATTACTCGGAAGCGTATTGAGCTTGTAATAAATGAAGTTTGCCGCCGTAATTTAAGAATTATTTTTTAATGTTTTTAATAGGTAAAATGAACAAGTTAATAATTGTTAATGAAATATCACAAAATAAAATAAAGTTCATTTTTTAAAGTCGCAAATGTAAATTCCAGGGAGATAACAAAAGCTCTGGAATATTTATTACAAATTGTTTTTGCTCGCAAGAACAATAAGACGCTAGGTCGGTCTTAGATGTAAGTAAAAAATATGTTGAGTTTTTATGGTAAAAAACACTCTCTAAGACTGATTTTTTCTCCATGCTATAAAAAAGGCTAACCCATAACCCCTTATAACATGATGAGGGTTTGGTAATTTAAATCACCGTAACTAATTGAAATTAAAGAAAAAATAAGACATAAATTTTTCAATTTATTCCCTTCGATGTCATCGTCGAAGAGTAAATCAAAGGTTTCGATAGTTTGTATATAACATTAAATAAGTGAACGTATTTTTGAACGTTAATTTAATTTGGTAAAAATTAGAAAATTAATAATATGTAACCGAAATTACATAAATTTATGTAAATGAACAGGCTTACAATCTAGGCTGTTATTCCTGTCAGTATTGAGGCTAATCAATGAGTAAATATACTGCGCGCCTTAATCAGCTAGGGTAATAAATCCTCAGTCGATCAATCTCACGAGCATTTAATTCACTTCTTAAGTCTAAATTTCAAATTTAATTTGAAATCAATGGACGCAGTTTTATATTTTTGAATGAATGTTTTTTTGATGGCTAAGATTGGTTGATTACAATGTGAAGTAATGCTTTCGTATTAATAATAACTTTTATTATTCATTATTGTGGTTTGTTTTATTTAAATTAAAAAATTCTTTGTGAATTGATTCAAAAAAAATATTTTATTAAGAATACAGAATGTTTTTTATAAATATAATGCGCAACCTAACTGTCAGACAGTTAAAAATAGAAGTTTAAATTTTTTCTAACAAAGCATTCTTTTATTTTTGTTCATCTTGTTACTGTAAACTATCGGTCATAAATTAGTCCTACACTCCGATACAAAAAATAAAACGGTGATAAGTATCTCTGTGCGCAAATAAATCTAAGTTTATTTTGATTAAGTGGTCAAAATCGTTTCGAATAATAATAAATAGACTCAAATTTTATTAAATTTATTAAATTTATTAAATAGCTTTGGTCTGTATAAAAATTTAGTTGCACTAACTGTATTGTTTAGCCTTGTATAAAAAATAAATTAAGTCACTTTTAAATTAATCTATTTCAAACAAATAAATCACTACCTGAGTAATGTTTAGGGTTTTAGGGTGTTGCCTTAAATATTGTTTCTCAGCATTTTAATGTTTTACAAATATATTTAAGGAAGAAATATTATGTTAAATAATGTCTGTAATTCTATCGAAAAATTCTTGCCGGCTGTTTCTCGCGTTAAAAAATTTGACGCTGGGGTGAGTAAAATTATCGCGGATGAAATTAAAGAAGCAAATTTAGATTGGAAAAACTTCTCGTACAGTGAGTACGTTTCTGAAGGCGTGCATTCATTGTCTTTGTACAGCAGTAACGGTGACAGCAGTAATACACTTATTAAAGACTGTACACCTGAACCAACGGATGTTTTAGCAAAATTACCTAAAACGGAAAAAATCATTGAAGACTTAGGTCTTGATTTGATGTGGGTTCGTTTAAATTTATTGCGTCCAGGCGCTTGTTTGTGGGAACACCGCGACTATTCAGAGCTAGAAGACAAAAAACGTCTACGTCTACATTTACCTGTGCAAACCAATGACGAGGCGTTTTTAATTTTAGAAGGACGCAAAGTACACATGCATGAAGATGCCTTGTGGAAATTAAATCCGGCAGATTACATACACGGTGCAGTAAATAACGGTTCTGATCGTATTCATATTGTTTTCGACTGCTATGTAAACGAAAATCTAGAAAATATGGTTCGCCAAGAAGTTCTGGACGAAGCTTGGATTCGCGGCATGCAAACGCCTACCGACGACGATTTAAATACCAAATTAGTTTCTGCGTTACGTCTTTATCAACAAGACCGTAAAAAAGAAGCTGAAGAAACGTTATTACGGTCTTTCTATAATTACGACTTCACCGGCAAATCTTCGTTAGATCTTGTTCGTGAAATGTACTATTTAATGGGTGATAAAGACCAAGTTGGCGTGTGGGAAAATCGCATCACACGATTCTTAAAGCAAGAATCTTTTGAGTTTTTGACCCCAGCTAGCTGAGTGCTGTTGAGAAATCTACACGATTAAGGAATTACAATGGGCACATCTACAGATAACGCTTCACCTAATCATTACGACGTTATCGTTCTTGGTGTTGGTGGCATGGGCAGTGCCACCATTTGTGAACTCGCAGAACGTGGTTTAAAAGTATTGGGCGTTGATCGCTTTTCAATTCCTAACCAAATGGGTTCTTCTCATGGCGCCACGCGTATTATTCGTATGGCCTACTATCAAGAACCCTATTACGTAAAATTGGTTCAGCAAGCCTATGATTTGTGGCGAAAATTGGAAGAAAAGTCCGGTGAGCATTTGTTGGCAATTACCGGATCAATCGACGCCGGTTACGAAGACAGTGAGATTTTTTTAGGCTCTAAGCGATCTTGCGAAGAACACAATTTACCACACGAGATTTTAAATGCGCGCCAAGTTGCGGAAAAATTTCCGGGTTACAACCTTCCTGATGATATCTACTCGGTTTATCAGCCAGATGGCGGTGTATTATTTGCCGAGAAGTGTATCGATGCCTTTATTCGTTTGGCTAAAGAAAACGGCGCTGAAATTCACGATCACGAGCAGGTATTAGATTTCGAATCTAACGACGGTTCGGTAAAAGTGATTACCGACAAAGGTGAATACTTTGCTAATCGTTTAGTAGTAACGGCTGGACCTTGGTTCTTAAAAATTCTAAAAGATTTGCCCAAGGTTGCAACACCTGAACGCCAAGTTGTTGGTTGGTTTGAGCCCAATGATCCCGAAGTGTTTTCGCCGAATCATTTCCCAGTGTTTAATTTAAAAGTTAACGAAGGTCATTATTACGGATTTCCGGTATTTGATCAGACGGGTTTTAAATTTGGTAAAGCGCATCACTTAAAAGAAGTGGTTGATCCCGATAACATGAATCGTGACGTCAGCGAAGCGGATGAGCAATTAACTCGTGAAGGTTTAGTGCGTTTCTTCCCGAAAGCTGCGGGTAAGCTATTGGATAAAGCCACGTGCATTTACACCAATACGCCTGATGAGCATTTTGTCATTGATTTATTGCCGGGTACATCCAATGTGTATTTTGCCGGCGGTTTTTCAGGACACGGCTTTAAGTTTTGTTCGGTAATTGGCGATATTATGGCCGACTTGGCTCAGCATGGTAGTACTAAATACGACATCGATCTATTTAAACTAAGCCGCTTTGAGTAACTGTTTTTAGTTTAAAGAGTTAACTAAGCAAAAGATCACAAGCTTAGTTTTTTCTGCTTCAATACACATCGCAAAAGGGATGTTGCGATTGGTAAGGTGTAGTTCGGAAAAACATTTTGATCGTTAAATGTTATTTTTGAGCTTGATATAATGGCTAAAATTATGACTTTTAATTATCAACGTATAAAACTGAACACGACCACTAAGTTTTCAGTACTGTTCTTTCCAGCTTTATTTGTACTTCTTTGGAGTACAGGTTTTATTGGTGCTAAATACGGTTTGCCTTATGTCGAACCGTTTACTTTTTTATTCATTCGTTTTGGTTTTGCGACCCTATTATTGTGCGCAATTGCTTTGGTAATGGCCTCGCCATGGCCCAATCGACAACAGCAGGTGTTTAATATTTCGGTTTCGGGATTATTACTGCACGGTTTTTACCTAGGTGGAATTTTCACCGCGATTAGTTTAGGAATGTCTGCGGGCGTCGCTGCATTGATAGTGGGTTTACAGCCAATATGCTCGTGTTTGTTCGCACGTTATTTTTTAAACGAATCCATGTCGCGCTACCAATGGATAGGGTTATGCCTTGGTTTTTGTGGTGTTGGCTTTGTGGTTGCCGAAAAGATATTAGCGATTAATCTTGGTGAAAGTGGCAATCTTACCGCGGCGTTATTGGCTGTATTCGTAAGTTTAATGGGAATCTCATACGGTGTAATTTTTCAGAAGAAATATTGTACCGAAATGCATCCAATTACTGGTACAGCTCTGCAATACGCGACAACATGCATTGTTATGCTCATTTTGGCACTCTCGTTTGAGACAATGCAGGTACAATGGACGGGTGAATTTATTTTTGCTCTATTTTGGCTAGTATTTGTATTATCGTTTGGTTCTATCTTTATCTTAATTTATTTAATTCAAAACAGCTCAGTATCTAGCGTAACCAGCTTTTTTTATATGGTACCGCCTGTTACCGCCATAGAAGAATATTTAATTTACCATCAGCAACTATCAGATGCCGTTATTGTGGGTGTGCTCATTGTTGCTGTAGGTGTTTTTATTACCAATAAAAAATAAGCTAAGATATTTACAAACGCTACAGATTTATACGTTATTGTAGACATTTAACCGAATAGACCGATCAACCCGATTATTCATAAAAGATTTTAGAGACGTTATTATGGAATTAAAAAATAAATCCGCTTTGATTACCGGTTCAACCAGTGGTATCGGTCAAGGTATTGCTTTCGCGTTAGCGGCACAAGGCGTTAACATTATGCTTAACGGTTTTGGCGATGCTGAAGAAATTGAAAAACAGCGCCGTGCGATGGAAACCGAATACGGAGTAACCGTATTGTATTCAAACGCCGATATGACTAAACCCGAAGAAATTCGTGCAATGTGTGAAGTAGCCGTTGCGGAATTTGGTGGTGTCGATATTTTAGTAAATAACGCCGGTATTCAACACGTATCCCCAATTGATGAATTCCCAGAAGATAAATGGAATGCCATTATCGACATTAGCTTAAACTCTAACTTTCATACCTTAAAAGCCCTTGTGCCAAGCATGAAAGCAAAAGGTTGGGGCCGTATTATTAATACCTCATCGGTTCATGGTTTGGTGGCATCACCTTATAAATCTGCTTACAACTCTGCAAAACACGGTGTTATTGGCTTAACCAAAACCGTTGCCTTGGAATTGGGCGAATTTGGTATTACCTGTAATGCCATTTGTCCGGGCAGTGTAAATACGCCGCTCATGCACAAACAACTTCCCGGTTTGGCAAAAACCTACAACATGACAGAAGAAGAAGCCATTAAAAACGTATTGCTAAAAGCACACGCCATTAAACAACAAGTCAGCATTTCTGATATCGCAGACCTAGTTGTGTTTTTATGTGGTGATTCTGCGAAATTAATTACCGGATCGTCATTAACAATTGACGGTGGCTGGACTGCGCAATAAAACTTAGGAAGACATTATTTTTATTGTGCTAGTAAATGCTTTGCTAACTTAGTTATTCAAGTTGTGTTCGGGTTAATGTTTTCTAATCTTAACCCGACGTATTCCTTTAAAAAATATAATTTACCGATTTCTGCACTTAATGGGTCTGTAGTTTTCTCTAAGTGTTCCTTTAGTACAATTCCAAAAGATTGAGTTGTTTTCGATTATTGGAGTAAGGATAAGAGTTTCATTTTCTACGGTTGATATTACTGATCCAAACGTAATAATTAACTCTTCACCATTAAATACTGCTTCATGTGATTCATCTATTAGATAAATTTTGTTATAACCCAAATGTGTATTTGAAGCGGGTAGAGTGTCATATTTATCAAAATATTGTTCTATACTTGTGGTCAATACTTGTGACTCTACAATGGTTTGGTCAATTTTTGCTCTTGTTGTGTAGTCTTGATAAGCAGGAAGGGCGACAGCCGCTAGTATGCCGATTATTGCCGTGACCATAAATAAACCAATAACAATAATAATCGCTACCAAGAAACCGCTGTTTTTATCGTTTGGCCCAGCTGGAATCCCTTCGTTATATTTGTCATCCCATTTTTTAGGATTGCATACTAAGAAATAGATAAATTCTACAAGAGCAATTAATCCCGGTATCCATAACCAACAAAATAGCAGATAAAAAACACCCTACCATTGGCCTAAATAGAATCTGTGTGCACCAAAACCGCCTAAGAAAAAAGCAAAGATGGCAGCCGTAACTTTATTCTTATACCGTTTTGATCGTTGTGATAACCCGCAATTTGGACACGTCGCAGCTGAAGCATGCATTTCTTTTCCGCAAGCATTGCAAGTTCTTGTTTTGTATGTATTTAAGTTAGAATTTGGTACCTGGTATGGCGATGTCATTGATGTTCCTATCGATATTGAATCAGCTGAAGTTGGATAATTTATAGGAACCTCTGATTAACTCATCCTTGATTTAATCAGAGGGCAGAAATTGAAAATGTGATTTCCAATTTCTTCACAATTTCAATCACTTACAGTTCTTGAAATTGGCGACACATCCTTGTGTCGCGAGAAACTCTAGGTTAATCAGAGTTTCCTATAGTGTTTTCAGCGTTGTTGGAATCGCTTCTGCGGATGATTTATTATCAGTTAATACTTAAGTTTATATCGCGGGCTGGTTTTTTATTCATTTATTTTATTCAATAAGTTGTTTTGTCGATTGAAAAAATAAAGAGTTTTTCGATTGAGCGTGGGTGTGGAAATAAAACAATATAGAATAATTTCTAAAAAACTGGATTGTTGTTCAAGACATAGATCTATCACTTGATCGTTTTTATTTTTAGTCAGGTTTTTAAATTTATTTCTAGATAATTTCTGAGGCCAAATTATTGGAAAAATTTAAGCCTTTAAGTTGGTTGTTTTCGATTAAATCTTTAAAGGCTTGGTTGCAGTAGATACTTTCGTAATTATTAAACTGCGATTTAAAAATTAATAATGATTCAACTTTGTTTTTAAGGAAGCTTAGTTTATTAACTTCAATAAAACCTGTCTCGTCAATATTGCGTTGGCTTTGGCTGTTATCTACGTAACTTAAATCGGTTTTTAAATTTACGTGAAATAACCAATAGGGAATATTTTCGCACTCTAAAGACAGCGATGCGCTGCCATTATTTACTTGGGGGCTTAAACCGAGTTTTTTAGCAACATTAATATAGGCTTCTATGGGAACCTCTGATTAACTCACCCATGATTTAATCAGAGGGCAGAAATTGACAATGCGATTTCCAATTTCTTCACAATTTCAATCACTTACCGTTCTTGAAATTGGCGACACATTTATGTGTCGCTGGAAACTCTAGGTTAATCAGAGCTTCTTGTACTTTAAACACGATTTTTATTTTATTCATAATGAATGGAAGCTTGGCCAAATATCGTGTTAATTATGATTTTTGAGCCAATTTTTTCTGGGCTTGGTATTCGTTATGAGTTTTAACTTTTTCTGGATGAATATAAAAATTATGGGCTTCCATGGTTGTCTTCAAATTTGTGTCTGTTAACCCTTCTATGGCTTTGAGTCTGCGCGCGTTTGCCTCTGGCGATAACTCCAAAGTAAAGCTTTTAAAAATATCAAACATTAATTGCTTCATATTCCGTTGATCAATCCATTCTTCTGGTGGAATATCTTTCTGATCTGATCGCTCCGGTCTCAAGCTAAAGGCAATAAAAAACAGTTCGCTATCGTCTAACGTTGTCCAAAAATAGTGGTTATTATAAGTAAAGTGGCCTGTATCTAGAGAAAAATAAGCCGACGGCCCCGGTAAATGGTTATAGACTTGCCAGTCAATAGGGCCACGAATTGAAGTAAAACTAGTGGCTTCATATTCGTCAGGAGGAAGGTTTATAAAGCGATCTTGAATAAAATCCAATACCGCCCACTCGAAGGCTCTGGGGTGAAATAACGATAAGCCCTTTTTGGGCTCGCGAATATTAATGCAGCCAGCGCTAAATCTCATAGAGCTGACGGCTCCAATACCCCAAGGACCCCAATATTGGTAGCGGCGATTAATATAAATTTTTTCACTCCAGCGATGATTTCTATACCAAGGCTCGTTTTGGCGAATATCGTAGCTGGTACCCCTGGGGCTTAGGTCTGGCGCATAACCTGCCTGGTTAGAAAAAGGCGCTTTAACGCTGAACGTTGAGCCCTGGTAATCACCATGAAAGCGCGCAGCCTGTTTAATGCTAGGGCCTTTGGCAATGCAGGGCTCTTTTTGTTTTCTAAATTTTAACAGCGGGAAAATCACTTAATAAAACCTGTTTTTCGTTTGAGTTTATCGTAACGATTACCGGCCACTTCGGTAGCGATATGATCAACCGTTGTAACAATTCCACAGGCTTTATGATTTTTGAGCCAATTTTTTCTGGGCTTGGTATTCGTTATAAGCTTTAACTTTTTCTGGGTGAATATAAAAATTATGGGCTTCCATGGTTGTTTTCAAACTTGCGTCTGTTAACCCTTCTATGGCTTTGAGTTTGCGCGCGTTTGCCTCTGGTGATAGCTCTAAGGTAAAGCTTTTAAAAATATCAAACATTAGTTGTTTCATATTGCGTTGGTCTACCCATTCTTCTGGAGGAATATTAGGGGGATTGAAAGACGTTGGATATAACTTAAACGCGATAAAAAACAGCTCACTATCGTCCAACGTTGTCCAAAAATAATGATTTTCAAAAGTAAAGTGACCGGTCTCTAGCAAAAAATACGCCGTGGGGCCGGGTAGATGGTCGTAGGGCTGCCAGCGAATCGGCCCACTTACCGTTGTGAACGGAATGGATTCGTATGTTTCAGGCGGAAAATTTATAAAGCGGTCTTGAATAAAATCCAATACCGCCCACTCGAAGGCTCTGGGGTGAAATAACGATAAGCCCTTTTTGGGCTCGCGAATATTAATGCAGCCTGCTTTAAATCTCATGGAGCTTACGTCGCCCACACCCCAAGGCCCCCAGAAATCATAGCGGCGATTGATGTAAGTTTTTTTCGCCCAGCGGTGATTGCTGTATTCCGGTTTATTATGGCGAATGTCGTAGCTGGTACCCCTAGGGCTTAGGTCCGGCGCATAGCCTGCTTTGTTGGAAAAAGGCGCTTTAATACTGAACGTTGAGCCCTGGTAATCACCATGAAAGCGCGCAGCCTGTTTAATGCTAGGGCCTTTGGCAATGCAGGGCTCTTTTTGTTTTCTAAATTTTAACAGCGGGAAAATCACTTAATAAAACCTGTTTTTCGTTTGAGTTTATCGTAACGATTACCGGCCACCTCGGTAGCGATATGATCAACCGTTGTAACAATTCCACAGGCTTTATGATTTTTGAGCCAATTTTTTCTGGGCTTGGTATTCGTTATAAGCTTTAACTTTTTCTGGATGAATATAAAAATTATGGGCTTCCATGGTTGTTTTCAAACTTGCGTCTGTTAACCCTTCTATGGCTTTGAGTCTGCGCGCGTTTGCCTCTGGTGATAGCTCTAAGGTAAAGCTTTTAAAAATATCAAACATTAATTGCTTCATATTGCGTTGATCAATCCATTTTTCTGGTGGAATATCTTTCTGATCTGATCGTTCCGGTCTCAAGGCAAAGTCAATAAAAAAAATCTCGCTATCATCTAACGTTGTCCAAAAATAATGATTTTCAAAAGAGAAATGGCCGGTCTCCAGCAAAAAATACGCTGTGGGTCCGGAGAGATGGTCGTAGGGCTGCCAGTGAATTGGCCCACTTACGGTTGTGAAAGGAATGGATTCGTATGTTTCAGGCGGAAAATTTATAAAGCGATCTTGAATAAAATCCAGTACCGCCCACTCAAAGGCTCTAGGGTGAAATAACGATAAGCCCTTTTTGGGCTCGCGAATATTAATGCAGCCTGCGCTAAATCTCATGGAGCTTACGTCGCCCACACCCCAAGGCCCCCAGAAATCGTAGCGGCGATTGATATAAGTTTTCTTCGCCCAGCGGTGATTGCTGTATTCTGGTTTATTATGGCGAATTTCGTAGCTGGTACCCATGGGGCTTAGGTCTGGCTCATAGCCTGCTTGGTTAGAAAAAGGCGCTTTAATACTGAACGTTGAGCCTTGATAATCACCATGAAAGCGAGCAGCCTGCTTAATGCTAGGGCCTCTGGCAATGCAGGGCTCTTTTTGTTTTCTAAATTTTAACAGCGGGAAAATCACTTAATGAAACCTGTTTTGCGTTTGAGTTTATCGTAACGATTACCGGCCACCTCGGTAGCGATATGATCAACTGTTGTAACAATCGCGTGGGCTTTGCGGGCTACGGATATCAGAGCGATGCCGGTTAGAGCTGAACCGGAAATCAATGTGGCAGCGCCTAAAATACCCATGGCCGGGAGAGTCGCATTTGAGGCATGCTGTAAACTCGCCATTTGCTGGGTGTATTTTTGTTCCGCTTTTGTGCGGTAGTGGGTACCTCCGTGGCCGCCGCCAACCGCTAAGCTCTTAAAGCTCCACAGGCGTTTGGTAAAGGGTTTAGAGGGCATTTTAAAGCCTAAATCTAGGGCGAGTTTCATGGCGATATCAACATCACTGGCTATTTCGTGAAAGAATACATGGTGATTGTGATCGTGAAAACTGATGCCGCGCTGTTTTAGGCGATGTAAGGCTTGGGTTAATACTGCCGAGCCACCTCGGGAGCTTATCCACGCGGTTTGAGGCATCTCTTTTGGTTTGGTTGCCGCAATTCGTTGGGATTCCACGCGGGCCTGCATCATGGCTTGTGCCAATAGTTTGGAGCTGTCACGAATTTCTTTAATGCTTAACGGGTTAGTAATGCTTCTACGGCGAACATAACCAGTAATATCACCTTCACCATAGGTGTGATGCAAATAATATTGGTTAAAAGACGATTTTTCCATGTATTCGCTTTCAGATAACGCTTTGGCGCCGTTGATTGCGGCTTTATCACTTTGTTTTGTGCTATCAGTGACCGCGATCCGAGTTGTACCGTGCGGATTGGGGGTAATTTTATCTTCTATGAATGTACCCCATTCTGATTTGTCATTTTTCTTCGCTTTGTAGAGCCCAGTTTCGTTCAGAGTTTTAGTTTGCTCGGGTTTGGCAACAATATCGGTTACATAATAATTACCATTGGCAGAGCGAACGACTTGGGCCATGCAGCCGGGTAGGTTAACGGCGAATTGTGTTAATTTACGCGCCGCAGGATTAGCCGCTTGCAGAATGTTGTCTTCGTGATCATGACCAGCGGTTAGCCCTTGCAGCAGTTTTACCAGGGTAATTTTGTGGTAATTACCGCTTCGGTTAAATTCTATTAATGTTTTTGCAATATCTTTGTGAGCAAAAACGCCTCTGCCAATACCGTTTTTAGAGCCGGGTATGTGAACATAGTCCTTCATGTTTCTGGGTAACTGGTTAGTCATGTTTTTTCCATATTATTTAATGAAAATTTTGCTCGTAAGTTACAAAAAGCCGTATAAATGCAGGAGTGTATTAATCATTAATTAAATCCCACTGTAGGCTGGTGTTTGTGATCTGCATTGGCTTTTGATTACGAGCTTTACCGGAGTTGTGTGGCTGGAGGATAAAGTTTGATCTAATGGTTTTTCAGTGATCGGTATCACGTATTTTTTGGATTTAATTAAATATTAATAAAAAATAGTTCAAATATTTTCAGATGTAATACTTAAGTTTAAATATTTCAGATAATCGTTTTGATTGACTGCTGTAATAGGAGAGATGTTTTGTTAGGAGAAAAGTCAGATAATTTCTGAGACCAAATTTTTAGAAAAATTTAAGCCTTTAAGTTGGTTGTTTTCGATTAAATCTTTAAAGGCTTGATTGCAGTAGATACTTTCGTAATTATTAAACTGCGATTTAAAAATTAATAACGATTTAACCTTGTCTTTTAGAAAATTCAGTTTAGTAACTTCAATAAAACCTGTTTCGTCAACATTGCGTTGGCTTTGACTGTTATCTACGCAACTTAAATCGGTTTTTAAATTTACGTGAAATAACCAATAGGGAATGTTTTCGCATAATACCGGTAGCCATTCGCCATACTGTTTTAACGGTTCTTTTAAATGTTTGAATGCTTTTTCGTTCATGATGAGTTGGTCGGTAAACCAACAAGTAATGTCAGGAATGGCGGTGATGTTCGTGTCGCTGTCATTATAAAAACGAATATTTAAAGGCTTCCAGATTGCTTGCCAAGATTCCAATTCTTGCTCGTGTTCATCTTGAAATGGGTAATAAGTACCGTGTTTTTCGTAGATTTCTTCCAGAGGAATATCGGCCACCAAAAATTTATGGCGATTAAAACTGAGTTGATAAGTTATGGTTTCAGCGGTCTATATTTTTAAAATTATTTGCGTAAAAAAACCGGCACTAGGCCGGTTTATTATTTTCTGCGTTTTTATCCATTAAAACTTATTGGCAAGCTTCGCAATCTGGGTCGTCCAGTGAGCAGGCTTTGGGTACTTCTGCAGCCTGTGGTTCTTGCACGGGCTGGCTTGGTGAGGCGCTGGCGCCCGCCGGTGCTGTGCCCGAAGATACGGCGTTTAGGCTGCCGGTATTGACGGTAGATTTCTCGGTGGTGGTTGCCGCTAACGCACGTAGGTAGTAGGTGGTTTTTAGGCCACGGTACCAAGCCATGCGGTAGGTGATGTCGAGTTTTTTACCGCTAGCACCGGCAATGTATAGGTTCAAGCTTTGGGCTTGGTCGATCCATTTTTGGCGACGGCTGGCGGAATCTACTAACCAGCGTGGTTCTACTTCAAAGGCGTTGCGATACAGCGCTTTTAAGTCTTCTGGAATACGGTCAATGGCTTGAACAGAGCCTTCGTAGTATTTCAGGTCATTAACCATGACGGTATCCCACAGACCGCGTTCTTTTAGGTCGCGAACAAGGTAGGGGTTAACCACGGTGAATTCGCCAGAAAGGTTCGATTTCACGTACAGGTTTTGGTAAGTCGGCTCAATGGATTGCGACACTCCGGTAATGTTGGCGATGGTTGCTGTCGGAGCAATGGCCATTACGTTGGAGTTGCGCATACCTTGGGTTTTTACGGTTTCGCGTAAGGTGTCCCAATCTAAGGTGGTGCTGGTATCGACTTCAATAAATTGTTCTCCACGGGCGGCAATCAATTTTTGAATAGAGTCGATTGGCAAAATGCCTTGGCTCCACAATGAACCGTCGAAGGTGGAGTAGGTGCCACGTTCGGTTGCCAATTGGCTGGAGGCTTCAATGGCGTAATAGCTGATGGCTTCCATGCTGTTATCGGCAAATTCAACGGCTTCATCCGAGGCGTAAGACAAACGCATTTTATAAAGCGCATCTTGGAAGCCCATAACACCTAAACCTACTGGGCGGTGTTTGAAGTTGCTGTTTTGCGCGCTGTCTACCGAGTAGTAGTTAATATCGATTACGTTATCGAGCATGCGCACCGCGGTTTTTACAGTGGCTTTGAGTTTTTCGATATCGAGTTTGCCATCAACAATGTGTTGCGCAAGGTTCACAGAACCTAGGTTACACACGGCGATTTCTTCGTCGGCTTTTGTGTTTAGCGTAATTTCGGTACACAAGTTCGATGAGTGAACCACACCAACGTGTTGCTGCGGGCTGCGCAGGTTACATGGGTCTTTAAAGGTGATCCATGGGTGGCCGGTTTCGAACAACATGCCCAGCATTTTGCGCCATAAATCGAGCGCGCGAACGGTTTTGCTGAGCTTGATTTCACCGGCTTGTGCTTTGGTTTCGTATGCGCAATAGGCGGTTTCGAAGGCTTCGCCGTACAGGTCGTGCAAGTCAGGCACGTCATGTGGCGAGAACAGCGTCCATTCTTTGTCTTCGAAGACGCGCTTCATAAACAAATCGGGCACCCAGTTGGCGGTGTTCATGTCGTGGGTACGACGGCGATCGTCACCGGTGTTTTTGCGCAGTTCGAGGAATTCTTCTACGTCTAAGTGCCAAGTTTCTAGGTAGGCACACACAGCACCTTTACGCTTACCACCTTGGTTAACGGCAACGGCGGTGTCGTTAGCGACTTTTAAGAAAGGCACAACACCTTGTGATTTACCGTTGGTGCCTTTGATGTAGGCGCCAAGCGAACGAACGGGCGTCCAGTCGTTACCCAAGCCACCGGCAAACTTTGACAACATGGCGTTATCGCGAATAGCACCGTAAATGCCGTGCAGATCATCGGGAACGGTGGTCAGGTAGCAAGACGATAACTGCGGACGCAAAGTCCCTGAGTTAAACAGTGTTGGTGTTGAACTCATGTAATCGAACGAGCTGAGGAGTTGATAGAACTCAATGGCACGTTCGTTTTTGTTTTCTTCTTCAATGGCAAGACCCATAGCCACACGCATAAAGAATACCTGGGGTAGTTCAATGCGCACGCCATCGCTGTGAATAAAGTAGCGATCGTAGAGGGTTTGCAGACCAAGATAGGTGAATTGGTCGTCGCGGTTGTGATCGAGCGCTTGACCCAGTTTTTCTAGGTCGAAATCCAATAATTTGGGATTAAGCAACTCAAGCTCAATACCGGCTTTAATGTAAGCAGGCAGCGCTTGGGCGTACAAACCTTCCATTTCGTGATGGGTTGCTTGTTGCGCGATTTTCAAGAACGAAAGCGCTTCGGCGCGAAGTTTGTCTAACAACAAACGCGCGGTTACAAAGCTGTAGTTGGGCTCGTTTTCGACCAACGTACGGGCGGTAATAACCAAAGATGTGTTGACGTCTTCAAGGCTAACACCGCTGTAAAGATTGCGCATGGCACCTTTAAGAATGTCTTCCGGGTTTACTTCAGCAAGACCAGCACAGGCTTCTTCTACCAATGTGCGCACACGCACCATGTTGAGCGCCTGTTCGCTACCGTCTGGCATAACCACCATGATGGTGCCGTAAACGGCATCGGGTTGTGGCTCAGAGGTGGTAGCAGCTTTAGCCGCACGAAGACGTGCGTGTTCTTCACGATAAAGTACGTATGAACGGGCGATTTTGTGTTCACCGGCGCGCATTAACATTAGTTCTACTTGGTCTTGAATGTCTTCAATGTGCATGGTGCCACCAGAAGGCATACGTCGAGCAAAGGTCGCTGCAATTTGCGCCGTTAGTGATTTAACGGTTTCGCGAATGCGCGATGACGCCGCAGCGGTGCCACCTTCGACCGCTAAAAACGCCTTGGTCATGGCAACCGAGATTTTACTCTCATCAAAGGGTACTACCGTGCCATTGCGCTTGATTACGCGCATTTGCCCGGGTGCGGTAGCACTTACGTGGCTGGCTCGTTTTTCGGTGGGTGTAGGGGTTTTTGACGAGGTTTTATCGGTTCGGACTTCCGACTCGGTTCGCATGTATGTCTCCGTAGACTGTGTAGCTATTACTGCTTGTGGCTGTAGCTGAGGTATAGATTGAATATTTGTCGACAAGCAAATGGAACGAGCAACTCTTGTGCGGTTACCTAGTTCTGCTTGTTATTGCCAATGCTGTTAAAAACATTGTTAAACGATTTCTACGTATTGAAACTCAACATCTGCGAGTTTTATTTGTATGAATCTAGTCGAGTGCAAGGATGGCGTCATTTTTCTCACATTCAAACATCGTAAGCCGTAACAGAAAATCCCTAACAACCGTAAGCCTTTTGCTTACCTAAAAATTCAAAAGCCCTGATCTCAGAGGTATCAAGGCTTTTGGGTGATTCATATGTTGGGTTGCCTATTATGTGGCGTTTTTGCGTGTTCGATCTGTAGTTTTTGCCTTAGAACCGGTGCAAATTCGGCACCTTTTGCGGTTATTTTCTGCGACTCTGTGTGTTAACAACATCTTGAAAGGAAACCCAACATATAGGGGTTTCGAATTGGCTTTGATACAAGATAATGCGCTTTTGAGCTTTCTGCAAGTTGTGTGACTTGGTGGTTTTTTGTTGATAAGGTGTGGATAAATCAAAAAGTTAGTAATTGCTAACCATGTTTCGATTGATATAACTCTAATTCGTCAAAAACTACTAAAAAATCTGGTTTTATACTTTTTTACACTTAACAGGAGCAATTTTTAGAAGATGTTAACTGTTAGCCAATCTGACAGGTTTTTAATTGGTCAACCTACTCAAAAAAACGGTTAATCAAACAGGAATACAGTTTATTTGGGGAAACCAATGAGGTGTTGCAAATTCAATGAAAGTGGAATTTGCTGGCCAATGGCATAGTCGAGGTGACTTGGAAAACTGGCGAGTAATTTTGAGCCTGAGCCTAAATGCAAGGTGTACAAAGTCGATGTTCCGGCAAAAACCTTACCTGAAACTTGGCCTGCAATTTCGCTGTGTTCGTCAAAAATAACATCATCGGGGCGAACCAAGAGATCAACTTCCCCGGAGTGAGGCCAATCATTCACTCCATTTTTGGCAATTAAGCCAAGTTCAGTTTCAATGTGATGCTCACGTAGCCTACCCGACAAAAACACGCCTTGGCCGATAAAGCTCGCCACAAAACGACTGTTGGGTTGATGATAAAGATTGTAGGGCGAATCCCACTGGTGCAGCTTTCCGCCGTACATCACACCAATGACATCCGAAAACGCAAAGGCTTCTTCTTGGTCGTGGGTTACCATAATCGCAGTAATTTGCTGTTGCTTGAGAATGTTCCGTACCTCAAGCGCAAGTGTTCTGCGCAGTTCGACATCTAGGTTTGAGAAGGGCTCATCAAGTAGTAGCAATGATGGTTTTGCGGCCAGTGCGCGGGCCAATGCCACACGCTGTTGTTGACCACCGGACAACTCATGGGGAAATCGTTCGGCCAATTGTTGCAGCTGAACCAGCGCGAGCATTTCTTCACAGGTCGCCATCTGTTGAGCTTTGGGCTGTTTATGCAGGCCAAAAATAATGTTGTCTTTTACCGATAGGTGCGGGAAGAGCGCGTAGTCTTGGAACACTAAACCGATTTTGCGGTGCTCCGGCGCTAAGGTGGTTAGGGCGCTTGATAGCATCTGTTGTGATAAGCGAATTTCGCCGGCGTGGAGGTTATGAAATCCAGCAATGGCACGCAGTACTGTAGTTTTACCGCAGCCGCTTGGGCCTAATAAACAGGCGATTTCGCCTTCGTTTAGTGTCAGGTCGAGGTTTTCAACCACTTGTGTGTCTGAGGTTTTGCCTTGCGCTGGGTATTGGCAGGCGATGGACTTTAATTCTAAAAAACTCATCAGACAAAAGGCCTTCTAATCGAAATTCCAGACATGGCAGGATACTTCAAAGTCATGTTGCTATCATCCACCTTTTCTTGCTTTTACCTATTATCAAGCTTTGAGCCAGTTATTTGATTTACAACGATAATCTTTGGTCTTGCCTAACCAATGTATCCGTCTTTGACGGTTGCTGATGAGGATTATTAAAAAGCTATGGTTAAAAGGCCGTATTTTAAAGGAAGTGATTGTTAAAAACTTGATCGTTAAAAAACCATGGCATGGTCGACCAAATAACGGCCATTGATGTTGACCAAGACAATCTCGGCCACGTATTCACCTTGAGCTTTGGAGCAAAACTGTTTCCAGATAACAGCAGCAGAGTTGGGCCTTCTTAGTATTGCCAAAGGTTCGCGATGTAACCATTGGCCCTTCTCTGATTGATACTTGGTGCAAACTCTAAGCAGGTGTTCTGGCGTCACTATGGCTTTGGCTCGCTCGGTAAAATCGCGAACGTGTTTTGGGTGGTCAATGTCGGTGGAGGCTTGCATAAGATTATCCATAATTGGATTAGCGATATCCCAAAGCTCCTGTTCGCTTTTCTCCATAAAGTTAACGGACATTTGGGCCTCCAGTTTTGTATGTTTTTAAAAGTTGTGTAAAAGAAAAAGGCCTGCATTGCAGACCTTTTTTAAGTTTGTTTACCGTTAAGCCTTTACCTGCGGTTAATAGCCTTTTTACGCTTGATAAACGAGGTATTCCATTAGGGCTTTTTGCGAGTGAAGGCGGTTTTCTGCCTCATCCCAGACGACTGAGCTTTTGGCATCTAGCATGGTTTCGCTGATCTCCATACCGCGATAAGCAGGCAAACAATGCATAAACAGTGCGTCATCGTTGGCGAAAGTCATTAACTCTTCAGTAACTTTGTAGCTCGCAAAAATTTGCTGACGTTTACGCTTTTCTTCTTCTTGTCCCATAGAGGCCCAAGTATCGGTAACAACCAACGATGCGCCTTTTACCGCTTCGATAGGATCGCGCACAATATCAACGCGATCGCTGTTTTCAAGCAACATAGAGCGTGTTGGCTCGTAGCCTTCGGGACAGGCGATTTTAAGATGAAAGTCCCAAATTCTGGCCGCATTGATGTACGACTGGCACATATTGTTGCCGTCACCAACCCAAGTTACGGTCTTGCCTTGAATGCTGCCTCTGTGTTCGCGAAAGGTCTGCATATCGGCAAGTAGCTGACATGGGTGGAAATCATCGGTCAAGGCGTTAATTACCGGTACTGACGAGTTGCGAGCAAAGGCTTCTAGCATGGCATGGTTAAAGGTTCGAACCATAATGATGTCGACCATGCTAGAGATCACGCGCGCGGTATCTTCAACCGGCTCACCACGACCCATTTGGGTATCGTTAGACGATAGAAATATCGCATGACCGCCCAACTGCGCCATACCAGCTTCAAAAGATACGCGGGTACGGGTCGAAGACTTTTCAAAAATCATCCCCAACACTTTGCGTTTTAGTGTTTTTTTGCTGGTACCGGCTTTGTGTTGTGCTTTGAGTTCAATGCCTCGGTCGATAATCGAGTTCAGTTCGTCAGTGGTTAAATCACTAAGCTGTAGAAAATGTTTCATAGTTACATCCCGGGTCTAGGCAGGCTTCCCTGCTGATGCTTAAGCTAAGATTTCTACCCGGCGGTACGCCTTTTAACGTTGCAATGGTGTTCGCAGCGAAATAAAGGGTTTTATCCAGTACGGATTATTGTCTGGATTCATGGCTTGCCAGTCGGTCTACTGGCTCAACTCTTCAATGGCAGAATTCAGCGCCTAAGCAATTTCTAAAGGCCTGTTGTTCAAAACAGGCCGTCTAATGGATTGAGTTACAGTGCTTTAATAATCTCAGCAAGAATTGAGACAGTTTGCTCAGCTTGGTCAAAGGTTGTCACCAGTGGCGGTAGTAATCGGATCACACTGCCGGAGGTTACGTTTACGATCAAACCCTTGTCTTTTGCTTGGGCAACAATGGTTGATGCCGGTTGACTCAATTCAATGCCAATCAATAAACCTTTGCCCCGAATTTCTTTCACCTGGCTTAGGCCGCTGAGCTCTTCGTTGAAGCGTTGTAAATAGAATTCACCCAGTTTTTCGGCATGGGCGAGCAAATCATCTTCAACAATGTGTTGAACAACGCGATCGGCAACGTGGGTACAAAACGGATTGCCGCCAAAGGTTGAGCCATGATTACCTGGTTGAAACACCTCAGCCGCTTTACCCTTAGCCAAACATGCGCCAATAGGTAAACCGTTGCCCAAACCTTTCGCCGTAGTTACAACATCAGGGGTTATGCCGTTCCACTGGTAGCTAAAAAAGAGACCGGTGCGGCCATTCCCGGTTTGAATTTCGTCCAAAATCAATAACAAATCGTGCTCATCACACAGACTTCTCAATTCATTGAGATAGTTATCTGCCGGAATATTAATGCCACCTTCGCCCTGAATAGGCTCAACCATAACGGCAACAACGCGTGGGTTGCATTTGATGATGGTTTTTAGGGTGGCAACGTCGTTGTAGGGCGCGTGAATAAAGCCCGATAAAAACGGCGCAAATCCGTCTTTGACCTTACTGTTACCGGTAGCCGTTAGCGTGGCCATGGTTCGACCATGAAAGCTGCCGTTAAAAGTGACGATAATTGGGTCTAGAACGCCTTTTTTGTTGGCGTACTTGCGCGCGATTTTAATAGCGGCTTCGTTAGCTTCTGCACCTGAGTTCGAAAAGAACACCTTGTCCATACCGGAAATTTCGCGCAAGCGTCGACCAAGCCGTTCCTGTGGTTCAATTTGAAACAGGTTAGAAATGTGTAGCAATGTGTTGGCTTGTTCGGTGATGGCTTCAGTGACGCCTGGGTGTTTGTGGCCGAGACCGCAAACTGCAATTCCACTGAGCGCATCGAGATATTGGTTACCTTCGTCGTCCCAAAGATAGCAGCCGTCGCCTTTTACGAGCTTGGCAATTCTTGGGCCGTAGGTATCCATTAACGCGCTTTGATCCATGGCGGTATTTTTGAACCTCAGATTAAGATTAGTATTTGACCCAATTGGGTCGTAGTTGCCGTTTTACATGCGATTGTTTGCACGAAAACGGCATTTTCCTCGCTTAAATCGCGAAAAACTGGCAATACTAGACGATTAAGAGCGCTTGGCAAAGCTCGACCTATGTCTAGAAACACATTTTCGTCATTCTTGTCGCGAAATCATTGAGATTACTCATCTAAGATGTCGATTTCGTGGCATACCGTGCCATATTCATCGACAAAATTTCATGTTCGGTAAAGGTAAACTGAAAACAAAGCTTAGCATTCAAGACAAGGCACTCCTTTATTGTTGGTAGGGTTTCCAAGATCAGTCACATTTTTGTGATGAATAAGGCAGTTATTGAACTTGAAAGGCGTAATTGCAGGCTAAAAATCTCGATCTAACGTATTCAACCTCAACAACACGGATCTTGCTTGGCTTTGCGAGAGACTGATGTGTAGAATGCCGAACTAAGAGTCATTGCAAGTGACAACACTAATCATTTGATACCTCTACAGAGGAGAAGCTATCGTGGATATTATGGAGACCATTAAGTCTCAGATCGAAGAGAATCCAATTATTCTTTACATGAAAGGCTCACCAAGCGCGCCGCAGTGCGGTTTCTCAATGCGTGCTTCGCAAGCTTTGATGGAGTGCGGACAACGTTTTGCTTATGTCGATATTCTGAGCAATCCTGAAATTCGTACCAATCTTCCAACCTATGCTAACTGGCCAACCTTCCCACAGCTATGGGTTAAAGGTGAGCTTATTGGCGGCTGTGACATCATCACCGAGATGCATGAAAAAGGTGAGTTGAAATCATTGGTTGATGAGGCTGCTCCTCAAGCTGCTGAATAAAATCGACCCGTTTGTAGATTTACGCCTGAGCCATAATTTTTAAAATTCTGTTTTTATAGGAAACTGTGTTTTTATAGGAAATTCTGATTAGTCCAGAGCTTCCAGTAACGCAAGGACGTGTTGTCAATTTCAAGAACGGTAAGTGACTGAAGTTGTGAAGAAATTGGAAATCGTATTTGCAATTTCTGTCCTCTGATGAATTCATGGATGAGTTAATCAGAGGTTCCTATAGAATTATGGCTTGGTGTTTAAATGAGTAGGTTTTTCGTGGTTCACTTGAATATAAACTCTTTAATTGAACCTATTATTCGTTAGAGCAAATCTTTCGTTGTTAACATTGAGTCAGTCTCGTGCCGCTAAGCACGTCGATGGTTACCTCAACAACATCAATCTTTAGCCTCTGTGTTATCGTTAATTCAATCTATCGTATTTTGAATTAACCACATCAACTAGGGTTTATTGAGCATGCTTGAATCCTTAAAAATAGGATTGCTCAGTCCTTTTCAATCAATTGCAGATTCCGGCAGTCGAGTATTTTGGCTATTTTTACTGGCCAATGTGGTTATTGCTGTTGTTTTTCTGGCACTTCGTTTTCGTCAATTTCAAAAAGAACCCATCGCTAATCAAGAGTTTTCTTTTGGTCGGTATTTTGTGGGCTTCTTTTCTGCGGCACACTGGCGCACTAAATCCAGTCTTGTTGATGTAAGTTATTGGCTAGCCAACAGCGTTATTAAATACACGGCATTAATGCCGGTAGTATTTTCTTATGCAACCGGAACCCTTTGGGTTGATGATCATTTAAGAGCTTGGTTTGTTTCGCCTGGCTGGCAGATAGCGCCTGGATTTTTAGCGCTTTTATATACGCTGATATTTTTTATTATCGATGATTTAAGCCGATTTTTATTGCACCGGGCTTTGCATTTGTCGCCGATGTTATGGCGATTTCACAAGGTTCATCACAGTGCTACTAATTTAACACCCATTACTTTGTATCGTGTACATCCGGTCGAAATGATGTTGTATTTTTTCCGTGCTTTGTTGGTTTATGTTGTTATTACCGGCGTTTTTTTATTTTTGTTTTCAGGCAAGCTAACGGGTGTAACTCTATTAGGCAGTAATGCTTGTATTGTTATTTTTAACTTATTAGGCGCGAACTTGCGTCACAGTCATATTCCGTTGGGATTCGGTTTTTTCGAAAAATGGTTTATCAGCCCGTTGCAACATCAGGTTCATCATTCTAGTGAGCCTGAGCATTTTGATAAAAACTTTGGATCTGTTTTGGCAATATGGGATCGATTTTTTAACAGTTGGTATTCAAGCCAGAATATCTCGAAAACCAAAGCCCTATCGTTTGGCTTAGATGAAAACTCGCCATTGTTAACGGTGGAGTCTGATTTTATTTCTTCTCCACAGGCTAACGATTTTCCCCTGCAAAACGCCTATAAATCCGAATAAATTGTGATATTTAGCATATTCCTGATCGGCTTAGGTTTTTTTTGAGCTGTTTCTACGCTTGAGCGTTTCACCGATTTTTAGGCAAGATTTCCCACTTTAATACAGCATTTTTTAGAGCCTGCGGTGATGGTAGCGACGGTCATTTGGGGGAGGTTGGATACTTAAACAGCTCGGATTTCTCCGAGCTGAAAGAGCGGGTTAGGGATTTACCCACTGGGAGCGGAATAACTGTATGCCTTAGTCTTAAAAGACGTAGGTTACCGCAGCATAAACAAAGGTAGAGTCGTTTTTATCGTTGTTTTCCAATACGTCACCGGCGTTTAAGTAGGCACCGGTTAAATCAACCTTGATCTTTTTGCTGATAGAAGTCCATTGCCAGCGTGCTTCTAGCTGAGTACCAATATAGGTATCGGAGTTGTCGGCACTGGCAGGAATTCGCGCACCAGAGAATGCATCGGTTTCTTCAGCAAGCCAGAAACCACGTAAGCCCACCAAAACTTTGGTTTGTGAGGTTGGCTTTAGGTTAAGCTTGACTCCAGGAGTACTGATGTTGCTTCTGATGAACGGGCCAAACACGGCTGTTGGGCCGTAATCAAAACGACGTGAACCAAACAAAGTATCGAAACGCTCACTGTCTAGATCGTTAGGATCTTCATCACCACTGGCGTAGTCGTAAACAAATGAGATTTTCGGTGAGTACTTAGCATCAAAGCTATAGCCGGTTTCTAAATGCGCAAAATACGCTTGTTGATCGAGATCGGTGGTAGAGCTTGATGAGCTGCGAGTATCGCCCCATTGATACGTAAATTCAGCGTCGTAATACCATTCGCTGGTTTTGGCATTGGTCCACCAGTGCGTACCAACCGTGGTTAGGTCACGATTGTTGGTCGCTTGGTTGATGTCGTCATCTTCTTTTAGATCGAATAAGTACCATTCGTTGTTGATCTTGGTATTTTTAGGCGATAAATAAACACCCCAAAAATCTACTTCTTCCAACGCTTGGTCGGTTTTAGGATCGTTATCTAACGGATCACCATCAATTCGGCGTTGGGTTGGGTTGGTGTAGAAAGCTCTGAATGCTAATTTAGAATTACTGTAGTGCCAGTCGATACCGTTGTAACTGTTGATGGTGTTACGTGTGCCATTTCGAGAAACAAAACGACGAGTACCGATATCCATTGTAAAGCGACCGACGCGAACATAACTTTTGATGTCTTTATCGGCATCGGCGAATAAATCAATTTTCGCGTAAAGCTGCAAAACGTCCAATGGGTTGATTGTGCTGGTGCTTAGCGGTGAGCCTTCGTCGGCAATATTAAACAACTCGCGGGCGTCGATAAGCTCGCCAACAAGATTCACTTTACCGAGATCTGCATCGGCTTTTAGCAAGGTGCGTAGGAATAAGCCTTGGTCACTACCATCGGTACCGACACGAAACTGCTCATCGAGATGCTCAAATCTCAACCGAGATTCGCCTGAAATTTTTAACCACTCTGGTGTAATGGATTGCTCGGCTTGAGCATTAAAACCCATAGAGCATGCGATAATTGAAGATAATAAAAGTGAAGGTTTGAGATGTCGTTTCATAAGGGTTTCTTAATTATAAATTCGAATTTTCATATTTACGTTGCGGGTTAGGAGTATTTTAATTAAAAAACAATTTTAATTAAATCGTTGACACGGTTATGTCGTTAATTCGTTAACTTTATGGGCTTCGTTGAAAATAATACGCTTTTGGGTATGAGTTATTAGGCGCCTAACAAACTCTGTATGCAGTATTCATTGTGTCGTTTCTGTAAGCCCTTATCACGATCAAGGCTGTTAAGGTTATATAGGGGCCTCTGATCAAATCATGGTGTAGTTAACCGGAGGTTTCTATGGCTTTTTTATCGATTAACTAACAACTGTCCTTAACTACATTTTGCATAAATCCAACAATGTCTAATTCTAATATTACGTTTGATGTGTCGTTACATCGATTTTTTAAATGTTGTCTCTTTAGATAATTTTTTAAACCAAGTTGATCCTATTTAACAGCGTGTTTTCCCATTTGTTTGTTTACAACAGATCATTAAACGTTGACGTTAGCGTGTTTTTATCAAGAAGACCTGTTCTTGGTCATCAACTTTTAATTACTCAACATCTAGGTGAAGTTCGGCTGAGTTAATTCGGCCAGCAAATAAGTGCTCACTCTTTTTGAAATTACTTTTTCATCATTCTCAAAGATAAGGTAAAAATATTCCATAACAATAAACCTTGATTCTTACCGGGTATTATTGGCAGGCAAGTGCTTTCAAATGAACCACAGCCAACTTTTATCGCGCATAGATTTTTAGCATGATTGCTGGTTCCTATAGAAAACCATGAGGTACTCAGGGATTCCTATGAAAATATAAATTAATGAACTTGGTTTACCTTTTTAGATGTCTGATTTATAAATCACACTATCAATATAGAGTTTTCTTAGACAGAGGTGGGTGTCATCAATTTCAAGAACGATGAATAATTGAAATTGCAACGTAATTGAAAGTCATGTTATTAATTTTTGTGCGTTGATTTAATTCGGGCGGAGTTATTCAGAAGTTTTGCTAAATAAAGCACGATTGCGTGATTTATTTAGTTATCTTTTTAAATCTCGAAAGGGTGTCCTAGTGAATTCGTCTTGGATTTAGTCATAGGGTAGGTATTGATCGTGACATTCTAGGTTTCTTTTTCTTGTGAATTAAGGGTGCTTTATTACTCTGATATTCCAAATAAGCGCCTTTAGATTTATGGTTAATTCGTCCTCAATTTTTGGAAAGATTTATCGACATCAATTTTTTCTATAGTTACGCCTGATAGAAAAAAGGTTTCACGGTGATAGTTTTTTGTTTGCGGTCATGGCTCAATATGAGCAGCTTGAGCTGCTTTTGAGTGGTGGGCAAAAATTTTAAATGCATTTTGAGTGTGCTTAATGTTCAGACGGAGATTTATTTGATTATAAGCGCATGTTCCTTGGCGGATGTTCTCTGTGCAGATTTTGAGGGTAATTTATGTTTCTTTGTTGATAAAAATAGGCAGTTTTTAAAAGATACAATTTTTAAGATGGCGTGGCTATTTTTTAAATTAAGAGTTTTTGTGAAATGCAATAGAAGTTTGCAATTAGTATTCTATGAGCGTTATTTAAATTATTTAAAGTGAGCGTTTTATTAGTTCGATAAATACAAATAAAATTTATTTTTACCCTAAAAGTTATAAGTAAAAAAGCGTTAAGAAATTAAAATTTAAGTCTATTTATTCCCCCCAATAATTTTTTTTCCTGCCATTTAATCGGCGATTTTTTCCTCTTTATTGATTAAATAAATGTACTGGTATGAATAAATTTTTATTTGACGAGATTGTTTTGTTGTTTTGTTGATCGAAGTGGTGAAATTAGTACGAAATTGATCCATTATAAGTATAACTATTTAATTTATTTATAAGTGTGTTGAGCTGGTTGATCGATTAAATCAATTTAACCGGTGAGATCAACGAACTTCATAAAACTACGTTATTCTCTGGACGCTGCAAAAGTGAAAGAACCTAATCGATTTGATTATGACCGATGGGCAGTAGCTTATGGCAACGTTTTTAGCGTTGTTTTATGAATAAATCTTAATCTGACTACTTAGGATTTATTGGGTGTCTTGGGGTGTTTTAATTCGTGACTGAATTAAAATTCAGCACTCATAACCTACTGTTTCATTTTTGAGTAAATCATTATGAGATTAACAAGGATAATATCACTCATCTCGTCGTGACTTTTAAACTCTGCATGTTGACGGATTCAACGATGCAGAGTTCTAAAGGCGACTCCCACCGACTGATCGCACAGATCTTAGGGTTAAATGTATCGACAAAGGGCATTTTAGGGGGTCGCTGATTAAGCAGCGTAATTTCCATTTTTTCACAATTTCAATCATTGCCGTTCTTGAAATTGGTGACTCATCCTTGTGTCGCGCGAAGTTTTACAATAAATCAGAGTTTTCGTTAAATAAATTCTGTGGACGAACTTTAATCGCCATCGTTATCGTTGAATCCAATCGGCAGTTCTAGGTTGGTAACTACCTTATTTTTTATGAGCGTTTTAACGGCATTAACTCTTTGCTGGATTTGTTTAAGCTCTTCGGCTTGTTCGGATAGATGTTCGGCAAGTGGCTTATCAAGATTGTGAGTGAGGTTAATCGCTTCTTCTAACCCTAACGCAATTTCCTGTGATAATTGCGGCATGCCTTTTTCAGACAAGTAGTTTTTGAGCCCACCGTTATTAAATAAATTCAATACTGCTGATAAGCTCGCTTGAATATTTTCTGCGGAATGCTTTGATCGCCAAGATTCTAAAAAGTAAAAATTCGCCTGTGTATAGTTGTTTGTACTACCAATAGGTGAGCCAATTTTTTGATTGGCAACTTCTTCAAGAGTCAATAACACGCTGTCAAATATGTTTCCAATTGAGGTATCGGCATTCCACGTTTCACTGCCATCCCCAATAAAACTTGGTTCGTATGATGTCCAAGAGCTTTCAATTTTTACGGCATTTGTTTGGATATTTTGCGCTACAAGTTTTGTCAGTTGGCAGTGTTTTGTTCGCAGTTCTGGCTGATTCGAGAGTTCTGAAAAGCGCTCGTCATACAATAGATATTCCAAGGCGCTGATGCCTTGTGTTACAACACTTGCACCCTGTAGGTTTTCTTCGGTGATTTCTTGTTTGAATAACCCCAATGTTTTTGACGCCACAAGGTTTTTCTTGTCTGGCCAAAATTGAAGTTTCCAATCAATACGTTCGTCAGTCACTGGGCCGAAATGAATCGCTTTTGCTGCTTGCCAAGCGTTCATTGTGTTTTGCCACTGTGCTTGAATATCTGCTTGTTGTTGCTCAGAAATACCTGTGTCGCAGGTCCAATTTTCTGTGGATTTTGCGAGACTTTCGGTTTGAAGCGTAAATTCGTGATAAGTGGGTTTGATAAATTGATTGTTCATTGAATTTATCAGTACCTGATCAGGATTGACCGCTGTATCGCTACAGGCGACGAGAGCAATTACTGAAGACGCGATAAAAATTCGATTGAGTTGCTTCATAGTGTTTCAGAGTCAATAAGGGTAATTCATTAAATTCTCGGCGGAATCATTTTTGGTAGAGCCATTTTTGGTAGAGTCTCTGTTGGAAGAGCCACTATCGAATTTCTCTAGAAAAATTCGTACCGCCGTTAGGTTTTGAGTTGCGCTTAACTACAGGAAACTCTGATTAACCTAGAGTTTCTCGCGACACAAGGATGTGTCGCCAATTTCAAGAACGGTAAGTGATTGAAATTGTGAAGAAATTGGAAATCACATTTTCAATTTCTGCCCTCTGATTAAATCAAGGATGAGTTAATCAGAGGCTCCTACAAACTGTTTAAAAACGCTAATAACTGTTTTCTTTCGTTGGCCGGTAAGTTCACAAAAGCCTGCTGGCTAGTTTGAGCTTCGCCGCCGTGCCAAACGATGGCTTCGGTGAGATTTCTGGCTCTACCGTCGTGGAGGAAACCAAACTCACTGTTTACCGTGCTGGTTAAGCCAATTCCCCACAGTGGAGCTGTTCGCCATTCAGTGCCACTAGCATTAAATTCACTGCGATGGTCGGCCAGACCTTCTCCCATGTCATGCAACAACAAATCGGTAAAAGGGTAAATAGTTTGGTTACTAAGCCAAGGCATATCGGGTACTTCTGGGGTTTGCCAGGATACCTTGTGACAATCGGCGCAGCCGATGGTTTGGAATATTTCAGCGCCCGCGGTTATCGTGGCTTCGTCGTTAATTCTTCGCAAAGGAACAGCAAGATTGGCGGTGTAGAAGGTTACTCGATCTAAGATTTTATCGCTGACTTCCGGTGACCCACCGTTAATCGCCGATGTGCAGTCGGTTTGAAATTGTGTGCAGTCGTCGTGAGCAACAATTGAGCTGGTTAAACCCATGTCGCCGGAAAACGCAGATGCATTTTGCTGTTTCAGATTGGGTTGTCCGGCTTTCCAGCCGAATCGTCCTAAATCTTGGGATTGCGTCGCTAAATTCCAAACGGTGTTTGCTTTACCTGAGATACCATCTTTGTCTAGGTCATCTGGATCGGCGTTTGCCAGAATTTGTTCATTCGATAAAGCTGCGAGATAACCCAAACCAATCATCGCTGGTGCAATACGAACAGACGTTTGTAGGTTGTCGAGAGGCGCGTCGTAAATGGTGTTTTCGATAACAGCTATGGGTTTTCTGAGTTCAACTTTTTCATCGCCCGATAATGTCTGCGTTTGATATTGGTATTTAAAACTCAGTTTTGCTTCGGGCTCTAATCCTGGAATCGCCATGTCTTGTAACTGTTCACCAAGAATCGGATGAGTAAGCACCGAGTGTTTTGGATCAGATGATGGGCCAATACTTAATCGAACCAAGAGTGATACGTGATTATCGTCATCACTAGCCGGTAAATGGCCGCGACCGTCTTTAATATGGCAATTTTGGCAGGCATTGGTATTAAAGTAAGGACCTAAGCCATCCCGCGCGGTTGTTGAGGAAGGTGCGGTAACCCAAGGATTTCTGAAAAAGCTGTTGCCGACGCTGAAATTGAGCCGCTCGGTAAGCGGCATACTAGCGGATGGTAATGAGAATGCATTGGTGGTGGTGTTTGCCACGGCATTGGCGCCGCCAATATTTTCTGGAATTTCAACGATGACACGTTGTTTTGTTGATTGTTGATTGTCTTGAGGTGAAAAAATATCGCATGCCGAAACAATCGTCATTACAGCAATGCTAACACCTAGGGTAGTTGTGCGACGGATTACGCTGCTCATGTTCTTGCCTTGATTTGTTCATCTGCAAATTCAGATTGTTCGCTATTTTACAGATTTTCCGTTGATGCGAATCAATATCATATGAAAGAAATTCTAAATAATAAATTTATTCTTTCTGGGTTGCTACACGGCTGCATAGATTTCTAGATTTGTGCCACTGGTCCGTAGTGAAGCGCGCTGCTTTGGTGTACCTGCGATTTTGCTACAGGAGCCTCTGATTAACGCACGAATGAATCAATAAGAGCGCAAAAATCAAAAATGTGATTTACAATTTCTTAATAATTTCAATGGCTTATTGTTGTTTGGCGTCAAGGAGCATCCTTTCTCCTCTGGAAGCTCTGTTTGAGTTTTTGGTATACGTTAAATCGAGTGGATTGCGATGGGGTTACCGAATTTCGCCTAATTCACAAGCACAACCTTTATGCTTATCAATTAGGCGATTCGGAGAAGATTATTCAGCGGCTAAATCGGGGTTTAAATTATCAATACCAAGCGTCGCTGCTACCTGTTCAATTAAGGCTGTCTCTTGTGCTAAAGACGCAATGGCGTTATTGATTAAGGCCACACCGCGATCGTTGCCTTCGGCAATCATTTGATCAAACTTCATCGGTGATGTTTTATCTTCCGCCGCGTTAACCATGGCTTGAAACTTCGCTTGAGTATCGGCGAGTTGATGTTGCATCTTTTGGGCGAGGTCTGGATTTTTCTGGGCGACAAGTTCCGCAAGCGAATCTGTAGAAAAGAGCTGTCCGGTCGAACGTTGATATTCGCCAGTGTAAACATTCACGATGGCTTTTGCGTTGTCGAAGTAACCGTTGTGCGTATTGTCGCTGAAGCAATCGTTCTCATCTTCAGGCGAGTTGGCCTCAAGGGCAACACGCATTCGGTCACCAGCTAATTCGCCAAACGCCAAAGATCCCATGCCGAACAGAATTCGTGACAAAGCTTCATTGGTGGATAAACTCACAAATGCGGCTCTGTAATTATCTTGTTTGGGCGCCCATTGCGCTTCTAAATAAGCGATGTCAGAGACCAAAAGTTTTGTCGCTGCTAAAAGATAATCACGTCGGCGATCACAATTGCCATTGGTACAGGCGTCACCAATAATAAAGTCGGTGTAAGGCCGCTCGCCCGCACCCAATTCAGTGCCGTATAAATCTTGACCCCACAGCAAAAACTCTATGGCGTGATAGCCGGTTGCAACATTCGCCTCAGAGCCGCCAAACTCGTTTAATTGCTCAAGAAGTTCCGGAGATAACACCGATAGATCGTATTCTTTGGCACCTAACGTTAATGACTTCGAAGCAATGATGTTGGCCGTAGCGCCCGAATTACCTAGCTCGCCAAGATACGAGTCATCGACGTAATCAATAAATCCTTCGTCCAACGGCCAAGAATTTAGACGCAGGTCTTTCTCATCGACAATGGAATGTCCAAATCGAAAGGCTTCAGATTGTTGGTACGGACGTCTGGCTGCGATCCATGCTTTTTGGGCAGCGACTAATTTGTCATGGGATGGATCTGCTAAAAAAGTCTCGATGGAATTCTGTAATTGTTGGGCCGTTAAGAGAGTGTCTTCATAAATAGTATGGGCAAGATCGGCATAACCATTCACAACATCTTTTTCTGTAACTGCCTCTGTGGCAGCGGAAACGCTAACTAAAGAGATAAGACTCAAGCCTACTAACATATTTCTCATAACAGTCCTCAAATAGAGCTTGGATCCGTCTATTTCCAAAAACTCGGTAAAATCTATTGGCTAATTTTTTACGAAAATTCAGACACGATAATAAAGTTAGTAATAATTATTATCAAATAGAAGCGTTACTACTGGGAGTTTTACCAGCTAATTGGCTGATTTTTAGTGTAAAAAGTAAACGATCGTAAAATTGATTTTCGATTGCTGGAGTGTCTGTGGAATAAAAGACACAATAGTCCAAACCAAAGTGATTAAAAAGATTGTTCGTGCATTTTCTTGACCTAAAACAGGGCAAATAGATGCATCAATTGTTTAGAAGGGTTAATTTCGACCGAGTGTATTCGTAATTGGTTCAATATTGAAATATATAGACTGGCTTTTTATGAATAAAAATAATTACAAATTATGCATATCACTGAGTCGACAAAACGTATATGTATCTTAAGAAAATTACGCTAACAATATTGGGTCTATTTAAAGGGACTGTTTGCCATATTTTGTAAAAATACCCATTGTGAGTGTTTGAGAGTTTATGAAATAGAGCGAGTTTGTAATTAACAATAAATCTTATTCAAATAAATGAAATTGCCTAAGACTACTTTATTTATTGAATTAGCTACGGATGTGTATTTTTGAACAGACATTTTTGACAAGCAATTTTACGGTGGAAAGTGCGTAAATTGCTTAAGTTTGTTCCGGTGGCTTGATTGATCTGAATAATCAAGTTTGCGTATTTATGAATTAACGATATTGAGAATAACCTGCCAATCTATCAAAAGTTAAAAACATTGTTCACGGAATACTATTTTTTGATTGCGTTTTAAGTTTATTCTTAATGCAAACAAATGGACGGTAACAATGAGTGTAACCTTATCAAATTGAATTGTATGGATCAAAGAGAGTTGTATGGTATTTAGTAACAAAGTTACTGATTTGACTGTCTCGAATGTCGTTTGGTTCTGTGTTAGTGAAGTTTATTTTCAAATGTAAGTTTTCATTATTAGAGCAGCTTTTATCGCATCGCTAAAGCCATGCAAGTAGGGCTTTAATTGCATCGACCATGATTGAATTTTATCGAGACTGTATTTTTTTAAATCTTGAAATTACATCGTGTTAAACAGAGTAAAAAATTACAGGTAGTTATTCTGTTTTAGCTGGTCTCAGATATCAATGACAATAATTGTTAAAAATATAACGCTAAGAAGCCGTTATTTTTAGGTACGGAATTTAGTATTTGTTGATCATTTGTTGAAATATGCCGTCGCTCAAGATGTGGTAAAAGTCGCATTATTTTGAGTAATTGAATGTAAGAGTGTTATCGGCAAAATTCGATGCGCACCGTATTGAAATATAATTTTAACTAATATTCAAATTAATATAAAAAAATATCTTCTAAGTAGTTAGTGTTTTAAAAAGTAGTGCTTCTTTAATCATATGTTGTGTGGCAGTGGTATAGAATTATTGACTAATCAACTTTCACTAGCAATTTGCAATGTAATAAAAATTACAAGTTTAGAGTTATTGATATGACAGATACGGACAGGTCCGAAGGGAATAACCTGAAAATTGGATTGTTAGAAGACGATGTTGCTCAGGCGGAGTTGCTTAAGCAATGGTTGTCGAATGATGGATATCAGGTTTTTCATGCCGATAGAGTGAGCAGCTTTATTGAATTAATGGAAAATCAACCATTAGATATGGCAATTTTAGACTGGCAATTGCCTGATGCAACCGGGCTTGATGCATTGCGATGGATTCGTGAGCATCAGTCATTGGAGTTGCCTGTTATTTTTTCTACCCAACGTGACAGTGAAGACGACGTTGTTGAAGCTTTGAAGGCCGGAGCTGACGATTATTTGATTAAACCGCCTCGCCAAGGCGAGATGTTAGCTCGTGTTGCGGCAATTAGCCGACGTGCAGGTCTGAAAACCGATGATCATTTTATTCGTCTGGCGCACGTCACGATTGATACGCGTAACAAACAAGTTTTTGTGGATGATCAAGAAGTAAAAATGACTCGCAAAGATTATCAATTGGCCGTGTGTGTCATCCGTAATCAAGGTAAGTTACTGTCGAGAGAGTTTTTGTTAAAAGAGGTTTGGGGAGTTGATGCAAATCTCAATACGCGTACCGTGGATATGCACATCAGTCGTATGCGCAGGAACTTGAAAATAGAACCTTCTTGCGGCTTTTGTATAAAAACTGTTTATCAACACGGATATCGATTAGAAAAAGTAGAGGCATAGTGCCTCTACTTTGATACGTAATTTATCGTTAGTTTTTTTAACCGCAGTTTTTCAATGGCAGTGTTTGTTGGCTGGTTTTTATTGGCTAGTTTTTATTGATATTTCATAGCACTTTAATTTCCGTAGTTTTTGTAAGGAAAAGAGTTGGGTTAGCTAAAATTTTTTGATTGAAATTACTCCTTTCCGCATGTGTGTTTACACACAATTCTTATTTTCAAACAGATAGTTATCAATTCCCCAGCGTGCTTATCATAATGTAATGAATTTTTTGCTTAACGATTTTAAAAATCGTAGATTTAACGACGTTTTTATCAGATTTTTGCTTAAACGTTGATATTTTAAATCGAGAAAATACGGTCATTAAAGTCTGTGGTGCAATGTTTAAGGTGTTATTTCTTATAGGGTGAAAACATACAAAGAGGCTGGGTCATTGAGTGCCGTATTTTAAGTGTTTAGTCTTCAAGCTAGGGTGATAGTGGGTTGGTCTGCGGTCGGCGGGAAATTTCTGGTGGACTCCTCCAGAACTTAATCAAAGGGCAGAAATAGTCGGTGCGATACTCAATTTCTTCACAATTTCAATCACTTGCCTTTCTTGAAATGGGTGGTCTATCCATCTGTCACAGATAACTCTAGGTTAATTAGCATTGCCTGTTCTGAATCAAGGGACACAAATTGCAAGTGTCATCTAATATCGCTGTGTAATTTCAGTGACTTATTTTGTAGTTAAATACCTATTTCGAAATATCTAGGTTTGTCGCTGCTCATAAACTGTTAGAATGGCAGTTGCTTATGAGCTGAATATTTTTATTGTGAATACAGATGTATTGGTCATTTAAATAACGCTCTGTCGTTGTAAAGACCAGAAGTTGGAGAGGGTAGAGGTCGTTAGTGGTTGTGTTTAAAACTCCGCTTTTGAATAAATTTGCGGGAGGGTTACGCAAAGATTCTGGGCTGTCTTCTTATTATATCTTGCGGCTAATACGTGCGAACCAGTGCGAATCTATAAAAATAATTGCTTCACGTTAGGGAGTTAAATTTGATAATGCGGAATGTATTTTTGACCAGCATTTTAACGTTGGCTTTTGTGTCAATGTCGGCTAAAGCTGAAAAAGATTGGTTATACAGCGTAAGACCGGGGGATAACCTTTGGAATTTGTGCGCTCAATACACCACCCGTGCAGATTGTTGGTTGAAACTGGGTAATTACAACTCCGTCATCTATCCCCGGCAGCTCCCTCCCGGTCTAATTATTCGCTTTCCAATCTCGTGGCTGAAGGATGTTCCCAAAACAACTACGTTAAGTTATTACTCTGGTGAGGTTTGGAGCTACACCGATGACCCCAATGATCTATCGATTATCGAATTGGGTGAAAAGTTGGCTTTGGGAACAACGGTTATTACTGGGGAAAATAGCTATGCAACCTTGCGTTTTGATGACGGTACTTTGCTGCAAATAGAGCCAAACAGTAAGCTTTTGATCGAGTCTCAATCAGGATATTCTCCAACTGACTCGTATCGATCAGAAATCTTTTTAAATTCGGGTGCTGTTAAAACTCGCGTTCCTGAAAGACAACCGAAAAGCCGCTTTCAAATTCGTACACCTTCGGCGATTGCCGCGGTAAGAGGTACGGAATATCGATTGGTATCAAGATCTGCCGATTCTGATCAAGAAGATAAAAATATTTCCATTACTGAAGTGACTGAAGGTGTTGTTGCGGTGAGTGCCAACACTTCTGAGGTTGATGTCAAAAAAGGTTTTTCCGTTAAAACCGAACAAGGTAAGGCTCCGTCTGCGCCCAAGCCCTTATTAGTTGCGCCGTCTTGGCATGAGTTGGTAAAAACCGTACAAACTGTGCCTGTGAGCTTGGCATGGGTTGATGTTGCCGATGCTACTGCCTACAAGTTAGATGTCTTAAAAGATAATGACCAAGGTGAGGTTATTGAGAGTATTGAGCTTGCTGGTGTGCAGTACACTGATGCGGCTCTTGCATATTCCGAAGGCTGTTTTCGATTTCAGTTGAAGGCTATTGATCAAGAAGGAATTCAGGGGCTGCCGCAAAATATTCGTGTGTGTTTAACAGAGAAGGTTGATGCACCGGTGGTTGCTCGCGCAAAATCAGTGGCAAAACCCGAAAACGATATTGTTCTTCAATGGCAGGGCTCTGAGCAAGCGCAGAGCTACATTGTTGAGGTTTCTCGCACGGCAGATTTTATCGAGGTTACCGAATCCTATGTGGTGACTGAGCCAAATTTAATGCTTACCTGGCACAGTGATTATGATCAGGGTTTTTATTATCGTATTAAAGCGGTTTCCGGTGATGGCATTAACAGCGAATTTTCGCAGACCGGCCAATTGGTCATTGACCGCCTACCAGGAAAAGCATTAACGGCGTGGTCTGTTTTTTGGGTTTTAATTCTTGCGCTTTAAACCTTCCAATATTCTGCTAGAACGCCTGCTCTTTGCAGGCGCTATGTCATTTTTTGCCATAGTGATCTCAATATGGCGATGGGGTTATTCCGTCGATCAAGCCATCTACGATGCGCTCATAACTACATTTCCTGTGCAGCCCGATCCAGAATTACTCATTGTCGCTATTGATGAACGGAGTTTGCTGGAGTTAGGTCGATGGCCTTGGCCGAGGCGCGCCCACGCTCAACTGGTGGATCGCCTTCACGAGGCCGGTGCTAAGGCAATTGCCTTTGATGTTGTCTTTCCCGAGAGCGATCAATTTGACGTTGGTGGTGATGCTGCTTTTGCCGAATCTATAAAAAGAATGGGTAAGGTAGCGTTATCTGTACATATGGAACAAACCTATTTGGGTGGTCAAGTATTGGAGATTCTTCCGACTCCCGAATTAGCTTCCGCAACCGAATATTTGGGGCATGTGCATGTTGAATACGATGTTGACGGCGTTTGTCGGGCTGTTTTTTTAAAAGAGGGCTTAGGCCAAGCCTATTGGCCGCATTTAATGCAAGTACTGTTAAATATGGTTGAAGAATCCGACGGTGGCTCATTGCCAGGGTTGACTGGCGGTTCCGGGAGCTCTTCCTCTTTTATTATTGAAAGAGATTTTTATAATTTAATTCCGTTATCTGGGCCGCCACCGGCCATTGAAACGGTATCGTTTACGGATGTCATTCAAGGACGTGTGCCGGCTCGAAATTTAAAAGATAAGATTATTATTGTGGGTGCAACCGCAAGAGGGTTGGGCGATATCGTTGCTACGTCATACGGAACTATGGACGGTGTTGAGTTTAATGCTAACGTATTTAACAGTCTGCGATCACGTACCACAATTACACCGGTGTCTGCGGGTATTCATTGGTTTTTGTCGGGTCTAAGTGTTTTTTTATTGATTGTCTTAGCGGCTAAGTCGACACCGCGACAGTATTTAATCTTAACGGTTTTTTATGTTGTTGGTTTCTTAGGGGTAATTTGTACGGCCATTTTTACGGTGCGAATTTGGTTTGCACCACTGAGTGTTATTATTCCTCTATTATTGTTTTATCCCTTGTGGAGTTGGCGACGATTAGAGCAGGCAATTGGTTTTTTACGACGTGAATTGATCCGAGTTCAAACTGAGAAAACACCTATCCATAAAACGCAACGACCTCTAACACAGCGTCTTCAATTTGTTGCGAGTATTGTTGGTATCCAACAGTGGCACATCGAATCACCGGAGTCTGATGTCTCGACAACAACTAACGGAGAAGACATCGCTGGCGATGACACTTATGATGGCGATCGTCACGTTAAACCCATTATCGTTTCTGAAGGTAATACTTTTCATAAAGTAAGAGTTTCGTGGCAAGAACCATCAACTCTTGAGCGTCACAAGGCCGCTTTATGGCGAAGTGCCATTGATCATAATTCCAACTTTTTAGCATCTAAAAGTCCTAAGCCTGCCGAGTTAGTTACTGCAACAATTTCGAGTTTGAGAGAGGCTACCCATCAATCCGAGGTAAATAGGTTATTTACCAATCGGTGCTTAGATCTGTTACAAGATGCCATTGTGGTGGCGAATATTTATGGCGATTTAATTTTCCAAAATCATCTGGCGTCTTCGTTGTTTTCAAACATAGTGGGTGAGTCGTCAACGATCCTAGATTTACTTAAGCCGCTAAAAATTGATCAGCCCTGGTTGGAGTTGATTCGCAAATCTGTTTTGAATGGAGAGGTCATTTCGGTAGAAGCCTCTTTTGTTGATACCGAGCGCGAGTTTTTTTGCCAATTGTCTGCAATGTCTTGGCAAAGTGATCAGATCGATACGCTACTATTCACCTTCACAGACATTACCGCCATCAAAGAAAACGAGAAAGCTCGTAATGAGGCGTTACACTTTTTATCCCATGATTTGCGATCTCCAGTCGTTTCTATCTTGGCGCTTATACAGCAATATCGAAATTCGCTAAGCAGCCAAAACCCAAGCGGTGTTAAGTCAGTAGACAGTCTATTGGATGACATTCAAGCCTATGCCGAAAAAAATCTCGCTTTTGCTGAAAGCTTTTTGCAGCTAGCACGAGCCGAAATTAGCAGTGATGCCAATTTTAACTTGTGTGACCTCCATGCGGTAATTGATAACGCTACCTTAATGATTCGTCATTTTGCCCAAAGTAAACAGATCAAAATATCCGTGGAGCGAACCATGGATGATCTATGGGTGTGGGGTGATGGCGAGTTATTGGAAAGGCTTTTGATTAACCTGTTGAGTAATGCCATTAAATACAGCCCGGAGAATTCAAACGTTGTCTTAAGGGTGTCGATAGCCCGTGACCAAGTGTTTGTAAAAGTTATTGACGAAGGAATTGGTATAAAACAGGATGAGTTAGAAAATGTCTTCAAAAAATTTCGCCGGGCTTCTAATACAAACACGGTTATTGGCGCTGGCTTAGGTTTACATTTTGTTGATATTGTCGCAAAAAAACACGGTGGGCATGTTAGCGTTACCAGCGAAATAAATCGCGGTAGTACATTCACGGTAGCGCTGCCTCTCTATCAAGACGAATTAGAATAATTGCTTGTTTGGTTATTCACTTTAAGCGTATCTCTGTCTGACCAATCCCGAAAGTGCTTCAATTTTTAGCAAAGATAAAATCTGGTCTCCCGCAGTTTTTGGCTAACCTTCCGGAGTGCTTGATAGAATCGCTGACAATTAGATTCGTTCAGAAATTGAAAATGCGATTTCCTCTTAGATTACTGATTCAACCATCTGGTGCAGTTGGCAATCTGCTTTTATGTCTCTAGAATTTTTAGGCGAAGAGAAGTTCTTTCAAATCCCATTAAGGGAACCTCTGATTAACTCATCCATGATTTAATCAGAGGACAGAAATTGAAAATGCGATTTCCAATTTCTTCACAATTTCAATCACTTACAGTTCTTGAAATTGGCGACACATCCTTGTGTCGCGAGAAACTCTGGTTAATCAGAGTTTCCTAAGATTTATTGCTCCGAAACTTGTAAGTTATTGTAAATATTTCAAGCAAATTAAGGGCGCAATCTAAAATTCGATAATTTGATGTGGATATTTCTTGATATGTTTTAATTTTTTACGGTGTTTTACAACTTATTGCGAAATAAATACATGACACTGATGAAGATATAAACGAAAATAGCACCATCTAAGCAATACTTTCTAATAACTAACTGTTGGTCTGATCTTTGTATTCCTTAAAACTGTACCTGCTTTGTTTGGTTGCCTACTTTATTGATCGACTCGGTACGTCTGAGTCTGTAAATAGTGGTGATCGAGTTCAGAGCTGGCAAAAATAATTTTATTGCACTTGTTCGTAACTTAACCTAAAGGCATAAAGTGCACATGGCCTTAGATCGAGTTCGATTATTTTTGTAATTAACACAGATTTGGTTTTTAAAAACTATACAAAAAGTAAGTCAATCAACCGTTTTTCAACCCGTTATTTTCAGTAACGCGTGAGATTAAATTAATTAAAAGAGTAAGATTTCAGGAGTGATTTGTGATCAAGAAACATTTTTTAGCAAACTCAATTAAAGCTGCTATTGCTTCTACCGTTTTTGCGACCGCTGCGGTTTATGCCGATGACTACAACGAAGGCCTTACCTTCACCCCAGGCTTAGGTTACTACTTCTTCGACTCAAGCAACGAATTAGAAGACGATAGCTTGTATTCGATTTCAGTGGGATACCAGTTTAATAATCCTTGGGCAATCGAATTTGTTTATTTAAATGCCGATACCGAATCAGACATTCCGTTTATTGGCGATGTTGACGTCGATCAGTTCCGTCTTGACGGGTTGTATCATTTTGCGCGCAATGGCAACTGGCAACCATACTTGGCTGGCGGTATTGGTGACATCGATTTCGATGCAACTCGCTTTAATGTTTCTGAAGACGACACAACTCTAAACTTTGGTGGCGGTGTTAAATACTACCTTACCGATGCAATCGCGCTTCGCCCGGACGTACGTGTAATTCACGGTATTGATGAAAACTTCCAAGATGTTGCCTTTACACTTGGTCTTAATTTCTTGTTAGGTGGCTCATCAAGTTCTAGCAAAGTTGCTAAACCAGCACCGGTTCAACCAGAGCCTCAAGAAGCTGCTGCGCCAGCAGACAGCGATAACGATGGTGTAATTGATACTCGTGACCAATGTCCAAATACTCCGGCAGGCGTTCGAGTTGACTCCATTGGTTGTGCGTTAGATTCTGATAACGATGGCGTTGCTGACTATAAAGATGCTTGCCCAGACACCGAAGCTTCTGCAAAAGTTGATACGCGTGGTTGTTATATCGAGTTAACAGAAGATAAAACCGTAGATTTAAGCGTACGATTTGCAAACAATTCAGCAGTGGTTGAGCCAGAGTTTTACTCTGAAATTGAAACTGTTGCAAAATTTATGCGTGAGTACGCGACCAGTGACGTAGTCATCGAAGGTCATACTGACGATCGTGGTTCCGCTGCCTATAACCAACAATTATCTGAGCGTCGAGCCAAAGCTGTTGCTGAGGTATTGGTTTCGCAATTTAACATCAATGCTAATCGCGTTTCGGCAGTAGGTTACGGTGAAGCTCGTCCAATTGCTCCTAATGACGATGCAAACAATCGTGCTTTAAACCGTCGTGTAGTTGCTGTTGTAAAAGCTTCAGTAACAACTCGCGTTAAAAAATAATGATCTGAAGTCGTTGAATAAATCCGCTTCGGCGGATTTATTCAGTATTAAGTCTGTAAATTGAAAAACAGTCGTTTTTAAATTCTTATAAATTCCACTTGAAATATATTAAAGCGCTCGTTTATATCGACCTTTTGTATGTTCTATCTGCCTTATTTTTATTCTCTTTTACACAACACATGAGTTCGCTGCTATGAGCATTGAAGAAATTATCGAAAAATTTCCCGGTTTTGTTATTGCATACGGATTAAAGATTGTCTTAGCCATTGTTATATTTGTGGTGGGTAAATGGATTGTTAAATCCGTTGTTGGCCTGATCGCTAAAACCATGGAAAAACGCTCGACGGATATTACTTTAACGAGCTTTTTGCGGAGTATCTTATATTACCTAGGAATGACGGTCGTTATTATTGCGGCCTTGAGTCAAGTAGGTATTCAAACTGCGTCTTTAGTAGCGGTAATCGGTGCTGCGGGACTTGCAATTGGTTTGGCTTTGCAGGGATCTTTGGCGAACTTTGCTGCTGGTGTAATGTTGATTTTATTTAAACCTTGTAAGTCTGGTGATTTTGTTGAAGCCGGTGGCGCGACAGGTACTATCAAAGAGATTGGTATTTTCGCTACGACCCTGTTAACGCCCGATAATAAAACCATTATTGTGCCTAATTCTGGAATTACCGGCGGCAATATTACTAATTTCTCTACTCAGCCTATTCGTCGTGTAGACCTTGTTTTTGGCGTTAGTTACGGATCTGATATCAAGCAGGTTAAACAAGTTCTTACCGATATTGTTAATGCAGAATCACGAATTTTAACCGATAAAGTTGTAACCATTGCGGTATCGCAATTGGCAGATTCTTCCGTTAATTTTGTGGTAAGACCTTGGGTTAATTCTGCAGATTACTGGGGTGTTTACTTCGATATTACCGAAACGGTTAAAATGAAATTCGATGAGCTTGGAATTGAAATTCCGTTCCCACAAATGGATGTTCATTTGTCAAAATCGGAATAAGATCTTAGAAGAAGCTCTGATTAACTGGTCTCGGTTTAATTAGAGCTTTTCGGATACAAAAAGGCGTGTTTGAAACACGCCTTTTTTTTGGCAATATGAAGGAAGCGTTAATTAGCTGTTCATTTCCATAGCTGATTGCAAGTAATTTTGAATGCCAACTTTGTCAATAAGACCTAGTTGAGTTTCTAGCCAATCAACATGCTCTTCTTCATCTTCTAGAATGGCTTCGAACAAATCACGAGTCACGTAATCTTGAACCGATTCACAGTAAGCGATACCTTCACGAAGATCGGGAATTGCGATTAATTCTAATTTTAAATCGCATTCCAACATTTCTTTGGTATTTTCACCAATCATTAATTTGCCAAGATCTTGAAGGTTTGGGATGCCTTCTAAAAACAAAATACGCTCAATTAGCTTGTCTGCGTGTTTCATTTCGTCGATAGACTCTTCGTATTCTTTCTCAGCTAATTCTTTTAGGCCCCAATCTTTGTACATACGAGAATGCAAAAAGTATTGGTTGATAGCTACTAATTCGTTATAAAGAACTTTGTTTAAATACTCAATAACTTTAGCGTCACCTTTCATGGGGATCTCCTCGTGGAAAATTCGGGCTTTTAAGCGATAATTTTTTGATTATAAGCAAATCGAGACAATATTTTCTTAGTGTGGGGAGAAAATAAACTTCTGTCAACATAAGTGTTTGATTTGTATTGATAAACCTAAATCAAAATCTTTTTCAATTGCCCTTGAGAAAAGTTAGTGTTACTAAATTGAAATACGGCTAATTCGCATTAAAGAAATTTTTATAGGAAATTCTAGCTTGATCAGGATTATTAAAAATAAAAATACTACCTCTCAAAATTGTAGTTAGATTTAATGACTTGTTAATTTTTCGGAATATTTTTAAATAGAAGTAGGCTTAGATTTTTGTTGAGTAAAAGCAGTATTTATTTTCGTATGATCATGAGTTTTCTAATGTTTTTATGTGTGAGGGTGAATAATTTTTCGAGAGAAATAAATTCTCATTTTTAACAGGCGAAAGCTGAATTTAATGTCTATTTATTTTTCTGAAAGTATTTTTAAAAAAATTGTTTTTTTTATTTTTAAGAGAGCTGTGATTAACTGATGCTTGTCACTTAGAGACCCTTAATAGAATTTTAGGGTAATTTACTTTTGAACGAATGGAATTTTTACTCGCCGCAAGTCGGCAGGAGAGATTGGTTTATATTCTGAATTAAGTGTTAAGTGTTGGCTATTAGGCCAGAGAGACTAAAGCGATGCAATTGATGAGTTCGGTATAAAACTCATCAATTGGTTAGGAACAAGCATAGAGGATTAAAAAAGCGAGCAATAGAGCAATTTCTGATCTGAGTGTTTTGTGATCAGGCAGCGCTATAACAATCGGCTGCGTTCATGTTGCTAACTGCGTTCTCGGCTAGAGTTTTGTTGACTAGGTCGCGTGTTTGGGCTGCGCATTTTCCGCACTGAGTCATTGCGCCCAGCTGTTGTCTAATTCCACGAAGATTAGATGCACCTGAACAGACTGCTTCACGAATTTGTGAGTCTGTAATTCCTTTGCAGATACAAACGTACATGAATCTTAAACCTCAAAAAATCAAATCAAGTTGTCGCTAACAGAAAGCCGTGTTCAGAGTAAATTTTGGGAGCAGATGTATAAAAATAAGTACCTACCCAGTGAGGAGGTACTTGGGTATCTGTTCCTCAACGAATAGCTAGAGTTTATACGAACGAGAATTATTGTCAATAATAGGTGGTAATGATTTTTATTTAGAGGGTTGGTGTTTTGGCCTGTTTTGAGCTGTTCAAATAATTTTCAATTATGGCGATAATTTTACGTAATACCTAAAAATTTTTTATAACTCGTTGATTTATAAGGTTTATTTTTCAAGTTTAAGGCTATAGTTACTATATAAAAAATCTATAGGACTGAAGAGATATGAAGTGTATGATAGTCACCTACTATTGGTTGGCTCAGTTGTTATTAAATTCTTCTGGCTAACTATGGTCTCGGCTAATTTGAAAAATGGCCATTTTTATCAGGGCTTCGCCTTAACATTGCGAGCTCCTAAACATTTGTTTTCCATCAATGCAAGATTTGACCAAGGGAGATTTCTCATGGGCGTTTTAGTAGGCAAACCCGCACCAGATTTTACTGCAGCAGCTGTCCTAGGTACTGGAGAAATCGTTGACGATTTCAACCTTTCAGCAACCATCAAAGGCAAGAAAGCTGTTATTTTCTTTTACCCTCTAGACTTCACTTTCGTATGTCCTTCTGAGCTTCTAGCTCACAACAACCGTGTTGAAGAGTTCCAAAAGCGCGGTGTTGAGCTAATCGGTGTTTCTATCGATAGCCACTGGACTCACAACGCATGGCGTAATACCCCAGTAGAAAATGGCGGTATTGGTGAAGTAGCTTACACTTTGGTTGCTGATATCAACCACGCAATCTGTAAAGCGTACGACGTAGAATCAGAAGGTGGCGTTGCTTACCGTGGTTCTTTCTTGATCGACGAAGACGGTCTTGTTCGTCACCAAGTTGTTAACGACCTTCCATTAGGCCGTAACGTTGACGAAATGCTACGTATGGTTGACGCACTTAAATTCCACCAAGAGCACGGCGAAGTATGTCCTGCTGGTTGGAAAGAAGGTGATGCAGGTATGAAAGACAGCCCAGAAGGTGTTGCTTCTTACTTGTCTGAAAACGCTTCTAAGCTTTAATTTTAAGCTTGTTGCACAAAAAACCCGGCTCTAAGCCGGGTTTTTTTATGTTTGTTTAAACGAGGAAGCTGAATTTACAACGGCCAGCCGCCAAGTTCTTTCCATCGATTTACAATCAAACAAAACAGTTCGGCTGTTTTTTCTGCATCGTATGCGGCCGAGTGTGCGGAGCGATTGCAAAAGTCAATTCCGGCAGTTTGGCAGGCTTTTGCAAGCACGGTTTGGCCAAAAGCCAGTCCCGACAATGTCGCGGTATCAAAGCATGAAAATGGATGAAACGGGCTTCGTTTCAAGTCGCTACGTTCAGCCGCGGCATTAACGAATCCAAGATCAAAGTGAGCATTGTGACCAACAATCACGGCGCGAGTACAGTCGTTATCTTTAACTGCCTTGCGAACATGTTTGAACAGTTCGGTCATTGCGTAGCTCTCGGGCTCCGATGCTCGATCTGGATCTTCCAGATTAATCCCCGTGAAGTCGAGTGCTGACTGTTCAATATTAGCTCCGTCAAACGGCTCTATATGATACTGGTAAGTTGATCCCGGAATAAGCAATCCAGAAGCATCCATTTTTACCGGAACGGCAGCAATTTCTAATAACGCGTCCCTTTGAGCATCAAATCCACCTGTCTCAACGTCAACGATAACCGGCAGAAAACCTCTGAATCGGTGTTTTAGGGTTAGTGTGTTTTGATCTTCATTATCGTGTGACTCTGTCACAAAATATCCTTAAACCAAGAAATGGCACGTACAATAAAATAAAAAATTAGGTGTTTAGTTTTTTGTGAAGGTCGCTTTTAGCCAATGCGTTTCCAATTCAATGTTTCCCCGGCAAGCAGAGGTATTACCCGGCTGGTAGACGTTAGTGGTAACGACTCAGGAACCGTCCAAGGCGCTTTTTGCAGGGTGATGGTTTCTTTATTTCTGGGCAATCCATAAAAGTCGGCACCATTAAAGCTCGCGAACGCTTCTAGCTTATCGAGCGCTTGAGCATCTTCAAATGCTTGCGCATAAAGCTCTATAGCTGTGTACGCGGTGTAGCAACCAGCGCAACCACAGCTTGCTTCTTTCGCTGTCTGCGCGTGAGGTGCAGAATCCGTACCCAAAAAGAAACGCGTATTACCGCTGGTAGCCGCTTTAATTAAGGCTGCCTGATGCGTATTTCTTTTTAAGACCGGGAGACAGTAGTAATGAGGTTTTACTCCGCCCACTAACAAGTGATTACGGTTGAATAGTAGATGATGTGCTGTAATTGTAGCAGCAATGTTGTCGCTACTGCTTTCTACAAATTGAGCTGCATCTGCGGTAGTAATGTGTTCAAAAACGATTTTCAGCTCCGGAAAAGAAGCCGTAAGAGTTTTCAGTGTGGCATCAATAAAGGCTTTTTCGCGGTCGAAAATATCAATATGAGCACTTGTAACTTCGCCGTGTATCAAAAGAAGTAAGCCTTGACGCTGCATTTCTTCAATAACTCGATAAATGTTCTTGATATCGGTAACGCCGGAAGCTGAATTAGTCGTTGCGCCCGCAGGGTATAGTTTGCATGCGACTACGCCGGCCCTTTTCGCCTCAATCATGTCAGCTGGTGTGGTGTTATCGGTAAGATACACGGTCATTAGTGGTTGAAACGAGTAATCGCTCGGAACATGGCTGCTAATTCTTTGAGCATAGGCGACAGCGTGTTCGGCAGTGGTAATTGGTGGTACCAAGTTGGGCATTACAATAGCGCGAGCAAAAGTTTGAGCTGCATCTTTTACGGTTTGGGCGAGCGCTTCACCATCCCTTAAATGAATATGCCAATCATCCGGTTTGGTAATTGTAAGCGTTGTTAACTCACTCATTGCGGTTGAGACTTCCTAGCAGTTTAGAATTCATCGGATGATAACAGGAAACCGTATGTCGCGCTAAACAACGCATTGGGTAATTTTGACCTCAGTAGGTTTATTTCTATACACAATTAACCGGTCAATAACTGTCGCATCTTTTAAAGCAGTCCATACTTATGGATATGCTCCTACCAAAAAATTGAAAACTAAAGGTTAGTTCAGAAACGTGCGACTTTTCATTAAACGAACTCTTCTTAAAATTTACTTCTGCGTAATTTTGTTCGTAACGATCGTATTTCATGCTGCTTTTGCCGGTGCTGTGAGTTTTCGTCCAGCGCTTGAGTCCAGTGAATGGTATGTACAAAGCTCCATATACGAATGCCGAATGTCGCAGATTATCCCAAATTTTGGGGAAGCGGTTATTACTCATCGCGCGGGTCTTGCGGTAAGTTTCCAGCTGTTCTCTGATTTACCAAAAATGAAAGCCGGTCGAGCGGCGATTCGAGTCACTAGTCCGTTTTGGAAGCCTGGTGGAGAGGTAACGCCTTTAGGTTTTGTTGATGTTTCCGAGGGCAAAACAACGCTCGATTTAGACGCGCAATTAACCAATAGAGTCATTGAGTCGTTATATCAAGGATTACAAGTAGAGGTAATTCGCCGCTCTCGATTCGATCCGGAGACATCGGTCGTGGTAAGTGTCTCGAATGTTAATTTCCGTGGAGCCTACGATAAGTATTTGGAGTGTTTAGCAACATTGCTCCCGGTAAATTTCGAACAGGTCGAGCGAATCTCAATTAGTTTCGCCAGCGGTAAAAACTCGTTAGATTCTGAGTCGGAAGAAAAAATACAAAGAATTCTCACATTTGTTAATGCACAAACTGGCGTTCAATCAATTTACATTGATGGTCATACCGACAGCTTTGGGACTCGTGCAGAAAATCTCGAAATTTCTAAGCGTCGCGCCGAGATTGTAAAAAACTCCCTAGTGAGAGGTGGCGTCGATGAGTCAAAAATTTGGGTGCGGTGGCATGGCGAGCGATACCCCGTCGCATCGAATCGAACTCCATCGGGTAGGGCCGAAAATAGACGTGTAACCATTCGTTTGAGTAAAAATCCGCTTCCAGAAATTGCTTTTGATGGTATTGATGAAAATACCATGGAAGAAGAAAAGATGATGATCGAGGACAAGAATGACGACGAAAAAATGATGGAAGAAAAAAAACCTCTGTAGTTGAGACGTTATTTTAATCTTTTAAGCAATATAAAAAGGCTTTGAATTCGAATTTTCATTAGACCAAAGTCTAAAGGGGCGGTACCGATATAATTGGCTAGCTCAATTAATTGTTATTGTGTTTTATTTTCTCTGCAATTAATTTTAGGGATGTCTGATTCACATACCCTTGTTTTAATTGCGCGTAACAACCAAAACGCTGATTTTTAATTTTCTACAATTTCAACTACTTATCATCGTTGATAGTAGCGATACAGTTTTCACATTGGCAAACTCCCGGTTAATCGCTATTTTATTTTGCTACGAATCATTTACGTTAATTGAAAGGTGGCGTTTTATTATAAGTTGCAATTTATTTGCTGATGTAATCGACAGCCAGCTTTTAATAATTAGTAACTATTGTTCCAGACTGGTTTTACGCAGAGTTATCTCTCTTAGCTGCATTTGAGTGATTAATTTTGGAGAGCTCAAAAATTTTTAAATATTTGCCATGGGCATTTGTATTATTTATCAAGCGTAATAGGTTATTTGAGCTAGAATCCACCTAAAGTTTATTCATGTTGTGCTGTATTCCAGTCATTAGGAATAGATGTTTTATAAGCCTTTTAAAAACTTAAGCAATTGATTATAAACGCTGGGAATTGTGCTAAATTCCCGTTACAATGCGCGCCGCCCAAAATAAGGGTTCCGTAAAGTAATTCAGGAGTACCCATGTCTGCAGTTAAAAAAGTCGTGCTTGCTTATTCAGGAGGTCTAGACACCTCTGTTATCGCTAAATGGCTTCAAGAAACCTATCAGTGTGAAGTTGTTACTTTTACTGCAGATATCGGCCAAGGCGAAGAAGTTGAGCCTGCACGTGCCAAGGCAAAAGCTCTTGGTATTAAAGAAATCTATATCGATGATCTGCGCGAAGAATTTGTTCGCGATTTCGTTTTCCCAATGTTTCGCGCTAACACCATCTATGAAGGCGAATACCTATTAGGTACTTCTATCGCCCGTCCCTTAATTACCAAGCGTATGATCGAAATCGCTAATGAGACCGGTGCTGACGCTGTTGCTCATGGTGCTACCGGCAAAGGTAATGATCAGGTGCGATTTGAGTTGGGTGCTTACGCATTAAAACCCGGTGTTAAAGTTATTGCGCCGTGGCGTGAGTGGGATTTAACTTCCCGCGAAAAACTAATGGATTATTGCGAGCAGCACCAAATCCCTGTGGATTTTGCTAAAAACAAGAAAAAGTCTCCTTATTCTATGGATGCTAACTTACTTCATATTTCCTATGAAGGCGGCATTCTAGAAGACCCATGGGCCGAAGCTGAAGCCGATATGTGGCGCTGGAGTGTTGCTCCTGAGCAAGCTCCTGATAAGCCGACCTACGTAGAATTGACCTTTGAAAAAGGTGATATCGTCGCCGTAGACGGTGAGAGAATGTCACCTGCGACTGTTTTGGCGACGCTTAATAAAATTGGCGGCGCAAATGGTGTTGGCCGATTGGATATTGTTGAAAACCGATATGTAGGAATGAAGTCTCGCGGATGTTACGAAACTCCGGGAGGCACAATCATGTTAAAAGCGCATAGGGCCATAGAGTCCATTACGCTAGACCGTGAAGTAGCTCATCTTAAAGACAGCCTCATGCCAAAATACGCCGAAATGATTTATAACGGTTATTGGTGGAGTCCTGAACGAAAAATGCTTCAAACCGCCATCGATCAATCACAACAGGTTGTAAATGGCGACGTTCGAATCAAATTGTACAAAGGTTATGTCGAAGTTGTAGGCCGCAGATCTGCTGACAGCTTATTTGATGAAAAAATAGCAACTTTTGAAGACGATGCTGGTGCATACAATCAAAAAGATGCCGAAGGCTTTATCAAACTGAATGCATTAAGAATGAGAATTGCGGCCAATAAAGGCAGAAACAACTTTTAATTTTGTTTGTAAGGCAGCAACTACCATACCGTGTATTTGCTGCCCTACACAAAATGTCATCACATAAAAACAGACGTAAGCGCCAGATTTTAGTTGTATTTGCGTTTACCGAGGCAACTGGAGTTTGTGTTGGATTGGTAATAGAAAATCCAGCAAGCTTTATAGATTGTCCGTTACTTGCTGTATCAGATTAAGTATGTTGCCCTTAACAATTGGGCAATTAGCACTAATCCAAAAAATTATTGGTCGGTAGGTTTTTCCCACTTTTGGATCAAAGCTTAATAGACGATGTTTGCGTTATATTATCGCACCATCGAAAAAGGGCTATTTCTGCATACTTAAAACGGTATTAGTTGAGCTTCGAAAGTAATTGTTTTTTTAATATTCGCGCTATTTATCTGAGCTTAGAGACATGCCCCCAGCAAGAGTTCTGCTTTTGTTGGGTTTTGCTTAAGCTAAAGTTCTAACAGCTTGATGAGAGTCAAGCTAGAGTTCATTAGCCTCTCTAATATACCGCTGAATATATAAGTGCACTTTAGGGTAGAAAAAAGCACATTAAATATCCGGTTATTCAGGTATTTATCCGAATTAAAAATTCTAAATATTCATTAATTAGTCTAGGACGTCGCTATGGGAAGTCATTCTGTTGCAGTTGAGCAGCCGGCGTACGATTTTAAAATCGTACGTCAGTTCGCTGTTATGACCGTCATCTGGGGCGTGGTCGGTATGGCAGTCGGTGTACTGATCGCGTCTCAATTGGTTTGGCCTGAGCTGAACGATATATTTCAGCCGTATACACATTTTGGTCGTTTAAGACCGCTTCACACCAATGCGGTTATTTTTGCATTTGGTGGATGTGCACTGTTTGCCACTTCCTATTACGTTGTTCAACGTACGTGCCAGACCAAATTGTTTGGTGGAATTTTAATTCCGTTTACATTCTGGGGTTGGCAATTAGTTATCGTTCTTGCAGCAATTACCTTGCCAATGGGTATGACTTCTGCGAAAGAATACGCCGAGCTAGAATGGCCAATCGATATTTTGATCGCTTTGGTATGGGTTTCTTACGCGATCATATTCTTTGGTACTATTGCAACGCGTAAAACCTCGCACATCTATGTAGCGAACTGGTTCTACGGTGCATTCATTATTACCATCGCAGTGCTTCATATCGTTAACAGTGCCTTTATTCCTGTTACCTTGACTAAGTCCTACTCTGCCTACGCAGGTGCGATGGATGCGATGGTGCAGTGGTGGTACGGTCACAACGCAGTAGGTTTCTTCCTAACCGCTGGCTTCTTGGGCATGATGTACTACTTCGTACCCAAACAAGCGGGTCGTCCTGTTTATTCTTACCAGCTTTCAATTGTTCACTTCTGGGCGTTGATTTCACTGTACATTTGGGCTGGTGCTCACCATCTTCACTACTCAGCATTACCAGACTGGGCTCAAAGCTTGGGTATGGTTATGTCTTTGATTCTATTAGCTCCATCTTGGGGTGGTATGATCAACGGTATCATGACCTTATCAGGCGCATGGCATAAATTGCGTACCGATCCAACCCTACGTTTCCTAGTGGTTTCCCTTTCTTTCTACGGTATGTCGACCTTCGAAGGTCCGATGATGTCGATCAAAACTGTGAACGCACTTTCGCACGATACTGACTGGACCATTGGTCACGTACATTCTGGTGCATTAGGCTGGGTTGCGATGATTTCTATTGGTGCGGTTTACCACTTACTTCCTGTTTTAACTAACCGCAAAGAAATGTGGAGCGTTAAATTGGTTAACACCCATTTCTGGTTGGCGACCGTTGGTACTGTTTTGTACATCGCTTCCATGTGGGTAAACGGTATTACTCAAGGTTTGATGTGGCGTGCATTTAACTCTGATGGCTCATTGACTTACAGCTTTGTTGAATCTGTAGCGGCGAGTTACCCAGGTTATACCGTACGTGTTATTGGTGGTGCTATGTTCTTGCTGGGCATGTTAATCATGACCTATAACATGTTTAGAACTCTAGGTGCTGAGCAACCTGAAGCAAGCCAAGTTGAAGACGATTCTTCAATGCCACAAACCCAAACGGCTTAAGTCTGGAGTTATAACACATGAAAAATCATGACATAGTCGAAAAGAATATCTTCTTGATGGTGATTTTAGTTGTTGTCGCCATCAGCTTCGGGGGATTGGTGGAAATTGTTCCGCAATTCTTCCTTAAGCAAACTACTGAACCAGTAGCTGGATTAAAACCATGGCCTGCTCTACAACTAGAAGGCCGTGATATTTACATCCGCGAAGGTTGCCATGTTTGTCATACGCAAATGGTTCGTCCTCTTCGTGCAGAAGTAGAGCGCTACGGCCACTACTCAGTAGCGGGCGAGTCGGTTTATGAGCATCCATTCTTGTGGGGTTCTAAGCGTACGGGTCCAGACTTGGCTCGTGTTGGTCAACGCTACTCAGACGACTGGCACAAAGCTCACTTGTATAACCCTCGTAACGTAGTGCCTAAGTCCAATATGCCAGCATTCCCATGGTTGTTTGACAACCATTTAGATGGCGAACACACGGCTGCAAAAATGGAAGCTTTACGTAAAGTTGGTGTTCCTTACACAGATGAAGATATTGCTGGTGCTAAAGCAGCGGTAGAAGGTGTTACTGAGATCGATGCTCTAGTGGCCTACCTTCAAAATATCGGAATTTTGTTGAAACAAAAACGTTAATCAACATACGACTGTTATCGGAAAAATTATGGATATCAATGCGCTTCGTAGCATTTCAACAATACTAGTAATGATTGCATTTGCTGGTGTGTGTTGGTGGGCTTTTTCACCAAAACGCAAAAAGCAATTTGAAGAAGCTTCAAACCTAGTTTTTTCCGATGACGCCAACACAAAAAATAATCCTGAGGGTGAAGCTGGTCAGCCAGAGTCTGGGGAAGAGAGGCATAAATAGTTATGAGTACTTTCTGGAGTTTATGGATCATCGTTTTAACGTTGGCCAATTTAGTTCTAGTTTTGTGGGTATTGTTAGCGAACAAGAAAGTTGCCGTTCGCGATGATGCAGATCCTGAAAATAAAACCACCGGCCACGTGTATGACGGTATCGAAGAATACGATAACCCGTTGCCAAAGTGGTGGTTCCAAATGTTTATTCTAACCATGGTTTTTGCTGTGTTTTATCTTGCAGCTTACCCAGGTTTAGGTTCGTGGAAGGGTCTTTTAGGTTGGACCTCTGTAAATCAACTTGAAGCTGAGCAAGAAAAAGCGCTTGAAAGCTATAAAGAGAGTTATGGTGTTTACAACGAGATGTCCATTGAAGAGTTGGCACAAGATCCTCGTGCAAACAAAATGGGTGCTCGCTTGTTTGCGAACAACTGCGCAGTTTGTCACGGTGCAGATGCTGGTGGTAACTTTGGATTTCCGAACTTAACCGATCACGATTGGTTGTACGGCGGTACACCAGACGCTATCAAAGCAACTCTAACAAATGGCCGTCGTGCTGCTATGCCAGCCTGGGGTAGTATCTTAGGTGAAGAGAAAATTGCTCAAGTTACCGAATACGTTTTGAGTGTTTCTGGCCGCGAGCATGACGCAGCACAAGCTGAAGTTGGTTCTAAATTATTCTTGCAAAATTGTGCAATCTGTCATGGTGCCGATGCTAAAGGCCAATATATCACCGGTGCTCCAAACTTAACCGACGATATTTGGTTGTACGATGGTTCTCCTGCGGGTATTCGCCAAACTTTACGTAATGGCCGTAACGGTGTTATGCCTGCGCAAGGCGATAAACTACGTGAAGATAAAATTCATTTGCTAACGGCTTATGTTTATTCACTGTCACAAGATTTTGAATAAGCTGACATAAGTTACTCTTATGAATATCGAAATAGGCTGCTTCTGTTACAGAGCGGCCTATTTTTTTGTCTGAAAATAGGCAAGATTTGAAAATAATCAAATATATTTGAGATAGTGCAAACCAAGTTAAATTTTTTATTTTAGAATAACACGAAGTTTAGGAATTTATTTGTTTTATATTTACAAAATAGATAAGTGATACAGAAAACTCTCGCTTGAGAGAGTGATATTAAGAGCGTGATAATAACTACAATTGAGACCTTAAAATAACTTTTAGTTGGTTTTTTAAAGCTCAGAAATTGAAAGCGCAATTTCCAATTTCTTCACAACTTCAATCATTTTAAGTTAATCGAAGTTGGCGATGCATCTTTGTATCGCGTGAAACTCGTAAATACTCAGAGTTTCCCATTCTAAATAATGTAATTAAATATCCGTGAAGAGTTAGGTGCCCCCGTGTTAGACAAAATACCCACAAAAGAAATTTCTGACCCCGATCATTCGGATAAAAAATATTCCGACCTATATCAGGCTGCAAATAAGATCTACGTACGTAAGATCAGTGGATTTTATCAAAATATTCGAAAGTACACGGGACTGCCGCTTCTTCTCGGTTTCGTCATTCTTCCTTGGTTAATGATCGATGGTCGCCCTGCGGTTTTATTTGATTTACCAGAGCGTAAATTTCATATTTTGTGGATGACCTTTTGGCCACAAGACGGAATGTTTTTGGCGTGGCTATTAATTATTTCGGCATTTACCCTATTTACGGTTACCGTTTTGGTTGGACGCGTATGGTGCGGATTTACCTGTCCGCAAACGGTGTGGACCATGTTGTTTATGTGGGCCGAGCGAATTTGCGAAGGCGACCGAAACAAGCGAATTAAATTGGATAGTCAACCTTGGAACACCAATAAAGTAATCCGGAAATCGTCCAAACATCTTTTATGGATCGCAATAGCGTTTATAACTGGCGTAACCTTTATTGGTTATTTTACGCCGGTACGTGAGTTGCTGTTGGGTTTTGTTCCTAGTGTTAATGATAATGGTAGCGTCGGCTGGAATATTCATCCTGCAGCGGCATTCTGGACACTCTTTTTCGCTGGTATGACCTATTTGAACGCGGGTTGGATGCGTGAGCAAGTGTGTAAATTCATGTGTCCTTACGCGCGCTTCCAATCGGTTATGTACGATAAAGACACCTTAGCGGTACACTACAACGCCAGTCGCGGTGAAAGTCGTGGTGCACGCAAACCCGGTGACGATTACAAAGCCGAAGGTAAGGGTGATTGTATCGATTGCTCTTGGTGTGTTCAGGTTTGCCCAGTTGATATCGATATTCGTGACGGCCTTCAATACGAATGTATCAACTGCGGTTTATGTGTGGACGCCTGCGATTCGGTAATGGATAAAATGAATTATCCTCGTGGACTGATCAGCTTTACCTCGCAGGATGCTCTGGAAACCGGTCATACCAACTTTTTTAGACCGAGACTGTTCGGCTACAGCTTTGCGGTGGTTGCAATGTTCGCCGCGTTTGTCTACGCCTTGTCTGATCGCGAGCCTTTGTCTTTTAACGTTGAACGCGACCGAGGTGTAAGAATGTATCGTGTTAGCGGCGACGACATTGTGAATGTGTACACCTTAAAAATCAGCAATATGGATCGCATTGATCATTATTACGATATTGGTGTTATCGGTGCAGAAGGTTTTGAATTAACGCACAAACCGGTATTTTTAGAAGAGGGCGAAGTGTTTACCGTGCCTGTTAGAGTCTCAATTCCAAGAGAGCAGTTGGAGACTACAAAAACAGAAATTTATTTAACGGTTACCGCGCGTGAAGATGAAAAGTTAACGGCAAAAAACAAAACATCGTTTATTGGTCCAGAGACTCATTAAAAAATAGAAAGCCTCAAATAGATATCTATTTGAGGCTTTTTTTAAGCCGTATTAAAAGCTCGTGTGTTTTTAAATAAATAAAATGTAGCTGGCTAAGCCGACTTTTTATATTTTTCTAAGCAATACTTTTCTAGATGGCAATCTTCTGGATAATGGTTTTCTCTATCGTGTATAAAAAGCTCTGAATAACTCAAAGGTTTCTAGAGTTTATCGTGACGCAAGTATATGACGTCAATTTTAGGCGCGGTAAGAGATTACAATTATGATGAAATTGAAAATTGCGTTTTCAATTTCTATCTCTCAATTAAATCATGAACGAGTAAATGAGTGGTTTTTTGTCAGGGATTTCATTAACAGATTTTAGAAACATTTTTTAACGAAATTTTAATGGAATTATTTTGGCGAACTTACTGAATTTTGTATCACGCCGTGATAATGAATAGCTAAGGATTTCATAAGATAAAAGCGATCTTTTTATTAGCTTTTTTCTATCAAGTCGCCGATTTTTTGAGTGTGTATTTCAGGTATGTTTCGCCGATTAACACCTGATTTTTTATCTGTTAACCCTGTTATTTAAACCCTTAGCGCGGTGGCTAGGTTTTTATCTTCCATTGCCAAAGAAATAACGAGAAAGATTCACGCTATTTCGTAGGTTCATCTCTAATTTTACTTTACAATGCTGGCCCCAATATCAATCAAGTCATAACAGCTGGCGGAAATTCATGGTGGCACAACCCGAAAAATCGAGTAACCCTTGGTACAAAGAAAGCTGGGCGTGGTTCTTATTAATACCCTTAATTGCCTCGGTTATTCTTTCAAGCATTATGGTTACCACAGCCTTTAAATATGGCGACGATGTTATAACCGATGACTACTACAAAAAGGGTCGGTTAATTAACCAAAGTCTTGAGCAGGTAGAACACGCCTACGAGATGGGTGTTACCGCGCGTATTGCATTTGACTTCTTAACAGGCGAAGTCAACATAGTCATGACTAAAGACTCTGGCGACGAACTGCCTTCAGTCTTATATCTGTATCTAGATCATCCGGTTGATGAAAACCTTGATCAGGTTCTAGAAATGAAAGAATTTGCGCCATTTAACTATCGCGCAGATTTGGATCGACCTCTCAAAAATCGCTGGTACTTGCGTTTGTTGCCAACGAACATTCCTTTGGCTCTGGTTGATCCTGAAGATTTAAAAGCTCAAGAAAATGAAGCGTTTGAACGTTGGCGGCTAAATGGTGAGGTTAATTTTGCCTTCCAGACCGACGTGAAGTTAATCGGTCAGGCTCCAGAACTTAAATAGCTTCGGATGAGACATTTACCATGAATTCTGCCGGGAACAGTCCGTGCTATCACTGTGGTTTATCGGTTGTAGACACCAACGAATTCGTCACAACCCTTGATGGCCAACGCCGGTGTTTTTGTTGCCCAGGTTGTCAGGCGGTCGCCGAGGCGATTCATGGTAATGGTCTTGCAAATTTCTATCAATTTCGCTCAGAGCTCAATCAAAAGCCAGATTCAGCGTCATCCATAAATTATCAAGCTTATGATTTGCCGCAATTGCAGGAAGAATTTGTCTTTCCCTGTGATGTCGCGGACGATTCATCAGAGCCCTTCGTTCAAGCACGTTTTCATATTTCTGGAATCACTTGCGCCGCGTGCGTTTGGCTGATTGAGCACAGACTCAATGCGTTCGATGGCGTTCATAAAGTCAGTGTTAATGCCGCAACGGAGCAGCTTGTGTTGCAGTGGCAATTGAGCAAAGTGAAGCTCAGTGAAATCATGTCTGCCGTTGCCAGCATTGGCTATGTGTTAACTCCGGCCAGTGAAGATCAACAGCTGCTTATTCGCCAGCGCGAGAAACGCAAGGCTTTAATGCGCCTCAGTGTCGCAGGCTTTGGCATGATGCAAGTCGGCATGGTGGCGGTCGGGCTCTATGCTGGAGCTTCCGAAGAATGGCTGGTGTATTTGCGTTGGGTAAGTTTAATTATCGCAACTCCCGTGGTGTTTTTCAGTGCGCGACCTTTCTTTGAAGCAGCGTTTCGGGCCTTAAAACAAAAGCACCTGGTTATGGACGTCCCCGTTGCTATCGCAATTGGATTTGCGTATCTAGCCAGTATTTGGGCGACCATTCGAGCAACAGGCGAGGTCTACTTCGATTCTGTATCGATGTTTACCTTTTTATTGTTACTCGGTCGTTATCTGGAAATGCGCGCTCGCCATACCAACAGTTTGGGAAACGCAAAATTTACTCAGCTATTGCCACTGACCGCAAATCGAATAAATCGCGAAGATGTTGGTCAATCGCGACAGACCGTGGCATTGCGCAGTTTAGTCGTCGGCGATTGGGTAGCCGTTGGTGCCGGTGAATCCATTCCTTGTGATGGTGTTGTGGTCGATGGCGAAAGTCATGTTGATGAGTCTTTACTTACTGGGGAGTCATCGCCAGTAAAGAAATCTGCCGACGATCTGGTTGTAGCCGGTAGTGTGAATAATGAATCTTCTCTGATTGTTCAAGTAACGGCGGTAGGTCAAAAAACCAAATTATCAGCCATCGAACGTTTGGTTGAAAACGCCTCTTTAAACAAGCCACAGCAAATTGCGTTAGCCGACAAACTATCGTCGTATTTTGTTGCGGCTGTGCTCTTAATGTCGGCAATCATTGGCGGGTTTTGGTGGTTACACGAGCCATCCGAGGCGCTTTGGATTGTACTTTCTGTATTAGTGGTTACCTGTCCCTGCGCGTTGTCGCTCGCGACTCCGACTGCTCACGCCAGTGCGTTATCGCGCTTAAGGGCTGCGGGTTTGTTGGTGTTAAACAGTAATTGTCTCGCTGCCTTGGCAAAGGTCAACTTTGTGGCCTTCGATAAAACCGGTACCCTAACTCTAGGCAAGCCCAGCGTAAGTGAGTGCCTACCTAAAAGTGGGCAGGCAGAAGACGCTCTAGAAATTATTGCCGCCTTGGAAGTTGACTCTAGGCATCCAATTGCCGAGGCGTTCAAACCTTGGAGCAACAAACGTGTTGCCAGCCAGGTACAAGTTAGCACCGGTAAGGGCGTATCGGGAATGGTGGATAACGCCCGTTACTTTTTTGGTAACCTGACCTTTTGTCGGCAGATAATGCTAGAAATGAGCGAAGAGCACTCCCCAATTATTGAGATTCAAGCGCCAGACGACCGTCAATGGTTGTTGTTGAGTCGCCAAGAGCCACAAACACAGAATTTCTCTCAAATTGCTTGGGTACGCCTAGAAGATCAAATTCGTCCTAGTGCCAAGCCGGCCATAAACGCCTGTCGCCAAAATCACATGCAAGTGATGTTGCTTAGCGGCGATACCTCAAACCTTGTCAGCCAAGTAGCCAAAGAGTTAAGCATTGACGATGTCCACGGCGGAGTTTCTCCGGAACAAAAACTGGATTGTATTTCTGAACAGCAACAGCACCAACGTATTGTCATGATGGTTGGCGACGGTATCAATGATGTACCCGTGCTGTCTGGTGCCGATGTATCGGTCGCCATGGCACAAGCCACCGATCTCGCTCAAACCAAAGCCGATTGTATTTTACTGAATGGCGATCTAACGTTAATTCCGCAGGCTATTCAGTTTGCAAAACGGCTGCAAACAACGATCAAACAAAACCTGGGTTGGGCGTTGGCTTACAATGGTTTAGCATTGCCTCTGGCGGCGTTTGGCTATATTCCGCCTTGGGCGGCGGCGATTGGTATGAGCTTGAGTTCGCTCATTGTTGTAATAAACGCTTCTAGATTATCTAAAGGCCCGTTGGTAAATCATCATGCCTAGGTTTTACTTGTCCAGTAAAATACTCGAAAATCATCTAATTTAGATGTGTGCAAGTCGTACGCGGCTCTAAGCCGTTAAGTATTTAATCTCGGAGAAATGCGTGGAAATTCTCTACATTCTCGTTCCCATTGCACTGGTATTTGTGTTCATTGCCATAAAAGTTTTATTCTGGGCAATTAACAACGGTCAGTACGATGACTTAAATACAGAAGCTCATCGGATTTTATTCGACGAGCAAGAATCCAAAAAAAAGCCATCAAATCCCGTTAACGAGAAATCATCTCATTAAATGGCAGACGATTTTCTGGCCGCATTCATTCATAACGTTTTCGAAGTTACATGCCCGATATTAATTACGCACTTATAGCCACTACTTTTATTTTGGGTTTTTTCGGCAGTGGCCATTGCATTGCGATGTGTGGTGGAATTTGCAGTGCACTCAGCTTTGCTTTACCGGCTGCAAAAATTGGCCTAAGAATTAAAATTATTCTTGGTTACAATTTAGGGCGTATTGCCAGTTATATGACTATTGCACTGGTTTTTTCTGCACTTACCGAAACATTTGCAAAATCATTATCACCGAATTTCTCTCAAGTATATTTATCAAGCTTAAGAATCATTGCCGGATGCTTACTCATCGCTATGGGATTGTATCTTGCGAACTGGTGGCGGGGTTTAACCCATCTTGAACGAGTTGGGCAATTGCTGTGGAAGCATATTGCACCGGTTAGCAAAAAATTCATTCCAGTAACCAGTTTCTTAAAAGCTGTTCTTTACGGAGCCGTTTGGGGATGGTTGCCGTGCGGTTTAGTGTATAGCGCCTTGGCTGTGAGTGTGGCGCAAGCAAACACCTTGAACTCCAGTCTGGCTATGGGTGCATTTGGTTTGGGAACCTTGCCTGCATTATTTGCCACCGGCATGTTGGCCGACAAATTTAAAAAGATTTTAAACAATAAACATTTAAGACTTTTCTTTGCGTTATCGATTATCGGTTTTGGTGTGTGGACGCTAATGTATTCTGGTGGTCATAACCATGCACAGCATAATAATTCTGGAAACGATCATTCTACCCATATGCATAACCATTAATAGGAATCTCTGATTAATTTATAGAGGAGTAAATGAGAGGTTCCAATAGTGTGTAGCTGACTAAATTGGTTTAAATTACGTTGGCTTAAATTAAGTTGACCTGACTTGAGCTGGTTTAGATGAAATTAGTTTGGATAAAATTGGTTTCGCTTAAACTTGCTTAATATTATTTAATTCAACACATCCGAAGAAAAAATTCTGCTAGAGCGTTATTATGATAAAAGTGAAAGGCAAAATAGCTGGAATTGATGTTGATCTAGAAATAGACGGTTTGAGTCAAGAACTGTTTAAACAATTTACACAGCTGGTAAGTTCTTCTTCGGCAACGTTGGCTTCTTCACAGGAGAGCACCGAGCTTTCGCACACGTCTGATAATCAGCACAGTGAAAACGGCCAGCTTACAAACAGTCCTCCTTACTTTCCTGTCGCGCAACAATCCGCACAGTTAGCACTTCAATACCTAAAAGAACATGGCGATACCAGTTCTAGTGTGTTGATTGACTACTTAAGTAGTCATGGCTGCTCTGATCAAGAAATAAAAAAATCGCTTATGGCTCTGCGTGAAAGTGATGATGTGAGAACTTATAAGTCCGACGACGGCCAACAACGCTTTTACCAATTCATCAGTAAAATCTAGTTTACGTTGCGCAACGAGCTTCTCTTTTAACTCTGCTGTTTACTCTGCCAATAGTTTGCCTTCTGTTCTATTCATCTCTAACCCTTTTTGATTTTATAAATTCACTATTTACGATTCTTAATGGTTAATTCAAAAAATAGAAGCCGCTCGCGCTTTTTATAATTTTTTACGAATTGATAACGTACGTCTGGATTTCAGTGAAGAGTGTATTTACTGTAAAAATGTGTGCTGCTTGAATTTGTGTTATTTCACCGCTTATTTTTTCTGTCAATATTTCTTGCTGTAAAAACTATTTGTCGTAAATGCTTCTTGTTTTTGTATGCGTAATTTTGATTTAAATTCTATTGGTCTTTTTCATGAAAGACTTTGTCAATACTTCAATAATGATTTTTCATTCAAGCAAATGAACGTTGCTTTTTTAATGGCTTGTTCTATCTTTATCTGTATATCGAAATAAGTGTATCTTTCTTGAATGTTTATAAACAAACCTAAGCTTACAGCTCGAATTTCTGCATTTTAGTTTTAATGCAGTCTGTTGGAGTTTTTATTATAAATAAGACAGACGTTGTAAAAGAAAATACGTTTAAATCATTTTTAATGCGCCGAATTCTAATTGCCCGTATTTACGGTCGTATTATGTTTCTGTTTCGATCAAAAATAATAATTATGCGCTAATTCGTTAGACGCAAAATCACCTTATATTTATTCACTAGGAAACACAGCATGTTCACAAAATCAAAAGTCTTTATGGCTTTCGCTTCGGCAATGGTTTTATCCGCTTGCGGTGGTGGCAGCAGCAGCTCATCTACACCCGTAGAAAAACTGTCTGCGGATCTAACGGCCACTTTAGAATCTGTCAGTGGTGGCGAAGGCCTTGCCGCGTTTACACTGCCAGACTCTGATGACTATGAAAATATTCCTCAAGATCCTAATAACCCATTGTCGGCAGAAAAAGTGGCGTTGGGCCAACGGCTTTATCATGAAACCGCTTTAGGTACTAACGGTGTCAATCCCGATCGTGTGGGTACTTGGTCTTGTGCGTCTTGCCATCACGCAGCAGCAGGATTTAAATCGGGTATTTTACAAGGTATCGCCGAAGGCGGTGAAGGCTTTGGTATGGCCGGTGAAAGTCGAGTACTTGCCGAAGGCTTTGATGCGCAATCAAGCGATCCAACATTAAGACCCGATGTGCAACCGGTAACTTCTCCGGCCGTATTAAACGCAACCTATCAAGAAGTTATGTTGTGGAACGGTCAGTTTGGCAATATGGTTGGCGGCTTGGTAAATCTTGGCCTTGCTGACGAGGTATTGGCAACACCCGGCACGCCAAAAGCGCAAAATAATCGTCAATTAGCGGGCATAGAAATTCAAGCCATCGCAGGTCTTGGCGTACACCGTATGAGTGTAACGGGCGATTCCATCTTGCAAACAAACAGTGAGTATCAAACGCTATTTAATGCTGCTTATCCCGATGGTAGCAGCGATGTTTTAGGCGATGCCGGTAAAGCGATTGCCGCTTTTGAACGTACCATTATTGCTAATCAGTCACCGTTTCAACGCTGGTTGCGCGGCGAAACCGATGCCATGAGCGAGCAAGAATTACGCGGTGCGATTTTATTCTTTGGTGAAGCGGGTTGTGGCGATTGTCACCGTGGCCCTGCGTTGAGTTCAGAAGTTGGTGCAACCGAAGATCAAGTATTCTTCGCAATCGGTTTTTCGGATTTTGATCCGAATAATCCTGCTGTTACTGGTGTGGTAGACGATGCTACTGCGCGCGGACGCGGTGGTTTTACCGGTGAATCGGCCGATAACTTTAAATTCAAAATTCCACAGTTATACAATCTAGCCGATACCAACGTGTTTGGTCATGGTGGTTCATTTAACTCTGTGCGTGATGTGGTTGCGTTCAAAAATACCGGTTTATCTCAAAAAGTATTGCCGGTGGGCGTGATAGACAATCGAGTAAGTCCTTTGGGTTTATCTGAGCAAGAAATTGATGATATAACAACGTTCTTAGAGTCTGCGTTATACGATCCTAATTTAACACGATATTCTCCAGAGTCAGTTCCATCTGGCAACTGTATTCCTGTTAACGACGCAATTGCTCAAATCGATTTGGGTTGTTAATTGAGCTAGTCGTGAAAAAACCTCGACATTTTAGCCGAGGTTTTTTTATTTTATAAAGCGCTCAAAGCGATAAATTTTTATTAATGATATTTTTAAAAAAATTAAGCGAGCAAAATCCAGAATTTACCTGATCTGGTTTCTACTCGATCTAGACTTTATGCGAGTTTCATAATATAAATTTTTCTTCCTTGATAAACGCTTTCTTTTATTATTTGCCAACCTAATTTTTCGTAGAAGCCGATTTTATCTTCGGTAAATAAATAAAAGTCTAAACCATTCTTTTTAATAATCTCTGATATAGACTTTACCAGAATAAGCCCAAAGCCTTGGTTTCTAAATCTAGGATGAATATAAATATCACCCAGCCAAGGCCCTAGAGATGGCTCACAGGGTAAATCACTGGATAGGAACGATGCCGTTCCCACCAATTCATTATTGTGAAACATACACCACGATTTTGGCGCATTCGTGGAGTGGTTACGACTGCTGTCTAGCAAACAATTTCGGAAGTCTTCCTGCGTATCGTGAGGGTACAAGTGATTCCATTCTTCAAAGTGCCATTGGCTAATTTGTTCTATGTATTGCGGGCATTCGTTAATATCCTTAATAACGATTCCCGCGGGGAGCTTAGGCGTTAACAGCCAAACACTTTCATAGACTTCTGAGAGATTGCGTAAACCTTGTGGTGGAACTTCATGGGCTAGGCGTGTTGTCTCGTAATTATCGGCGTAATGAAGCAGGATTTCATCATCGGTTACCGAAAACGGCGGCCCGGCCATCTCTGATTGATTGTATTGGTAGGTAATAATTAATTGTTTCGCTCTAGCTGCAATGGTTTGCAGATGCTTTGCGTATTTTGGTCGCATTTCGGTTGGTAATGCGACCAATGCAGCGCGGTCGTAAATAGCCTTGATAAATGCGTCTTGGCTCGAAAATAATGTTCGTAGCGATTCGGTTACTATTTCTGGCGATAATTGAAAGAAATCGCCTACAAATGCAATTAGGTTATCTTTGTGATAACGTTTTAATGCTCCAATTTCTTCAATTACCGGTGATAATTGCATTTCTGTAAATAACTGATTGATGGCTTGTTCACTAAGATCAATACCTATCACCTTAAAGCCTTGTTCAACCAGCCAGTGAATATCGTGGGTTTTACCGCATAAAGGTACAAAGACCACGTCACTCGGTGCTAAATTTAACGCCGTGACAAATTCGAAAAGATGGCGGTTAACATCACCCTCATGAAATCCTATTTCATTTTTTTGCCATTTATTGAGCCAAAACTGATGGTCCATTAAGTAATACTCTTTGTTCGCATGTAAATCGTTTGCTTGAAAATCGTGTGTGTGGAAATAATCTATGGTTGTTAAAGTACCATTTTGAAAATATTTATTCAAAATATAATTTTGTAATCGCCAAGTGTATTTTCAATAACGTAATTTTGTTTGATCTCTGTTTTTGGCAGTGTTTTGAAATAACGTGTTTTTATGATATGCGTAAGAGTTTTGGAATGAAAGATAATTCTTTTTTTGATTTGCTGGTTTTTATACAAGATTTTGGTTTTTTTATAAAAAAATAACGAATTATTTTTTTGAAAAAACATTATCTTTTATAAGATGCATTTATTTTTAATATTTTTTGCATGTCTGCTTTATTTGGTTGGTTTATTGGCTACATTTAAGACAAATAAATATCAAATTGTTGAATGCATTCGTCAGTTTTTAAAAAGCGACTGAAGCAAAACAACAACAAACATGCTGAGGTTGATTGTGAAAGTATTAAAGAGCGTTGGTGTATTTGCGTTTTACTCTATACCTGTTTGGGCGATGACCGCCTTTGCTGAAAGTGACGGACATAAATCGGCGGTAACTCCACCGTTTGGTGGCTGTGAAAACTACGGCCCGCAAGCCCCAAGAGATATCGATTCTTTGTTAGGTGAGGATTCTACGGAATTTAGGCTTGCCATGCCGAGCACCGAACTCAATTTATGCAACATTCATTTACACACCAATGCCGAACATAAAGCTAAGGAGTTTTCCATAATGGGCGGTGAGGGTGATCATACCGGTTACCAATGTACAATCAGCACAGAGTTAACTACGCGAGAACAAAAAATTCCATCGGGCGATATCTGTGGCGGTCTAAAACCCGGTGATACCATAGAAGTACATTGGGTTCATACTTCTTGCAATACCGAGCCCGGTGCAGGTTTAGGCTCTTGTTCGTCACAAGCGTGTTTAAATCCCGAATTACGTGTTGAGGCGCAGGTCTTTACTTTGGTGAACGATTCATCAGCCATGCAATTTTCCGATTTTGATTTAGCGCCCAATAAATTAAACGGGAAATTCCAACCGGCAAACCTGCCAATTTCAACCGGTGCGCCAGTTGAATACTTGGGTTCAACTACCGGCCCTAAATATAACGATCAACAATGTTCACCTTATCAGGTGACATGGAGTGTTAGGCCGCAGTGCGCAAAGTTGGATATCAATAGTCTGGGCAAATGGTGTAAGACAAATAAATTCGATGAGCATCACGCTCATGGCGTTCGAAAATTGGTCGTAAATCCGAGTTTAATATCCACCATTAACTGACAGATTAACATTGGTATGGGCTGAAATGTATTTATAAACTGAGGAATTTATCGAGTTATTTTCTGAAATTAAACGTAATCTTTAAAATCAATTTTCACCGTTAAAGAAACTCCCATTAACCTGAAGCTTGCAGTAAAACAAACCGGAGCTCCCAGTAATAAAAAAGAGTGGCCAATTTCAAGAAAGATCTGAGATGTAAATTGTGAAGGAATTAGAATTTTCAGTCTATGTCCTCTGATTAAATCACCGAAGAGTTAATCAGAGGTTCTTTAAGTTTAATGCCTCTGTTTTTGTTAACAGAGGCATTAACGTTTAAACATAAATTCCGAAGAAAATGTATTGATCGAATTAATTTTCAATAACGGTCACAGCGTGTTTTAAATTCAAGTCAATAATTTCTCGAATATGACTTGCCAACTCTCTGAAGAAATTTCTAGCCGGAGAAGTATTTCGCCAAACTAAGCTGTGGTGTCGAACAATGGGTTTACCTAACAGCTCGCACACGTGAAGCTCTTCGGGTCTGTGTAACTCAGAATTAACATAAAGCCCCGGCATAAATGCCACACCCATTCCCATAACAACCATTTGTCGCAATGTGTCCAAACTGGTGCCTTCGTAATCTCTTAAGACCTTTGCGCCCAGTTTTTGGCAGATTTCCAGCACCTCGTAATGGAAATGATGCGTATTTTCTAGAGTCAAAACCTTTTCTTCACGTATATCTATTGGGTTGATAAATTTTTGACCGGCTAATCTGTGATCACTGGGTATTACAAATTTGAGTGGTTCTGTGAATAATTCTGACGAAACTAACTGCGGCGAGTCTAAGACAAACGGCGAAATAACCAAATCGTACTCGCCACTTAATAGACCTTCTTCAAGATTTCTTGGTGCTTCATCTCGCACGTAAAATCGTAATTTTGAAAACATTTTGTGCAACTGAGGCAAAATGCTCGGTAATAGGTAGGGGCCGAGCGTTGGTGGAACTCCTAAACGGTAAGTAGTCTCCGATCCCTCCGCAATATTGCGCGCTTTTTCTTCAAATCTTAAAGAAGCCTGTAGAACTGCCTCCGCGTACTCCAGCAATGCTCTGCCTTGGGGCGAAAGTTGAGTGCCAACTCTAGAACGTTCAAAAAGAGTAACCCCAAGGTTTTTTTCCAGTGTGCTAATTTGGCTCGTTAACGTCGGTTGGCTGATTCCAAGCACTTGGGCCGATCGCCGAAAATTGTTCTCGTGGGCCACGGTTACGAAATAACGTAATTGATTCACCGAAGGCATTTTATTGTTGGGCATATGTTTATCCGCACATGAAAATTAATGCTTGATAGGAAAGTGTGATCACCAGTTCCTATTTTTTTCTATAGAGCTTTCATTCCAAACTAAGTTAACAGACTTTTTAACGATTGTGATTTACCTCAAACTTTTAATCTTTTGGAGAAATTTCTATGCAGCATGTAATTTCTGGTATTGCCAAATTTCAAAGGGAAATATTTCCAGAAAAAAAAGCGGCGTTCAAAAAACTTGCTACCGGGCAAAACCCGGAGGTGTTGTTCATAACTTGTGCAGATTCCCGCATTGATCCTAACTTAGTTACGCAAACTGAGCCAGGTGATTTATTTATATGTCGCAATGCCGGCAATATAGTTCCCCCGCACAGTAATCAAACCGGCGGCATGACCGCATCGATCGAGTTCGCTGTCGCGGCTTTGGGTGTTAGTCATATTGTTGTTTGCGGTCATACCGATTGCGGCGCAATGAAAGGTGCCTTGGAGCCCGAAAAATTAGAGTCCTTACCTCATGTATCGGAATGGCTGGGACATTGTCGATGTGCTACGGCGGTTTTAAAAGAAAAACACGGCCAATTAAATAAAGATCACTTGGATGAATTAACCAAGGAAAATGTAATTCAGCAATTACAGCACCTTAGAACTCATCCCGCGGTTGCTGCAAAATTAGCCAGCGATCAAATCGAACTTCACGGTTGGGTTTATGATATCGCCACGGGAAAAATTCATTGCTTCGACTCTGCAACTCGTTCATTCGTTGAAATGAATGAAAGCTATGCAGAGCAAAAAATAGCTTCAAACAGTTAATTGGAGATACTGGAAATGAAATTGGATGTATCATTTCAAGATATCAAAAGTGATTTACCAGCGAGTATTGTAGTTTTTTTCGTAGCTTTACCATTGTGTTTAGGTATTGCTCTAGCTTCAGGTGCACCGTTATTTGCCGGAATTATTTCGGGTGTTATTGGTGGTATTGTAGTCGGTGCTGCCAGTGGTTCAAGATTGGGGGTAAGTGGTCCGGCCGCGGGATTGGCCGTTATCGTTTTTGATGCAATCTCTTCTTTAGGTGGTTGGGAAGTATTTTTAGTTGCCGTGGTTTTGGCGGGTATCTTTCAGCTGATTTTAGGTTATGCAAAGGCTGGATTTATCGCGTACTTTTTCCCAACGTCTGTTATTGCGGGTATGTTAACCGGTATTGGTTTGCTGATTATTCTAAAACAAATTCCGTATTTGTTTGGTTGGCATGCCGACTTTTTAGGTGAACAATCTTTTACGCAAATTAATGGAGAAAATACCGTAACTGCTATTGAGCATGCATTAGCGTTAATGTCGCCAACGGCAATTGCAATTTCTTTGATATCACTGGCTATTTTAATTTTTTGGGATAAATATTTAGCCAAAAGCCATAAAATATTCCAGTTAATTCAAGGGCCAATTGTTGTTGTATTACTGGGTATATTAACGTCTTACCTATTGGCTCTAAACGGCAAACCGTTAGACCAAGCTCAGTTGGTGACTCTACCAGTTATTGAAAGCTTTGATGAGCTAAGTGCGGTAATCGCTTTTCCGGATTTTAGTAAAATACTGAGTGTGGAAGTTATTGGCGTTGCCTTGGTACTTGCTATTGTCGCCAGCATTGAAACCTTATTAAGTGTTGAGGCGACGGATAAACTTGATCCAATGCGTAATACCACGCCAACCAATCGCGAATTAAAAGCGCAAGGTTTGGGTAACATTGTTTCTGGTTTATGCGGTGGTTTGCCAATAACCCAAGTGATCGTGCGCAGTTCTGCGAACATTACCTTCGGTGCTAAATCAAAACTTTCAGCGATTATGCACGGTTTCTTTTTGCTGATTAGTGTTGTGACTGTCGCAAACATGCTGAATTTAATTCCGTTAGCGTCGCTTGCTGCAGTTCTGATGGTCGTCGGCTACAAACTGGCTAAACCATCGGTATTTAAGTTGATGTTTAAGCACGGTCCTGAACAAGCGTTACCATTTTTAACCACCATTGTCGCAATGTTGTTTACCGATTTATTAACGGGTGTTGTTGCCGGTTTGGTTGTGGGTGTTTTCTTCACCTTAAAACACAGCTACCGCAACTCTTACCACTTCAGAGAAATCGTTGATTCTAACAGTGACAAAGAAACCCATCATATTGTGTTAGCAGAAGAAGTCTCGTTTTTTAACAAGCCGAGCATTCTTAAAAAATTGAATGAAATCCCTAAAGATTCACGGGTGATCCTCGATTTTTCTAACTCAAAATCGGTGGCATTTGATGTAGTTGAACTGGTAAAAGAATACGTTGCGCAAGCAAAATATCGGAATATAGAAGTAGAAACCATACAATTTAAACCCACTCTATAGTCCGATTTTAGTAAAAGTCTTTACGTTGCAATAGGCTCAGGCCTTTGATGAGAGCGGGCACAACCGCTCTCTTTTTTTAGTTTTCTAAAAAGTTCTTTTTTTAAATTTAGTCCTTTTAAATATAGTCCTTTTAAATTCAGTCCCTTTAAATAAAAAAAGCAATTAAGAATAAAAATCCAATGCACCCGCAGGCCAGGTAATATTTACTGGTCATCATATCAATATTTTCTTCATGCTCTGGTGATCCGAGGCAAAGATACAAAAAGCTTCTGATCGAAAATATTGCGTTCAAAGAAATAACGACCATCCAACCGAACATAATTAACGATTCGTGCGAAAACACGATTTCGGCTAACAGGTCTATACCTACGTATCCCAGTGATAACGGAAATCCTGCGCTCAATAAACTGAAAAACAACAGTGTATTTGCGAGACGTGGATAAGAACTGTAATTTCCCTGCGGTGAAAACAGTGACAGATGACCAACCCTAGATTCCAAGGCGCCAAAGGTTAATATCACGCCCGGAGTTGCTAAGGTAAATACCGCAATAATGTACAGTTTTGCTTTGGCTAAGCCATCAAATGGTAGCATGGCGATAAACGCTATGAACAACAATTGACTGGCGGCCATTGCTGCAAAACCACGTTTGGCGTTGACCTGAAACGCAGCTGCCAATGACGACAGCAATGCAACAATCAAGAAAATACCGTGAATTAAGCTGCTAGACTCCGGAATAAACAACGCGCTTTTGCTGGCAAACAAACCTTGTACCACCAAAAAGCCCGCGCAAATACCGGTAGAAGAATTTTCGTAAAGTTTTCCATACCAGCTTGCTAATGGGAATCCACCGAGAATCAGCAAGTAGGCGGCAATGGATAATCCTTGAAAAGCAGCACCTTGTGAACCGGTAATCAGGTTGCTAACTATAAACAGAGCAAAAATCACCACCCCGTAAATTATTAACAGACGTAAAAGCACAGGCTTATTCTTTTCGCTAACGACTAAAAAAATATACGCAAGAAAAACCAAACCGAGGCTAGCAAGTGCATTATTGGTAAATATCAGCAAGCAACTGCAAATCGCAAAGATTAATACACTGATAAAACCTCGGTTGGTGGTAGACCAAGAGGGTGAAAACACCGATATTAGAATGAAACTGATTAGTACCACCAAACTTTGTAAATAAGGTGTTAAATCTAAATTCGAGTGCTCGTTGAATAATCCCTTGGATATTAAGGCGCAAGCCATAACAATGGCTGCTGCCGATAACACAGAAATAAGCCAGGTGCGAAATTGTTGCGGATTATTACTGTTAGCAATTGATATCGCATCATGAGACGGTGAATGCAGAGAATGATTAATTAAGACGTTGCTCATGCTTCGTCTCCTTTAACGGTATTTTTGTTGTCGGTGGCAGCATTCCCAAGTTTTGCCGCAATGTTGTTATCTAGGCGATCAAAACTCAGAATGATAATTTTTAAGGTGCCGAGAAATCGGTCTTTCCAGAAGGTTTCGAGCAGACCACGTTCCAGCGAAATACGATAAATAAATTGGCGAAAACGGCTGACTTTATGATCGTATTCTCGAGTTGCGGCAAGTGAATGGCCAAGCATTTGATTAATCAGCTTGTAATCTTGTAATAAGCTTGGCGCACGTAAAATTTGCAGCGCTCTTAAGCTTGCGTGGGTTACTACGTGAATTAGCGCTAATATTTCCCAACCTAAGGCAATTTCACAAACAATAATTCCCAACTGAGTTACCGAGCCGTAGGCTAATTTTGATTTAATATCGTTTTGCACCTGCCATGATAAAAAGCCGATTAGCGCCGTTAATACACCAATTACCAATAACAGTGTCATTAATAACTGACTTTCGGCAAAAAAGTTGATGCTGCGTAAAAGCAATAATGGGCCTAAGTGTACCGATAATGCACCATAGAAAATCGCGCTCGACGGCGTTGGTCCTTCCATTGCACGAGGAATCCACGAGCTGAACGGAAATAAAGCTGCTTTACCAGAAGCGGCAAATAATATACACAACCCTATAATCAATAAACCATCGTGTGGTGCTTCTATTCCGTACCAATAAGAGTTTTCTAATAACTCGAAATTGGAGTGATGGGTAAAGTAGTGCAACAATAATGCAGCAGTTATTAAACCAATGTCACAGCAACGATAAATAATAAAAACATACAGTGCATTGCGTGGCGGGCCGTCTCGTGTGGTATAAAAAGCAATTAATAATACCGAAGAGATACCCACCAGCTCCCAGCCAATAATTAATATCTCTAAAATACCGGCAAAGGCTACGATTAAAAGACCGCAGCAAAATATCGTAAATAATAAATAGAAACGATGGAATCCCGGATCTTTATGAAGATAACGTTTAGAGAAATAGCAAATGGTGCCTAATAATGTTAGCGACAACAGCCCGTACACAATCGATAAATAATCGATTACAAAAATAATTTTGTAATCGTAATCACTCGAACCAAACCAGTTGCTAATATGGTGGCTAGACGGGCCGTGCAAAATAACATTAATACTTAACACCAATACGCCCAACAAACAGGCCAGTATTGGCAGCATCACTAAATAATAGGTCGTTTTTTCGGCTTGAACACCAGCTGCCGAAATATTTTTTATGGCAAAAAATCTCAGCAATTGCAAAACTAAAGAAAATGCTGGAGCAAAAATTAACAATATCAGTACATTATTCATCTTTAAATCCCTTTCGGGTTTTGACTAACAATATGGGCACAACCAAGGTGGTCTGAAACACCTCGGAAGAAAGATTCGGAGCGATCAATTACGGGGAAACCCGTGGCGGTCACTGTGTGTGGTACAAATTTACCTTTATAAAAATGAAATAACTCGCCAGTTTGAGGATGCCAAGAAATCAGTTGAATCCAGCCATTGCCAACTAAACGTCCAATCATTGGATATTTATCGGCAATTTCAAGTAAGCGCTCAGGTGTTGCCTCAACGATGGTTAATAATCTAACCGGCTCGTGAATCTCTACCATCTGCCAGGTTAAACCTGTTCTTAAATCGGAGGAGTGACCGTTCATGACGCCCACTAATCCGGCGATATTATGTGGCAGCTTTGTGCCGCAACCGTATACAACCGGATCGGTAACGCTGAAATAATATTCCAAATTAATGCCTGCACCCACGGGGCCTGCGGCTTGTAAAATATTCGCCACGATAGTGCCGTCTGAATCTTGTTCGGGATCGTAGGAAATTAAAAAGGCACGACGATCCATGTACAGATTTCGCGTTTTCTCACGACGTCCAATAATACAAACAGCGTTGGTTGAATGACCGTACTCGGGTCGCGGCTGCGCTAAATCGGTGGAGTGACGTTGCACGACTTTTAAAGCTTGTTGCACAGTGATATTGGCGGGTGCGTCGTTAAAGCGACGACAACGCTCGTGGGCACTGTGAGCACAGGCGTCGAGCAGCGCGTCCTCCATGGATTCCAACTGGTCTCGCAAATGGGTGGCAACGGTTTCTAGCTCGTAAAAGGTTAGCGTATCGTCTGCGGTGTTGTGGTAACCACCAACAACGTGGGTTGTGTCGGGAATATCAAGACCACGCTGCTTTAGATTAGCGCGCACCGTTGGATGATTCGCCATCATTGCAAACGCTCGCGCATTAGGGCCGCCGCGGCCACCACCGGTTGCACCGCAGTCGTAGGCGGCTTCGTGGGGGTTATTCATGCTCGATGAACCATGACCAATAATCGTAATTAACGGCGCAAAATGTTTGGTAAGTCCCATGGTGCGCAGCAGCTTTTCAACGATGTCAGTGGCTTCTTGAAGCGTGAATCCGGGCAAGAGTCCGGCAGCATTACGTTGATCATTAATATTGCCTTTATCATCATCTTCACGAAACAGCTTAAGCGTGGTTTTGGGTCGGTCGTGATGATGGCCGGTAATACGATGCAATAGATTGTGAGAGAAACTAGGAAACAAGGTATGGCTTAACAGCGATGCCACATGTAAACCACCCATGGCAACGGTCCAAATACTGCTGCTCAATAACTTTAAACGACTGCGTTGCAAAAATTTAAGCCATTGGCCCTGACGCAATCGTTTCGAGCGATAGTTTTTTTCGTTGTCAATTGCTACCTCTTCGACAAAATGCTGAGGCGTTGCTGTAACGGGGCACAGTGGTCGCGAGTGAACATCATCGAAACCTTTGTATTGCATCACCACGCCAAAAAATCCGGGGCAACCATAGGTTTCAGCTTCGGGTAAAATTTCTTCCAGATGGCGACGAGTCGATTCTTCTCGGTCATCCATACAGAACACCGCCTGAACTTTAGGTACAGCTTTTGAACCATGGTCACAGGATTTGTCGGCACAAGCGTCGGTCGCCATCAACGGTTTTTGATGCTCCGTTAATGCATTTAAAATGTGGTTGCGGTGATGGCGTTCAAATGCGAGGTGCAACAGGTAAGAGCGCTCAAAGTGATTAAAACGCTCATGCTCAGCGAGCCACGCAGACGCTTTTGTTTTATCGGCAAACAACGCCGGTAAAAAAGTAAAAGCCTGCGCACTGACAAAAGCTTCGTAGACCAAAGAGATTTTGCTATCGGTAACCGTTTCGGGTGTCGTCCACGTTGTTTGGTAATCGGCCATAGTAACGGTGCTTTCACGCTCGGCTTTGTAGGCTGCCGCTAAATCAAGCGTTAGTTGCACGGCTAAAAAGTCGATGAGTTTACCCGGAACAGGATTGATCGGTAACTTATCGGGATGACACTCAAATTGGCGGAACATGCCCGCCCAACCGCGCAATGAGTGCAAGGTCTCAAAAATAGTCTGTTCCCAGTGTTCTTTGGGAACAGCCATTGTTTCTAAAAGATGAATAACGGTCTGGGCGCTGCTCCAATTGTTGTCAATTTGTTTCTTGCATTGTTGTTTAACCGATTTCAGCCAACCTTCTTGTAACACAGGCGTAAGCATGTACGCCTGGAACGCCGCGAGAAAACCTTGCCCGCGCAACGGTAAGGCATGATTCGATACGCCTTGATCAACAAACGCTGACGCAAGCTTAACCAGCAGAGGATGTACCCAAGAATCGGTATCAATACCGGTGCGAGCCAGATAAAAATCGCGAGCACGGGGGTAAGTCACGGTTTTGTGTTCGGGTTTTACCACTTCTGCTAAATACAGCCACAGTTGCTTTAAACTGCCTTTTTCAGGAATCTTCGAGGCTTTGCAATATATGGTAGAGCTCGCCAGAGTCGCGGCACTTGCGTACAAAGCATGAGGTTTATCTAAACTGCTGTGTTCGTGCAGCCACCAACGCACCGAGCTTGATGAAGGAACATCGAACAAGGTTGTTAAGCGCCAAACTAAATAATCACGTCTGGTAGGACCGCCCGAGAAAATAACAGCATCGAGATTATCGACTTCAGACTCTAAAACCGCACTAATATCGTCAGGTAAAATGCGGCCGTTATTGACCGCGGTACGATAATACATTTCACTCATAAACGAATGTGCTTGAAAACGATTACCGGCTTCACGCACGGCATCTTTAAAGCTCAAATGCTCAAAGGTGTGTAACGGGTTATGATGCACAAACGCATGAATAGGAGCCTGTTCGGGAAGATAATGCGCTACCTTGTCTATTAATTCGTGAACAAGATCTTCGGCGGCCAAACTTTCAATTGACGCTTCCCCGAGTGTTGAATTCATGACTGTCATAAAGCTATACCTTCATACGTACCGCAAGAGGATGGTCGCTAACTGCACGCATTGTATCCATGCCCACAATGTCCATTTTTAAGTCTGGTCGAACACTAAAGACTACGTCCAGTCCACTTAAGAAAGTGTGGTCTACTAATTTTGCGTGAGATACATCTACTTGAACCAAAATATCTTTATCAGGAATTGCTGCTACCGTTTTTTTCAATTTAAGCAAGCTTGTGAATGCAGCGTTACCAGAAATACTAATCACCCAAATGTTACCTTGTTTCTTACTGGAAATATGGCTTTTAAACAGTGCAATTGGGCCAACGCCGCGAATGCCATGAAAAACCACTTTGGCGATAAGTCCTGCGGCCACACCCATTAATAAGTCGGTTAATAGGGTCACCACTACCGTCAACGAGAATAAGAACAGCTGATCTTTACCAATTTCATTGGCATGCAACACTTCTTTTAGCGAAGCCAAGCGTAAACCCGTCACAATCAACATCGCAGCAAGGGCAGACAGCGGAATCAACTGAATAAGATCGGTTAGCACCGCCACATACAACAATAAGAATACGCCATGGAAGAAGTTGGCTCTATGACTTTGCGCTCCGGCGTCAACATTGGCTTTGCTGCGCACAATTTCAGAAATCATAGGTAATCCACCCAAAAACGCCGCAATCGTATTGCCAACCGCAACAGCAAATAGATCGCGATTTAAATCCGAAGGGTGTTTGTATTCTTTGATGGCATCAGCGGCAACAACGGGATCAGCGGCAACAACGCTCAAGGTTGATTCGATAGAACCCACCAACGCCAGCACCAACTGATGATATCCACTGCTCATATCACCGCCGTCTAACGCCAATACAGCGCCCAACGCAACAACAATTAAAGAGGTGTCAGGGCCTTTAATAGTAAAGAGAGCACTGCCAATCTAAGAAACAATCAGTACTCCCACAATTACAGTGATTAGTCCCGCAAACGGAAGGAAACCACTTGTGTTTAATACTTTGGTTTATTTCTTGTCAGAGTAACGTTTAAGGCAGTTAAATAGAATCAAATTTTTAGCAAGAACGCGTTCACAAAATGGAAAATTTTATAGCAATCTGGTTGGTTGTAAGTAAAAAATCAAAAAAACGCTGAGATACTAAAGCCTGTTTTTAACACCCTATTTGTTATCGAAAAAAGAAAATAAATTCTGGAGAGCAAACAATGTTAATTGCTGGTAAAAATGGAGTGGGTAAACCGGTTAATCTCAGCCCGAACAATAAACAACTCATAAACGCGTTTACAGGCTTAAAAATATGCGCAGATCGTAATGAGTCTTGGGCGGTAAACGCCATTCGTGAATTAAAATCCCTCAATAGCGGTCACTTTAAAAACAGTGTTTATGTTGATGTTAGCGTCAAAAAAGCCACCGTATTAACATTAGTTCTTCCCGGGGTTAGAGCCTCGGTTCTTAAAAAGAAAGATGGCAGTTATATTATCTTTCAGCTGAAGATTGATGATACCTATTTGGATTTACAAAAGAGTTTTGAGAAGCCTAGTCTTGTTAAGGTCAAATATAATGCTTCAAAGAGATCACCATGGTACGTGGACGCGAAATCAAAAACAAACACTACTTTAAAAAGAAGTAGGTTGACTAAGGTGGTCGTCTCTGACTCACGTAAGTCACCGGCAGAGTCAGCAGCTGAATCTGCTGATGCACTAAAATCTTCCTCTCTAGCGAGTGAAATGGATATGAAAACACATGGTTTCTTTATGCATTTCACCCCCGGCGACAAATCCATCGGTGGTTTTAAACATTGGACTCAAGCCTACAACGTTGATTCCGATAAAAGTTTGAGGGAATCTTCCAAAATGTTGGCGGATACTATGCTCGCTACTAAAGAAATAGAAGGTATGTCATGGGTATCAGAAGCTGGTGGTTCTGGCATTCTTGCTCAAGCACTTAAGATTTTGGATGATAAAGGTGTTACTTTTGATAAATGTAAACACCATATATTTTTCCATGGTATGACAACGAATCAAAAAATGGCTGAAAACTACGCCTTAAAAATGAAATTTATGGTTGATCGCAAAATCAGTAGTGGGGTTAATCTGCTTAATATCAATCAATTGTTCGGTTCGGGTGCTATTGGTGGTGGTCAATTTGTCGCGGCAGTGAATCGTTATCGGCAAGACCCAGAGCACACCATTCTTAAATTGGGTGCCGATGTAGCCGAGGCCGCAACCGGTGCTCGCGGCGCCGGGGCAACCATAGCCACCAGTGCCGGGGCTTGCTTAGCTGCTTTAGGTATTAGTGTTTCTACTCAAGGTGACTTTTCTTTCTCACCACTGGTTATTGCTTCCATGGCAGCGGCCTCCGCGGCATATCCATTAGGTAAAAAACTCACAGAAGCTTGGGCGCCACGTTTAGCCCGTAAAATTAAGAGCAAGTTCTAATGTTTTATGTACCCTATAAATTTAAATCTCAAGATGAACCGACCACGCCAAAAGGGCCAAATTTTTCTAGAGCTCCTCGTATAGATATCTCGATAAATGGAACAATGATTAGTTTAAAAGTACCTCGCCATAGAACATCGTTACGCGCAGGTCCATTTACATCAAAACGGCAATTAAATTTGTCAGATAGTCATTTTGACTACTACGATTCAGGTATATCGGAATGGAAGGTGTATAAATTTTTATCCCGAATTTGGGATTTTTACGGACATAACTTTATGGGTGGCGTCGGTAATCTTGGGTTGGTTGGTCACTTTATGTATTTGCCTACTCAAATTGAAGGAACTTCTTTTTTTCATCCTACTTTCTTTGAGAATACGATATTAGATTATTTGCACGATTTTTATTGTGAGCATCATGACCGATTCGAGATTGATGAGCCTTATCGTTGGCTTTACCAGGCGCCGGTAAATTGGCAGGTATTAAATTTTGGTGAAGATGTAAATGGAGTTCAGTTTGATGTAGTCAAAGATAATGATGATTCTACAGGCTATCAAAGAACTTATATTTTTATACCAGTGAGCAATAATTTTATTTTGAAATTTTATTTTGATGTAGAAAAAAATATTAATGTTGTTAATGATATAAAAAAAGATGAATGGATAAACCCCCAACCATTTATAGATCTTCGCGAGCAAATTATCGGTAGCATTAAAGTTGAGCTTTCCGAAGACGCCAAAAAACAACGTGAACTTGCTTTGCAAGATGTTGAGAATCCGAAATTAAGCGAAACTTTTGCTCCTATTGATTGGCCCAAAGACGGTATTCTTAAAGAAAAATTCGATATTGAAAATGATGATGGTTGGGGCGAATACTCGTAATTTAGCTTTTTAATAGCCTTCTTAATTGAAGGCTTTTTTCTTTGTGAATGTTAAGTGTCATGGAGGAAGCTTGGGCACCACGATTAGCGCGTAAAATTAAGAGTAAGTTCTAATGTTTTATGTTCCTTATAAATTTAAATCTCAAGATGAACCGACCACGCCAAAAGGGCCTAATTTTTCTAGAGCTCCTCGTATAGACATCTCGATAAATGGAACAATGATTAGTTTAAAAGTACCTCGCCATAGAACATCGTTACGCGCAGGTCCATTTACATCAAAACGGCAATTAAATTTGTCAGATGAGCATTTTGATTACTGGGATTCCAGTAAGTCGGAATGGAAGGTCTATAAATTTGTATCTCGAATTTGGGATTTTTACGGACATAACTTTATGGGTGGGGTCGGTATGCTTGGGTGCTACGGCAACGTTATGCTCTTGCCAACGCAGTTAAAAGAAACCTCTTTTTTTCACCCAATTTTCTTTGAGAGCACAATATCGGATTACCTTCATGATTTTTATTGTGAGCATCATGACCGATACGAGATTGATGAGCCCTATCGTTGGCTTTACCAGGCGCCGGTAAATTGGCAAGTATTAAATTTTGGTGAAAATGTAACTGGAGTTCAGTTTGATGTAGCCGAAGATAATGATGATCATACAGGCTACCGAACAACTTATGTGTTGATACCAATAAGTAATAGAATGATTATAAAATTTGTTTTCAATATACGTAAGAATATTAATGTAAGTAATGATATGAACATCGACAAATGGATAAACCCCCAACCATTTATTGAACTTCGTGAGCAAATTATTGGTAGCATTAAAGTTGAGCTTTCCGAAGACGCAAAAAAACAACGTGAACTCGCCTTGCAAGGTGTTGCGACCCCAAAATTAAGCGAAACTTTTGCTCCTATTGATTGGCCCAAAGACGGTATTCTTAAAGAAAAATTCGATATTGAAAATGATGATGGTTGGGGCGAATACTCGTAATTTAGCTGTTTAATAGCCTTCTTAATTGAAGGCTTTTTTTTAGAATGATAAGTAAAACTTGGACACTGCAAACCAAGTCCTATCCGAAAATCCTACATGTGTATATAACCAGTTATTGATCTCGAAATTATTCCTCGTATACATTCCTATGCATCTTAAATTGTTCGGGAGCTAGCTTGACATGTATAAACAGTATTTTCGCTACTGGGGAAAAACCAGTGCCAAAAACAACCTCAAAAACAACGACTCGACGCCAGCCAGTTACCATCTACTCGCATTCCACTCGCTAGACGTTGCCGCTGTGGGGTACGAGTTGCTATCACTCAGCAAACCCTACAATACGGTGTTAGCGCAGCAATTAGAGGTAGACGGCGAGTGGTTGCAGAATTGGTTTAGCTTCTGTTTGGCTTTGCACGATTTGGGTAAATTCTGCTCAGGCTTTCAGCAGCAATGTGCTGGATTGTCTGATCGGTTAGTTCAAGAGCCTAAGCCGTATTCCTATGGTCTACGCCACGATGCTTTGGGTTACCTGTTACTTAAAGAAATCAATAATTTACTTAAAAAAATCGACAATGAGTGGCTATCGACTAAAAACTGTCGTTGGTTAAACATTACGGTAGGTCACCACGGTAAACCCGTCGATCAACGAGATGAGAAAAGTAGAAATATTCACACCTACGCCAGCGATCAAGATATTCAAGCGGCCACGGAATTTACGCAAGATTGCGTCGAGTTATTTCAGTTAGATTCATCAACTCATCCCAAAGTAAAAGAAAATAAAATCAAAAAAGCCTCTTGGATGTTAGCAGGCATCAGTGTGCTGGCAGATTGGATTGGTTCGAATCCTGAATTTTTCCAATACAAAAACTTTGAAAATCTAGAACCTGAAAAAATAAATTTAGAATATTATTGGCAGAACGTCGCCTTGCCTCAAGCCAAGAAAGCGTTAAATTCCCCAGCGTTTACTTTTAAAAAGAAAAAATCGTTTACCAGCATTACCCAACAATTTGATTACATTAAAACCCCAACGCCTTTACAAGCAAAAGCCGCTCAAGTTGAACTATTAAATAGCCCACAATTATTTATTTTAGAAGACGTGACCGGTGCTGGCAAAACCGAAGCCGCGATGATCTTGGCGCATCGACTCATGGCAAAAAACCTCGCCGATGGTATTTATGTAGGTTTACCAACCATGGCGACCGCAAATTCTATGTATAAACGATTGGCGAAAAGCTATCGCGCCTTGTATGACGAATCTGAACGGCCATCGTTAGTATTGGCACACGGCGCCAGTGGCCAAAATCAAGATTTTTCCGATGCAATTATGTTATCTGAGCAACAGCAAGACAGCGATTACATTACCGACGAAACCTCCGCCAGTAATTACTGCAATGCTTGGTTTGCCGACAGTCGCAAAAAAGCGTTAATGGCCGAAGTGGGCGTGGGCACGATTGATCAAGCCATGCTGGGTGTATTGCCGGCTCGCCATCAAGCTTTGCGATTATTAGGGTTACACCGAAAAATATTAATTATCGACGAAGTGCACGCCTACGACGCCTACATGACGGAAATTCTAGAAAGGTTAATTGAATATCACGCCAATACCGGTGGTTGCGTAATTTTATTATCTGCCACCTTGCCCAACAATCAACGAGATAAATACAACAACGCCTTTATTAACGGTTTAAGAGCAAAAAATAATTTAAAAAAAATGGAAAAAGTTAAAAGCGACGCAACACTCTACAGCTTTCCATGGTTTACTCAAACCGCGTTACAAACCATTGAGAATGTAACTGACAATTATTTTAGAGAAGTAAAAGTCGCTACTCGCGCCAATGTTGAGCGTACCGTGAAAGTGAATTTAATCCATAATGAACAGCGCGCAATAGAGTTGATAACTAACGCGGTAAACAATAACCAATGTATTTGTTGGATTCGCAACACTGTTGCGCTGGCGCAAAAAACCTATCAAGAATTAAAAAATCATCCTGATCTACAAGACGCCGAAATTACGCTCTTTCACAGCCGTTACGCATTGTTAGATCGCCGATCCATTGAAGAAAAAGTACTCGATAAATTCAACAATAAATCGGAATTTAACGGCCGAAAAAAACAAATACTTGTCGCCACTCAGGTGGTGGAACAAAGCCTCGACCTTGATTTCGATTATATGATAACCGATCTCGCACCCATGGATTTAATTATTCAAAGGGCGGGGCGCTTACAGCGCCATGTTCGCGATCAACACGGTAATCCTGCTGAACAAGAACAACGTTCGGCACCGACATTAACCGTGCTAACGCCAGAGCTAGAATCGGCAAGCCATCAGAATTGGTTAGAAACCTTATTGCCTAGCAATTCCTACGTTTATAAAAATATTGGCCAACAATGGTTAACCGCAAAAATACTTAGCGATAAAGGCCAATTTACCATGCCCAACGATGCACGCTTACTGGTCGAAAGCGTTTACGGTGACAACTGCGAACAAATCCCTGGAGCACTGGTAAAAGCAACCGAGATATCAGTTGGAGATGACCTAGCAAAATCCAGCATTGCCCGTAACGCGGTGCTAAAGATTACCGATGGCTACTCCGCAACCAATGGTGGTTGGTACGACGAAGCAGACTTTGCCTCACGACTTACCGAACAAGAAACCGTAGAAGTCGCCCTAGCAACCCTAGAAGACGGCCAGCTCGTCCCTTACGCCAAAGGCGAACAACACGCTTGGGCGCTGAGCATAATAAAAGTACCGCAAAAACAATGGCACCAAGCACAAAACACGTTGGACGAAAAAACGAGAAACACCATTTTCGAGTTAAAACAAGCAGTTAAATCATTAAAATGGCTTGAAGTGTGGTTGGTTGATGCCAGATATAGCGCCGAGACAGGGTGGATGGCTGAAAGTTGATCAAAATCCCCGCGTAGGCGGGGAACAATCCGACATGGATAACCGAGCTTGATACTCATGTCGGTTTAGCTCTACTACCCGTAGAGAATGGCGATAAATATATCTCTAGGTTATAAATGATGCAATATGTATAAGTATTTTAATTTATTCGCTAGGTAAATATTAAAAACAGAAGACATGAGTATCAATTTCAGTGTAACTAAATTATGTTTGACAGCGCTTATGCTACCACATTATTATCTCTGGGTGTTCAAAACATATTTAATTGGAGCTGAGGTTGATAAAACAATTGATAACTCTGCTGCACTATTTACACAAAATTGATCCTAAGCCTAATACTGTTTCTGCGTTAAAGTCGTTGGCTATTATTAGTATTTCATTTGTGTTTTTCAGTGTATTAGTTTCTTTATTTTTCTGATTTTTATTCAAAAAAATAAATCTTACTTCTGTTATCTATTTTTATAGAAACCCTATTTTTTTATTTCCGTTCTTTACTTACGTAAAGTGTGTTTTTAAAAATTCAGTTCACTGAATTAATTCTGTTCAAGCTGTAAATAATTGCAGGCACTAAAACTGGTATTGGTTGGTTTGGTGTTGCACTAATTTATAAATAAAAACAACCCAGACGGAGCTGACATGTGAATTTAATTACTACTCCTTGGTTAAATGTAATTCGCACCAATGGTGATTTAGACGTCATTACACCCGCGCAATTAGTTGAGACCGAAAATCCTGTTCTTGATTTAAACAGCTGTCGCCCCGATTTTAAAGGCGGTTTGTATCAATTATTAATTGGTTTATTCCAAACTTTTTTTGCGCCAGAGGATAATGATGACTGGTCGAAATGGTATGAATCGCCACCACCCATTGATGATGTTAATCAAGCGTTCGCAAATTACATTGATTATTTTGAGTTGTTTTCGGAAAAAATCGCTTTTCTACAAGATTTTGATTTGCCCGAAGCAGAAACAAAATCTGTGTCTGCGTTATTAATTGAAGCGCCGGGTGCCCAAACGATAAAATTTAATCTTGATCATTTCGTTAAGCGCAATCAGGTTAATGCCATTTGTCCAGAATGTTTATCGGCGGCCTTATACACCCTGCAAACCAACGCGCCAGCAGGTGGTGCTGGGCATCGCACCAGTATGCGCGGCGGCGGCCCGTTAACTACTTTGGTAATGCCCCATGATCCAAAAGCCACGCTTTGGCAAAAAATTTGGTTAAATATTTTAACCGAAAATAACGAACCCGATGATTACGCAGATGTGTTTCCGTGGTTAAAGCCCACCAACACCTCTGAAAAAAAAGGCGCAGGCACGTACATAACGGAGGTGCATCCGCTACAAATGTATTGGGGGATGCCGCGACGTATTCGGATTAATTTAAATTCTATGCACGAAGGTGATTGCGATTTATGCGGTAAGCATTCCCAGCAATTGATTAGCGAATATCGCACCAAAAATTACGGCATTAATTACGACGGTGAATGGATTCATCCACTGACACCACACCGTGAAGACTCTACGGGTAAAAAACCAACCTTAAGTATAAAAGGCCAACCCGGCGGTGTAGGTTATCGCGATTGGTTAACCTTAAATTTTACCTATGAAAACGGCGATACCTTACCTGCCAAGGTTGTGAATGTGTTTTATTCCGGCGAACGTGTGGACCTTTTAAAAGAAGAGTGCCCCGATATTGCTAAAAGTTTTGGCCTTTGGTGTTTTGGTTACGATATGGACAACATGAAGGCTCGCTGTTGGTATGAAAACCAAATGCCGGTGGTGGGCATCAATACCGATTTAATCTATGCGGATCAATCGTCGTTTATCGATTTAGTCGAGGCCTACGTTAAAAAAGCACAGTTTGTTTTAAAAGCTTTAAAAGATGCCTTAAAGCAAGCAAACTCTGATACAAAATTTGTGGACGATCAATTTTGGTTAGCAACCGAAGATGTGTTTTTTAAACAAATTATCGAAGTGTCTAAATACGACCAATTAGCCAACAGCATTCCTAAAACGGTATTTGAGCGTTGGATTTATACTCTAAGAAGTACGGCGTTTTCGATTTTTGATCATAAAACTCTCGATTATCCAGTCGATGAAAATAATCTTAAAAATATTGCTTTTGGTAGATCTAATCTAAGCAAAAAGCTAGGCAATAAAAAAATTATGGACGATTTCAATAGCTACATACTGAACGAAGAAGGTGACAGCTAGTATGAAAATAAACCCAACCAGTTTAAGTGAATTAGAAGTTAACTTTATTGTAACCTGGCGAAAGAGTTTAGAATATTCCCGCGGTGATCGTGCTCAGTTGCGTAGAGCTTCTAATTCAGTTGAAGTAATTAACTCTCCGGCGTTTTATCGATTTTTAAATTATTTAAAAGCTATTAAACCGGAATTGTATGGCACTGAAAAATTTACCGAAAATAAATTGCTGTTACTAGCGATTGTGGCAGGGCTTGTTGCTAGGCTAAATCCAGAAAGCAAAGCGCCGTTTGCGCAATCCCTAGGTCATGGCGAAAAACAATATTCTGAAATTCGTTTTCAACAATTATTGCGAAGCCGCGACGAAGATGAGTTTTTCCGTCGCGTGGCGACCGCTATTCATTTTTTAAAGGGTGATGTGTCGGTAAAAGATGTGTGTAACTGCATTAGCAGTTGGTACAAAGAATACAAATCATCATATAAAACGAATGTGTCTGATCAGTTTAAGTTTCAAATGGCAACCAAATACTATCAAGTTTAATAAATACTATTTTTAACCAGTAAACAGAATTCGAGATTATTATGAAAAATTTCCTTCAATTACATTTATTAACGCACTACCCACCGGCTAACTTAAACCGAGACGATTTAGGGCGACCTAAAACCGCGAAAATGGGCGGCGTTGATCGCTTGCGTATTTCTTCACAGAGTTTAAAACGTCATTGGCGCACATCAGAAATTTTTGAAAGCGCGATGGCGGGCCACGTGGGCACACGGACTAAAAAGCTCGGTGTTAAAGCGTATGAAGACTTGTGCGCAAAAGGTCTTGATGAGAAAAAAGCGATAAAATTCGCCCAAGCTATTGCCGGTGAATTTGGCAAGCTTAAAAAAGAAGACAAAGAAAAACCGCTTGAAGGTTTAGAAATTGAGCAGCTGGTACACATTAGCCCGGCGGAACAGCAAAAAATTGATGCCTTAGTAGCTGAAATTGCAGAATCCGGTACAGCGCCCAGCGAAGAACAGCTGAAATTATTGCGCAAAGACGAAACCGCTGTTGATATCGCATTATTTGGCCGCATGCTTGCCTCAAAACCAGAATATAACGTAGAGGCCGCTGCGCAGGTTGCTCACGCCTTAACCGTGCATGGTGTTACCATCGAAAGCGACTTTTTTACCGCCGTTGACGATTTTGACCAATACAAGGCCGATGCGGGTTCTTCACACTTGGGTGAAACCGGTTTTGCTGCGGGTCTTTTTTACACCTATATTTGCATCAATAAAACCGAACTTTTAAATAATCTAAATGGCGATACCGAACTTGCCAATAAAGCGCTGCAAGCATTAACCGAAGCCGCCATTAAAGTTGCGCCAAAGGGTAAGCAAAACAGTTTTGGTTCCCACGGTTATGCTAATTACGTGTTGGCCGAAATTGGTGATCAACAACCCCGTTCGTTATCCGCCGCATTTTTAAAACCCATTATGCAAGACGTGGATTATCTTAAAGCGTCTATTGATCAGCTTAATCGACAAAAAGAAAATTTCGACAAGGTTTATGGTGATTGTTCTGATGCTAAATACGCATTAAATGCTGCTGAAGGCGAAGGTTCAATGAGTGAATTAATGGCGTTTATCTGCGAATAAGAGGTGATTATGCATTACCTAGTTTTTCGCCTATACGGCCCCATGGCCAGTTGGGGCGAAATTGCGGTGGGCGAATCTCGCCGCACTGCGATTGCCCCCAAAAAGTCTGCCATTACCGGTTTATTAGCCTCGGGGTTGGGTATTCGCCGTGATCAAGAAGAACAGCAACAAGCGCTGGTTAATAGTTTTACTATGGCGACAAAAATTCTTCGCCAAGGTGAATTGCAATCGGATTATCACACCACCCAAGCGCCAGATTCCACCGGTAAATTTGTCTATAAAACCCGGCGCGACGAACTGATTACCGGTAAAGATCGGCTGGGCACGGTGTTGTCTACCCGTGGTTATTTGTGCGATGTGCACTGTGTGATTGCCATCGCCCTAACGGAGCAAAGCTCGGTATCGTTAACGGATTTGCAGCAGGCGTTGAAAACACCGAAATTTCAGTTGTTTTTAGGACGTAAATCCCATCCGTTAGCGGCACCGTTAAATCCAGAAATTATCGAGGCCGATAATTTTTACGGCGCGCTTAATTTGTACGAGTTAAAGCCGGTACTTAATATTGCTTCTGAAAAACAAATGAGTAGCCGTATTCCTGAATTTATTACCGACAAGCGTTGGTTATCTTCTGATGAATACGTGAAATATTATTGGGAAGGCGACCACAACCATTTTCGTGCAGCCAGTGACGAGTTTAAGCCAGAGCAGATACAAACCCTGTATCGTCGTGATGTGCCGTCATCCCGTAAACGTTGGCAGTTTTCCGAACGCACCGAAAGCCATTGGTCTGAGAAAATCGTGGTTGAGGAGAATAATTAATGTTTTTATCGAAATTCAGTTTAAAAACACCGTTACAACAACATCAATTGCACTTAATACTAAGCCAACAGGTTTATGGCTTGCACAGATTACTCAAACAAGCCTTTAACGACTCGTTTTATTTGTTTCGCGAAGAAGTAATTCAAAGTGTCGGCAATAACAGCCAACGTTTGTATTACGTGTTATCCACCGAACAACCAAAACCCAATAACGACGTATTTGATGTAGAAACCAAACGCTTTGAACCGCATTTGTTGGTTGACCAACAATTGGAATTTCGCTTACGAGTGAATCCTGTAGTTGCTCGAAAAACGCCCGGTAAAAAACATTCGCCACGTCATGATGTGGTAATGGATGCTCAACGGCAACATTTAATGAATTTATTAAATATTACCGATGCATTCAGTGTTAAACACATAAAAAAATCAGAACTAAAAAAACGAGTATTAACCGAAGTAACCGGTTATACCCCTCGCGATTTAGACTCGGAATTAAAAACCGCGACCGAAAATGCCTTAAAAGCTTGGTTAGACAACAAAGCCAAAAAACACGGTTTTGAGTGTTTGTCTTTTCAGGCCGACGGTTACCAATGGCAATCGTTACCCGAAAAAGGTCGCGGTGCCGGTTTTAGCACCGTCGATTACCAAGGCATTTTAAAGGTAACAGAGCCGCAAGCATTTTTGGCTCAGCTTTATAAAGGCTTTGGCCCCAGTAAAGCGTTTGGTTGCGGATTAATGATGGTTAGGCCAGCCTGGTAAACATCACCAACAGGGAGGTTGTTGTGGCATTTATTCCGTTAAAACCCATTCCCATAAAAGACCGGGTTTCGCTGATTTTTGTCGAATACGGACAAATTGATGTGAAAGACGGCGCTTTTGTGGTGATCGATAAAAACGGTATTCGCACTCACATTCCCGTGGGAACCGTTGCTTGTATTTTATTAGAGCCGGGCACGCGAGTTTCTCATGCTGCAATAAAACTCGCCGCCACCGTGGGTACTTTATTGGTTTGGGTGGGCGAAGCGGGCGTGCGCTTGTACGCCAGCGGCCAACCCGGCGGCGCCCGTAGCGATAAATTATTGTATCAAGCCAAATTAGCGCTGAATGATGATTTACGCTTAAAAGTGGTTCGTAAAATGTACGAACTACGCTTTGGCGAAGAACCACCACAAAAACGCAGCGTTGATCAATTGCGTGGCATTGAAGGCGCACGGGTGCGCGAAACCTATAAAATATTGGCCAAACAATACGGCGTAAAATGGAGCGGGCGCAATTACGACCCTACCAATTGGGACGCCGGAGACCACGTTAACCAATGCTTAAGCGCGGCCACCAGTTGTTTATACGGCATTACCGAAGCCGCTATTCTTGCTGCCGGTTATGCTCCGGCGGTGGGATTTATTCATACCGGCAAACCACTTTCGTTTGTTTACGATATTGCCGACATCGTTAAATTTGAAACCGTCGTACCACTGGCTTTTCGTATTGCCGCAAAAACCGTACACGCACCCGATAAACACGTGCGCCGCGAATGCCGAGAATTATTTCGATCCAGCAAATTATTAAATCGAATTATTCCCATGATTGAAGAAGTGCTCTCTGCCGGAGAAATTGACCCACCGCTACCGCCGGAAGAATCTATTCCGCCTGCCATACCCGTGCCCGAAAACATCGGCGATAAAGGCCATCGTACTTAAGGAGCACGTATGGCTTTTACCGTTGTTGTAACAGAAACCATTCCACCGCGGCTGCGCGGGCGACTCGCCGTTTTTATGATAGAAGTGCGTGCCGGCGTTTATATTGCCGACTTAAGTAAACGTGTGCGCGAAAAAATCTGGCAATACATCGAAGCCGATATCGAAGGCGGCAATGTAGTAATTGCTTGGGCCACCAACACCGAATCTGGCTATGAATTTCAGACCCTTGGTGAAAATCGAAGAGAGCCAGTCGATTGGGACGGATTACGCTTGGTGAGCTTTAAACCCTTGGATTACAGCGAGGAAAATACCGATTAAAGTTAGTCTAAAAAACACACAAAGTATTTGGTAGAAAAAACAGGGTGGTATTTTTCTTTTAAAAACAATCATATACAGTAAGAGTGTTCCCCACACACGTGGGGCTAAACCGTCCAGTTAAAGATGTCATTACTATGGTAGCATGTGTTCCCCACACACGTGGGGCTAAACCGTGCCAATCGATACCTCAAAACAAAATCCAGAAGTGTTCCCCACACACGTGGGGCTAAACCGCCGTTGATGCGTGTCATGTCGATTGAGGGCATGTGTTCCCCACACACGTGGGGCTAAACCGAAGTTCATATTTTCGCTCTGCCAGATCCTGAGGTGTTCCCCACACACGTGGGGCTAAACCGCGGCTGGGTTAAAGAGCCTTGAGCAGATGAGTGTGTTCCCCACACACGTGGGGCTAAACCGTAATTAATTCTCCAACTGTGTTGAATTCACAGGTGTTCCCCACACACGTGGGGCTAAACCGGACATGGGTCAGGCAGAAGTAGAGCTGGACGAGTGTTCCCCACACACGTGGGGCTAAACCGCGACGTCGGCCAGCTCGCAAACGCTCGGACTAGTGTTCCCCACACACGTGGGGCTAAACCGAACAATGTTCATTTATTTTCCAAAAAAATCTTGTGTTCCCCACACACGTGGGGCTAAACCGCTCATCTTTCATACTCTCTATGTTGTTGGTTGGTGTTCCCCACACACGTGGGGCTAAACCGCGACCTGATACGCTCCCACGAAAAATTAGGACGTGTTCCCCACACACGTGGGGCTAAACCGGACAGTAGCCCAGCAGGGTTTTATAGGGTTTTGTGTTCCCCACACACGTGGGGCTAAACCGCAGACATCAAAACTATCGTTTTAAGCGTAGTGGTGTTCCCCACACACGTGGGGCTAAACCGTTATCGCTCAATCGCAATAAATGTGAATCAGTGTGTTCCCCACACACGTGGGGCTAAACCGGTATTTCGATTCCTCGTGCCAGTAAAAAAATTGTGTTCCCCACACACGTGGGGCTAAACCGACGCCAGCCCTTATGAAATTAGCGGAGCAATAGTGTTCCCCACACACGTGGGGCTAAACCGAATATAAGAATATCAGAATGGAATATCTTGATGTGTTCCCCACACACGTGGGGCTAAACCGCCACTTAGCGTCGGACTTGTCATATTCGCTTGGTGTTCCCCACACACGTGGGGCTAAACCGCAGTGGAATAAAGAAAAAGCTGCACAAGTTAAGTGTTCCCCACACACGTGGGGCTAAACCGTTAAATCACCCATAAATTCACCTGTTATTTGCGTGTTCCCCACACACGTGGGGCTAAACCGAATTGATAGATAATTTTCGCCATCGATCGATGGTGTTCCCCACACACGTGGGGCTAAACCGTAACAATATTGCAAATTTTGGTCGCAATGCAGGTGTTCCCCACACACGTGGGGCTAAACCGATGGGATTCGTTCGATTTTGTTGAAGAATTTGGTGTTCCCCACACACGTGGGGCTAAACCGGCGCGTTGCTGGTGGCGTAATGGTCGATTTCAGTGTTCCCCACACACGTGGGGCTAAACCGAATTATTTTTTTATGCATTTGGATATTTTTTCGTGTTCCCCACACACGTGGGGCTAAACCGGCTTTTGCCTGCATGGAAAAGGGCTATCGATAGTGTTCCCCACACACGTGGGGCTAAACCGCTTGAGACTTGATGAAGAAATATCCAGCGCCTGTGTTCCCCACACACGTGGGGCTAAACCGATAATTTTTGCATCATCTTTGCCGTGCTCATCGTGTTCCCCACACACGTGGGGCTAAACCGCATGTCTTTTTAACAAATTCTCTATGAGTGATGTGTTCCCCACACACGTGGGGCTAAACCGGCAGAATGTCTTTTCGCGGATTCCAAGAGCACGTGTTCCCCACACACGTGGGGCTAAACCGATATTCGTTAGCCAAGTCCTGCATCCCTGATTGTGTTCCCCACACACGTGGGGCTAAACCGCTCTGTTGCCATTCAGGTCAGCGGGGTTGATGGTGTTCCCCACACACGTGGGGCTAAACCGTCCACAAACCCTTTAAGCGTGATCATGCGCAAGTGTTCCCCACACACGTGGGGCTAAACCGTAACGAGTGTCACTAGTGAAGTTATGGGCACGGTGTTCCCCACACACGTGGGGCTAAACCGTATTTAATGGTTCCTCTAACGACAATAATGATGTGTTCCCCACACACGTGGGGCTAAACCGCGAACTTACAATATTGATCTGAAAAGTAATAAGTGTTCCCCACACACGTGGGGCTAAACCGACTTTGCTGTTAGTTGTCTTGCTGGTGGGTCGGTGTTCCCCACACACGTGGGGCTAAACCGAATTTCCCCTTTCAGCGTCTTATGTGACCTCAGTGTTCCCCACACACGTGGGGCTAAACCGCTCCAGCAATGGTTAGCGTTTAATCCAGAAGTGTGTTCCCCACACACGTGGGGCTAAACCGCATCTTTACATTTCTTTACACTATTGTCTTTCGTGTTCCCCACACACGTGGGGCTAAACCGGCCATAAAGCTGCAAGCGGCCCCTGCGGCAGTGTGTTCCCCACACACGTGGGGCTAAACCGCAATCTATGAGAAATTCATTTAAGGGTTCGTTGTGTTCCCCACACACGTGGGGCTAAACCGAGCAAAACGTGTTTATTTTCGCTACAGCTTAGGTGTTCCCCACACACGTGGGGCTAAACCGTGATCAACGCTTTGCGCAATTCGTGCACCCTGGTGTTCCCCACACACGTGGGGCTAAACCGCGTTACGCAATTTTAAATATCAAGCCTCCGAAGTGTTCCCCACACACGTGGGGCTAAACCGCTGAATACATTAAGGCGAGTACCGGGTCATCGGTGTTCCCCACACACGTGGGGCTAAACCGGGAAAAAAAATGCAGCTTAATATGAATATGATGTGTTCCCCACACACGTGGGGCTAAACCGTTTGATTTTGCTCGGCATCATCGGTGCCGTGGGTGTTCCCCACACACGTGGGGCTAAACCGGGGTTTTGAGGAGATTGCGACAGGGTTGGAATGTGTTCCCCACACACGTGGGGCTAAACCGATGTGATCAAGGTTGCAGGAGAAGATGTTTTTGTGTTCCCCACACACGTGGGGCTAAACCGAATATGAGTAAGCTCAATATTGGTTGATGCTAGTGTTCCCCACACACGTGGGGCTAAACCGCGTGACAATAAACGCAGTGGCAAATATCGGGAGTGTTCCCCACACACGTGGGGCTAAACCGGACAACATTTCATCAACTTGGGCATCGGTCAGGTGTTCCCCACACACGTGGGGCTAAACCGCGTGGGCAGAACGTACCGCAAATAAAAACGTTGTGTTCCCCACACACGTGGGGCTAAACCGCCGCAAGGGCTGCTTGGTGGTTTGTAGATCGTGTGTTCCCCACACACGTGGGGCTAAACCGCAACTAGGGTGCAGCGAAACAAAGACCTTGCGGTGTTCCCCACACACGTGGGGCTAAACCGCTGAATGATTTATATTTAGCCCCGCGTTAACGGTGTTCCCCACACACGTGGGGCTAAACCGTCATCATCTTCAACAACCCACGAGTTTTGCACGTGTTCCCCACACACGTGGGGCTAAACCGTCCGCCGGTGGCATTACATCTAATGTTTATTCGTGTTCCCCACACACGTGGGGCTAAACCGGCTAGCGTGGTAACAAACATAACGTACATTTCGTGTTCCCCACACACGTGGGGCTAAACCGCGCACGAGACATTGCAAAACAAAAACAACTTGGTGTTCCCCACACACGTGGGGCTAAACCGTGCAGTTTGTTGTTTTTATTTCTCCGGACTTGGTGTTCCCCACACACGTGGGGCTAAACCGCAGCGGTTCCATCCATTTCAATGCCAATATCAGTGTTCCCCACACACGTGGGGCTAAACCGAGCCTTCGATGTAAACCTGTGACCCCTTCCGTGTGTTCCCCACACACGTGGGGCTAAACCGCATTGAGGCGAGATTATCTTGACCAACAAAACGTGTTCCCCACACACGTGGGGCTAAACCGATGTTTAATATCAGAATTATCCTGAAACCATTGTGTTCCCCACACACGTGGGGCTAAACCGTGATTTTTTCATCAAGCAGCTTACCAATGGTTGTGTTCCCCACACACGTGGGGCTAAACCGGGTGTAAATAGATCAAATCGCGCAATGGAGTGGTGTTCCCCACACACGTGGGGCTAAACCGATAGATTTTTAATTCGAGTATTTTTTCTTGGGGTGTTCCCCACACACGTGGGGCTAAACCGGCGCAGTAAATTTAGCTACGAGCGCAATTTTAGTGTTCCCCACACACGTGGGGCTAAACCGCCATCAGTCAGCTTAGAGAAATCGCCTCTATTGTGTTCCCCACACACGTGGGGCTAAACCGCATTAAAGATTGCCGAGTTAGAGCTTAAAGCTGTGTTCCCCACACACGTGGGGCTAAACCGGCGCTGTAATTTTTTCTCAACGGTGCATTGATGTGTTCCCCACACACGTGGGGCTAAACCGTGGTCTGCTTGAGCATCTTCCAGTTCGTTTGGGTGTTCCCCACACACGTGGGGCTAAACCGTTTGGCTTTGAGACCGTTCGAGTTGGAAACCCGTGTTCCCCACACACGTGGGGCTAAACCGGAAGTACAAGAAAAAAATGAGGTTAATCAGTTGTGTTCCCCACACACGTGGGGCTAAACCGTTTGGCTTTGAGACCGTTCGAGTTGGAAACCCGTGTTCCCCACACACGTGGGGCTAAACCGGAAGTACAAGAAAAAAATGAGGTTAATCAGTTGTGTTCCCCACACACGTGGGGCTAAACCGAATTATTAATTATCCATACGGATTATCTAAGGGTGTTCCCCACACACGTGGGGCTAAACCTTATTCAATACTTCTTCGGCTTCATATATTGCGGTGTTCCCCACACACGTGGGGCTAAACCGCGCCGCGACATTGCTGATTCAATCGGCGAGGCGTGTTCCCCACACACGTGGGGCTAAACCGGTTGTTAGCGCCCCATCCTTTACACCTATTTTGTGTTCCCCACACACGTGGGGCTAAACCGTATTTACAAAATGTTGCGAGGCAACAAAAAATGTGTTCCCCACACACGTGGGGCTAAACCGTTCTTATGGAAACCAGAAAAGAGAGTAAAAAAGTGTTCCCCACACACGTGGGGCTAAACCGGGAATTATTTCTCGATATTGCGAGCAGCGATCGTGTTCCCCACACACGTGGGGCTAAACCGATTATCCTGACCAACAAAACCCTTAAACCCTTGTGTTCCCCACACACGTGGGGCTAAACCGATAATTTTTGCATCATCTTTGCCGTGCTCATCGTGTTCCCCACACACGTGGGGCTAAACCGTTTTTATTGATATAGAAACCATTCCAGACCAGGTGTTCCCCACACACGTGGGGCTAAACCGGAGTGCATCAGGAGCGAGGATTTGATGACTTTGTGTTCCCCACACACGTGGGGCTAAACCGCACTGAATAATGCACCACACCGGCCAATGAATGTGTTCCCCACACACGTGGGGCTAAACCGATTTCCCATCTCGATCAAGTCCCGACCAGTACGTGTTCCCCACACACGTGGGGCTAAACCGTGGACGAACGCCAATATAGATTTTTAAAAAAAGTGTTCCCCACACACGTGGGGCTAAACCGCGCTGTATCACCGTTTTTATTTGAAAATGCCAGTGTTCCCCACACACGTGGGGCTAAACCGCCATTATTTTAATATTCATCGTACTAATAGCGGTGTTCCCCACACACGTGGGGCTAAACCGAGAGTTTTTTGCGTTTATTGAAGATTTCATTGGTGTTCCCCACACACGTGGGGCTAAACCGCAATCAGCGCTGGCGAATCGAAGGTAAAGAGCGTGTTCCCCACACACGTGGGGCTAAACCGCGTTATACCCGAAATTCAATGTTTGCCGCCACGTGTTCCCCACACACGTGGGGCTAAACCGGTTATTGATAACACGTCTGTAAATCACGCTCGGTGTTCCCCACACACGTGGGGCTAAACCGGGGAGATTGGAACAGAGATTGCGCGAGGAGCAGTGTTCCCCACACACGTGGGGCTAAACCGCCGGACGCTATCATGAATAGAATTAAAAAAAAGTGTTCCCCACACACGTGGGGCTAAACCGTTATTTTTATCAGAATAAATTTAATTGGGGCTGTGTTCCCCACACACGTGGGGCTAAACCGACAACGCCAATCGCGATCAGGTCGTTTCATTTGTGTTCCCCACACACGTGGGGCTAAACCGGTAACCGATGGAGAAAAAGAAGTTCATGTGTGGTGTTCCCCACACACGTGGGGCTAAACCGCAAAGAGAAGAGGTTTTCAATAAGTTAAATCTGTGTTCCCCACACACGTGGGGCTAAACCGCAATCGAAATAATGAGATTTTTATGTCCTTCAGTGTTCCCCACACACGTGGGGCTAAACCGATTATCTTTTACAGATACAAAATTTTCGATAAGTGTTCCCCACACACGTGGGGCTAAACCGGCATATTCATATTTAATTGAATCAATAGTCAGGTGTTCCCCACACACGTGGGGCTAAACCGACATCACGGTTGATGATGAATTGCCTTGGGGTGTGTTCCCCACACACGTGGGGCTAAACCGCCGCTTTCTATCCAAAGGGTGCGGTCTCGTACGTGTTCCCCACACACGTGGGGCTAAACCGAGCTCCAACGAGTGGACAGGTGATCGAATCACGTGTTCCCCACACACGTGGGGCTAAACCGACCGCATTGAGGCAGAAGAAAAAGCCGAGCAAGTGTTCCCCACACACGTGGGGCTAAACCGTTGACGAACGCCAATATAGATTTTTAAAAAAAGTGTTCCCCACACACGTGGGGCTAAACCGCACGCTGCCTAAATTATTGCTGCTGGTTCCACGTGTTCCCCACACACGTGGGGCTAAACCGAGTCTTTGGTTATCAATTGTGGCCGCTGTGATGTGTTCCCCACACACGTGGGGCTAAACCGGCTCTATTGATCGCAGAAACATCCTGCCTAAGGTGTTCCCCACACACGTGGGGCTAAACCGCTATCCGCGAGGACATTGGTTTGGAAGCATCTGTGTTCCCCACACACGTGGGGCTAAACCGGAACTTGATGACCGATTCGATATTTCAGAGGTGTGTTCCCCACACACGTGGGGCTAAACCGTCTTCAGAAAAATATTTCTTTGGTGGATGGTGGTGTTCCCCACACACGTGGGGCTAAACCGGTCGATTGAAGTTGGCGCTTCAGTCGACCATTGTGTTCCCCACACACGTGGGGCTAAACCGCGACGAGCCAAGAGATTGCGAATAGATCGAGCGTGTTCCCCACACACGTGGGGCTAAACCGAGCTTTTTCTAGCTCCGTCTCGGGTTCGATCCGTGTTCCCCACACACGTGGGGCTAAACCGTGCCCAGCCAGGTGAGGAACGGCTTAATACTAGTGTTCCCCACACACGTGGGGCTAAACCGCTGAAATTAACAATCACGGAACAGGCAAACTAGTGTTCCCCACACACGTGGGGCTAAACCGCAGATCAGATGCTATTTTGTAGGTCTTGTTCAGTGTTCCCCACACACGTGGGGCTAAACCGGAATAAACCCTCAAGACCGAGATACTGTTTTGGTGTTCCCCACACACGTGGGGCTAAACCGCGGCCACGGCGCATACGTGCTATTAGTGAGGGGTGTTCCCCACACACGTGGGGCTAAACCGCATTCTTTTTTGGCTGCTCTAACTACCCAAAAGTGTTCCCCACACACGTGGGGCTAAACCGCTGATTGGTGTTGTTTTACAGCGCGTAGCGCGGTGTTCCCCACACACGTGGGGCTAAACCGTTCACTCAAACAGTAAAGTCCAAGCTGCACGAGTGTTCCCCACACACGTGGGGCTAAACCGATAAAAAATGCTTGAAAAAAATCATACATGATGTGTTCCCCACACACGTGGGGCTAAACCGGTAAAATTATGGCTCGTCCAAGACAAGGTGTTGTGTTCCCCACACACGTGGGGCTAAACCGGTACGTAAAAATGAGTAATGATAACGGTATTAGTGTTCCCCACACACATGGGGCTAAACCGATTGCCGCAAGTAGCGCGGGCATTTGTTCCGGGTGTTCCCCACACACGTGGGGCTAAACCGTTTTTACGGGCGCCTTCCGTGGCTTCTGCGATGCGTTCCCCACACACGTGGGGCTAAACCGGACATCGAAATTAAATTCCAGATTACCGAAACGTGTTCCCCGCACACGCGGGGCTAAACCGACTGGGGTATGGAAACTGTATTTACATCCAGTACGTTCCTTGTGCACTTGGAGTGCTTTACCCATCAAACCGAGATAACCAACGCTGGGTAAACGCTTTGTTGTCTTTTCCTTCTGGATCATAAAATAAGGTCTTACTAAATTCGGCACGTGTCGGTTTTAATGCTCGACCTAAATTAATATATTCTTGGGGGATAAAATCAGGCGACCCGATTTGGGGAATATTACCCGCTTGGAAAATAACACCGTTACTGTAAGGACAAGACAAGGTCGATTGGCCTGCATTCGCTAACACGGCTTGAGCGCCGCCAGCTTTTTCTAAGATACGGTTAGAAACCGCTGTTAGAAAGCCAATCGATTTAGTTCCGTCACCGGCCTGAATTTTGGTCATCGTCAAAGAATAAGCATTAAAGCAGGGATAATTAAATAATTGTGAACCTATAACTTCCAGTGCTGCATCCATTCCGCCAACATTAAAAGGTTCTATAAAACTCGGGCCAGCATAAGCATGCTCAACTTCCATGGCATTGCACATTGAGACAAACTGCTGAATAAATCCGTCAAGACCGATTTGATCAAGAATAGAAAAAGGGTAGGTAATAAGTAAGTCGCCTAAATAAGTTTGCCTTTCAACTTTGTTGCAAGCACTACTTAATGACCAAAATTCGGCTTTATCTTCTTCACCGCCCGCCTCAATTTCGTAGTCTGCGTCAGGGTCTACCATTGCTTCGATTAAAGCAGGGTCAATATTTTCTCCGGGTTTTAATCTGCGCATAACGCGATCATTGGCAACGGCATAGCTGCGAAATTGCCCTTGAGCTTGTGTTAGATAGGTTTGTACGCAATCGGCCATTGCTCGAACACGACCGGGTTGACCGGGGCCACCAATATAAAACTCCATTGCCAAGCCTAAAACGGCGGATGGATTGCCACTTCTCGGGTAATAGACAACAGGCTCTTGCGTGATAGTGCTGTAATCAAACTTAGTCATTCTGAAGGTCCTTAAATAATTTGGCCGGGGTTTTTACAGTTACAGGCTGCCTCTCTATCTTGAAGCGTTCCTCCAATGCGATAAATGTCGTAGTTCTCGATCCCTCCGGCAATCTCTTTGTAAGCCTCATCTTGCTTTTTGTCGCGCCGATCATTTCTGAATTTATACTCTATCACGCGTTCTATATTATCAACGGTAGGTGGTTTGGCGGGATTTTTCACAATGGTTAAATCCGGCCTTCGAATATAACCCTTTCCCGGTTTATAACCCATTACCTCTTTTGTGCGAGCCATCCAATTATGCGAAGGTTCTGTACAGTCTGGGTTATTCGGGTCGCGGTGCATTAACGGTTTAGGTATACCGTTGGTCGCCAATCCCATATCGTAGGATATTTCAGACTTATAGCGGCTTTTGTAGTTAAGCGCAGCGTCGGCGGTAGTAAAAACGCCATGCACACAGGCTTGATACAAATTTTGATCCGACGAGCCTGCGCTGGGATTTTGATTGCAACAACAGGCAACGCTGCAAAGAACCGATTGATCTAAAGCCTTTTGCTTTTCAATGGGTTCTGCGGGTAATTCTGTTTGAGTTTCGCTAATAATCAGTTCTTCGCGAGTTGCCTTGCCGGAAGCGAGTTTATTTTTAAAATCGTTTTTAACTTGCTCGGCGTGGATTTGAGTTTTTTTAATTTCTTCGCTGATACGATTTGTGATTACAGCCATCTCGTTCATTGAAAAACATTCCGAATGTGACAGTAGTGTGCAAGACATAATATGACCCACACAAGAATCTTGGCATTGCGTACTCATAATTAACGTTACCTAGTATCGAAATCCATTTTAATCTAGGTGCAGGTTTATAAATTTAAATCGCAGAAGAAATAATTTTGAAGCGTGAATAAAATCACATTTTGAAATGTTTTAAAAATAATTACTGATGCTTATTTGCATTGATCAAAAAATTTTTAAAGAAATAAATCGGAAAAGAGTAAAATTAATGTTTCTGTGACGGTGTGGTGTTTTCTTAAAAAATTATTGCCTAATGGAAGCATAAAATATATTTACAACAATCGCACTCAAATTATCTTTAGGTTTAATGGAATGGTAGATGATTAATTTGCCTGAATCTCTGATTAAGTCGTGGATGAGTTAATCAGAGGTTCTTTACGTATGTACGCTAGATAAAGTATTTTAAAATCTATAAGACACGCCTATCGATCCAAATGCATCGCCTTCGGTTTGTTTTTCAAATTCGTGAGAGCGAATAATATTAGTGAAGGTAACGCGCCAATCTCCTGCGCCTGCAACCAATCCTAATTGTACGTCGCCAATCCATTCATTTTTGTCAACGCTATGGCTGTTGCCATCGGTGTTGCCATCTAAGAATATATTGTGTTCAACGTAGCGGCCAAAAACGCCGGTAAAAAAGTACCAATAAAAGTCTTGGTGATTATTAAAATAATTACTGCCGGTAGCGCTGGGTCTTAGTAGAGGTGGGCCATAGTCGGCGTTAACGCCTTTACCGATACGAAAGGTGGCGCCGGTTCCGACAGATCGGTTTGAGCTGCCAAGAATGGTGTTAATTTGTGGCACTACGTCTATGCGGTTATCTAAAATGGGAATCATCCATTGGCGCTGGAACTGTATATCTAAGGTAAATTCGTTGTGCAGTTGATTGTCCCAACCTTCTGGGCGCTGCACGCCAACCAATTTATGCGCGGTTTTTTGTGCGGCTTCCGCGCCTGAGTCTGGCCCAACTAATCCCACGATAATTTCCGATTTATCAAGGGTTCGATATTTTCCTTCGTTTGAGTCTGCTAATAACCCGGCGCTAAAATACAACCAACCGGCGTAGGGTCGGTCATCTTCGATTAATTCTGATCGTGAAATATCGGCGGGTGCGTAAATTTGTTGGCCGATGGTAGTAACGTAACGAATGTCTGTGTAGTTTGTATCGTAGGATAATTTTTCGGCAGCTCTCTGTGCCCAGTGCGGCATATAGGTATCGCTGACGTAGCTAATTTGCGAGCCGTGGGTGTAATTGTCGTCTTCGCCGGGGCCAAATAAATCATTTTCGAAACTTATTGATACAGTGCCCTTGCGATCTGCACCGTAACTGGTGATTGAGTATGCAGAAAGCAACACTAATATGGCGGTTGCTATTTTTTTCTTGTGCAATGGTTTTTTTCTCATGGTTTTAATGTGAAGCTTGCTCTTAGTTTAAGAAATTATTTAATTGCAATGTGTTGAGCAATGCTTGTGCCAGTAATTTGTGTGTTTGTAACTGATTGATTTTAATAAATTATTTTTAAGTTTTCGAACAGTTGCTTGAGTTTAAAAAAATAGTTAGGTATTTTTTGCAAACTTTTAAAGTGGCTTTGTAAGAAAGAAATAGAGCAATGTATGTGGATATTTTATTAAAGGAAACTCTCTTTATACGGCGCGGTTTCAGATAATAAGTGCAATTGGTAGTTGAGAGGCCAGCTGGTAGAGTCAGCACCTCTCCCGACCAAGAGAA
>NZ_BAAGIE010000011.1:0-141465 GCF_054658275.1 Sessilibacter sp. MAH3 | reverse complement strand
AGAAATTGGAAATCGCATTTTCAATTTCTGTCCTCTGATTAAATCATGGATGAGTTAATCAGAGGTTCCTATAGAAAACTCCGAGTTAATCAGAGTTTCTTATATTAGATATTGTTTTTTGAGGCTTCAAAACAAAGTATTGACAGGTTAGTGTCTTTAAGCCACTATGTATTCATCGAAACGATGTTGGGATTCAACATTACGGTTTTGATAAGGTTTAACGAACTTGGAGAGACCGAGTTCTGTACACATCAATAGCAAGGAGTTTGCTGTTATGAGCGATCAATCGTTCGATTTCCTCGTATTTATAGGGCGCTTTCAGCCTTTTCATTTAGGTCACCTAGCCGTTATTCAGGCGGGCATGGCACAAGCCAAACAAATGATCATTCTTTGCGGTTCGGCACATCAACCGCCATCGGTACGCAATCCTTGGACAATTACCGAGCGTGAAGCAATGATTCGTTCGTCTTTCAATAAACTCGATAACGAACGCCTACATATTGTGCCGCTAATGGATAATGTTTATAACGACGAATCATGGGTAAGAAATGTTCAAGCTACCGTAAACGGCTTGGTCACTGCGCATCACAGCGTTCCCCATAAACAACCCAGCATTGGTTTAATTGGTCACAGCAAAGATCAAAGTTCGTATTACCTTAATCTGTTCCCACAGTGGCGTGCGGTACAGGTTGAAAACTTTAATAGCATTAGCGCGACGCCCATTCGCGCACGAATATTTTCAGACTCTGGCGAAGACTACATTGCAGCAAATACAGCACAAGAGTTACCTAAACCAGTTAAAGAGCAATTAAAAGCATTTTGTGCAACCGATACTTATCGCGAATTAAAAGAAGAACAACACTTTGTGAATAAATACAAAAGTGCTTGGGCTAACGCACCTTATCAACCAACCTTTGTGACGGTTGATGCGGTAGTTGTACAAAGTGGTCATGTATTATTGGTAAAACGCAAAGCGCGCCCTGGTAAAGGTTTATTTGCCTTACCCGGTGGTTTTGTGGGCGCTAACGAAAAACTAGTCGATGCCTGTTTGCGGGAACTAAAAGAAGAAACTCGTCTTAAGGTGCCGGCACCGGTATTAAAAGGCTCCATCAAGCGTCAACAGGTTTTTGATGATCCGCATCGATCAGAAAGAGGCAGAACTATTACCCACAGTTATTACATCGAGCTAGAACCCAGCCAGCAATTACCTAAAGTAAAAGGTGGCGACGATGCCAAACATGCTCTGTGGGTGCCACTTGCAGATATTAATCCCGGTAATTTATTTGAAGACCATTATTTTATCATTCGCGAAATGATAGGCATGTAACAAATCAATAGACCAACACGATTTAACAAGTTGGGAAAGACCCAGCTTATAGATAATGACAGGAGGATTTCCGTCATGGACAGTCAAAACATTATTTTAAACGTAGATTCTTACAAAACCTCACACTATCTTCAGTACCCACCGCAAACCACATTTGTTTCTAGTTATATCGAAGCGCGCGGTGGTCAGTTTGAAAACGTATTGTTTTTTGGTTTGCAAATGTTCATTAAACAATATCTAACAAAACCCATTACACAAACAAATATTGATGAAGCCGAAGAAATATGCGCGGCACACGGCGTACCTTTTAACAAAGATGGTTGGCAATATATTTTAAAAACCTACAACGGATTTTTACCCATAGAAATAGAAGCCTTACCAGAAGGCAGCGTTGTACCAGTAAAAACCGCGTTAGCACAGGTTAAAAATACCGACCCAAATTGCGCATGGTTAACCAGCTACATAGAAACCGCACTTTTGCGCGCCGTTTGGTACCCAACCACCGTTGCCACCCAAAGCTGGTATTGCAAACAAGTTATTTTGGCCAACATGCTAGAAACCTGCGATACCACAGACGGTATTAATTTTAAATTACACGATTTTGGCGCTCGCGGCACCAGCAGTGAAGAATCTGCAGCCATTGGTGGCGCAGCACACTTGGTAAACTTTATGGGTACCGATACCGTGAGTGCATTGGTGGCTGCAAAAAGATACTACGGCGCCGATATGGCCGGGTTTTCAATTCCAGCAGCAGAACACAGCACCATTACTGCTTGGGGTAGAGAAAACGAAACACAAGCCTACGCCAACATGCTGGAACAATTTGCTGGCGACGGCAAACTAGTCGCCGTGGTTAGTGATTCTTACGACCTTTGGAATGCCGTTGGTAATATTTGGGGTGGTGAATTAAAAGAAAAGGTAAAAAATAACGGCGGTACCCTAGTTATAAGACCTGACAGTGGCAACCCAGTACAAATAGTTTATGAAACCATCGAACTATTAATGGATAAATTTGGCTTTACCGTTAACAAAAAAGGTTACCGCGTACTACCCAATTACATTCGGGTCATACAGGGCGATGGCATTTCATTAAAAAGCATTGGCGAAATTTTAGAAAACCTAAAGAACTATAAAATAAGTGCCGACAACATCGCCTTTGGAATGGGTGGCGAACTTTTGCAAAAAATAAATCGCGACACATTAAAATTTGCCATGAAAGCCTCAGCCGTTTGTGTCAACAACGAATGGCGAGACATATACAAAGACCCAGTCACCGACAAAGGCAAACAATCTAAAAAAGGCCGTCTAGCCGTTATTAAAAACGAGGCCGGAACAATACAAACCGTTCAATTAGATGAATTAAACGAGCGCGAAAATTTATTAAAACCAGTATTTAAAAATGGTGAATTGTTAAAAGATTGGCGGTTTGATGAAGTTAGAGAACGTACTTTAATAAAATAAAAAAGCATCATTAAAAACATTTCCATTTAGTTGTTTACTAAAAACCCCGGAATTTTATTCCGGGGTTTTCTTTTATTACACCCACAAAAAATAAATTTCCAATTTAATAAGAACTTTGTCGCCAGAATTTTCTTAATGCCACGTAACAACCTAGATTAGTTACTTATTTACAATTCATTGAGAAATAATACGCATAATTATCTCGATCTGTGTGCTAGTTTTTCATCGTCTTAAAAATTATCTTTCTATAAAAAAATACTACTTTTAGCGTTAATTTTTTAGTTTTTTTGAACTAATTTTTTAATTGCCTAGAAATACGCTTTTTCAAATTAGATTTAATTGGAGAAAACCTATGCCACACTTTTACCCAGATGATCACTTCGCGTTACCTGCTCAAGAATATCTTGAGATAGTATTAGAGCAATCAAAAAAACAGCTTATAAAGATGCGAGTTCAACTGAGAGAAAAACCTGAAGAGTTGGAAGTAAAAGAGCGAAATTTTCTACGCCGAGAATGTGCAAGGTTAAACTCTCTCTCCAAACTTCAAGCTCGTTTGGAAAAATATCGACTGTATCATCAGAGCTCTAGGTTATCAGACAAGGTCAAGGAAGCTAGGAAGTTCACTAATTCAGAAAAGCTAGGTAAGCATTTAAGAGCATCCGGGCATTTTAAGCCGGGAGTAAATTGGCAGGCTCATCATATAATTTGTTCCAAGCATCTCAGCCATGCCTCTGCTAGATTGAAGTTATTCGCGTATTTAGGTATCAATGATCCATCAAATGGTTGTTGGTTACCAATAAAACAGGCGGATGCAATAGATTCAATATATCCTGATGCCGCTGGGCATGTATATGTTCATACAGAAGCGTACTCTACTTGGGTAAGTAATAAGGTGAAGGCAATACAAGGTGCCGGAGAAATGCATAACGTGTTAAGAAATATTCGGTTGAAATTACTTAGAGCAAGAAAGGAGCAAGAGGTTTTCTCGTTGCTTTCAAAAGATGGTCAGCTAGATTTGAAGGGTGTTATCAAAAGTAAGAGTGTATGAAAATGGCAAAAATATTCCAGATAGATTTTGATATTGAGGCTTACGCTTTTTGCGCCTTAGATGATTACGACATTGTCGAGAAAATGGAAGACTTCGCTATAAACACAATTGGCACACCCTTATCATTTGAGTGGATTGCTCCGGGCGTTGAGTTTATGGCGAATGATGATGGAATTACCCTGCGGCCAGATTTAACACAATGGGCGGGTAATGATTTAATTGTATCAAAACTTGCTGCCGAATACTTAGCAGAATTCCTTACTTCAAAAGTTGTAGAAAAGTATCCTTTGGCAAAAGAAGGTGTTGATTATATCTATATAAACCCGATTATAAGACTGGGTAACGAAGTAATAGACACCAACAAAACTAAATTTTCATATTTCGACGACGGTACTGTCGATAATATTGAAGTTTTGGTTTTTAAAAAAAACGCTATGAATAATGCGCCACCGCTATTCACATTAGATATTAATGGCGGAGGCTACTTATATTGCAATGAAGATTTTTATAATAAGGTAACCAAAAATAATTTTAGCGGGTTGGTTTTTACAGAGGTTGATCAGGTTTGATTTGGATTGGCATAAAATATTTTATCAGCATCAAAAAGTTAGCAAGTTTGTTTTCAATTTGTCGAGACTTTTTATAGGAAACTCTGATTAACCTAGAGTTTCCAGCGACACAAGGATGTGTCGCCAATTTCAAGAACCGTAAGTGATTGAAATTGTGAAGAAATTGGAAATCGCATTTTCAATTTCTGTGCTCTGATTAAATCATGGATGAGTTAATCAGAGCTTCCTATATAAAGAATTCGTGTGATCAGGTTGAATAACAGTGAAATTGAACTCAAATCTTACCTAGCTTAAGCAGGAAAGTAATTGCCTGCGTGTTAGATTAGATTTGAGTCGGTGGCGCTAAATACCTAAAAAGCTTGAATTAGCTACGTCATAATTTTTGTAAGGAATTATTTATGAATTTGGATCTGCGGTTGTAAGTTCTTCTTCATTTTCAGCTATTAAGGTTAAAATTTGATCTAAGTATATGCCATGCTCTTTGGCTGTTGCCTTTCGCAAGTACAGTGGAATATCTTCTTGAAATGCACTTTTAGTTATTGGTTTAAATTCACAAAGTGCATCTATCATTGCCGGCCTCAGTATGCTGCTATTTTGTGGAACGTCTATTTTCGATTTGGCAATAATACGAGAATCGAACTCTTTAAGCTTTGCTTCCAGTGTGTCTTGCTCTCCATTGAAGCTTGTAAGCTCTGATATTATTTGAGCTTCTTCATCAACATCGCGTTCAATCTCGAAACTACTTGTATCCATTTCCGGCTCATAATGAACGTCCGTTTTTAATTGATTGAGAAGTGCAATAATTGGCTTGATTTGCGCTTGAGGATTTTTAAACCAGTCCGTAGACCAGATTCTTGTAACATTCCAGCCAAGGCTCTCAAGAACTGATTGGCGTAACCTATCCCTATCTCTCGCTGATTTTGCAGAATGATATGTCGCACCATCACATTCAATCGCCATTAAGTATCGGCCTGGTTGTCCCGGGTCTTTCACTGCTAAATCAATAAAGTATCCAGCAACTCCAACTTGAGGTTCACATTCGAATCCGTGTAATTTTAGAGCATTCATTACACCTATTTCAAAATCACTATCGGGCTCCTTACCGGTGCTCTTAATTTGTGGCAGCCTACCTGTCTGAGCAAAGTTTAGGAAACTCTTCAGTGCGCGTACACCAGCACTAGATGATGGATTTACCAAGATATGACCTTCGGTCATTGAGCTGAAAACATGCATACGTTTTTTAGCGCGGGTGAACAGAACATTTAACCGACGACCACCAGAAGCCGAGTTTATTGGGCCAAATCTTTGCGGCATTTGTGCCGCTCCAGCTTCCTTAGGACCGTAGGTGCAAGAGATAAAAATAACATCTCTTTCGTCGCCTTGGACATTTTCTAAGTTTTTGAGGAAGAATGGTTCGTCGCTGTATTTATTTTTCTCGTAAACATCTCTGAATAGTTCGTCGTCTTTGGATAGCTCTTCTACACAACGATCAATTTGTTCTCTCTGATTCGTGCTCATAGCGACCACGCCAAGAGATTCCTTAGGATTGTTTAACAAGTGCCGCCTAACCGCTTCAGCGATAACCTTTGCTTCTTCAATATTATGTTGGTTAATAAAGCGACCAGTTTTAACGTAAGTGAATTTAATTCCAAATTCGTTACTTCTCTCAGAAGGAGAGGGGAACACTACGAGATTGTTGTCATAAAATTCTTGATTAGAGAATGCAATTAGGCTTTCGTGACGAGATCGATAATGCCATCGCAAGCGGCGAGCATCAAATATTGGAAGAGATACGTCTAGAATACTTTCAGATTGTTCTATAGCTGTTACATCTGCACTCTCGTTTTCAACAGTCTTTTCGAAAAAGCTTGTAGGTGGTAGCTGTTTAGGGTCGCCGACAACTATCAACTGTCTTCCGCGAGCGATTGTACCTAAAGCGTCTTCCGGTTTAATTTGTGAGGCTTCATCCATCACAACTAGGTCGAACTCGATTTGTCCTGGCTCAAGATATTGAGCAACCGAGTGCGGGCCCATCATAAAGCAAGGTTTTAGGGCGATTAACGATTTACCTGATCTATTAATTAATTGTCTTATTGGCGTATGTCGAGTTTTTTTATTTATCTCGTGGTTAATTAGCCCCATTTCAGAATAAGACGAGACTTTACCACTAGATATACCAGGCAGGACTTGATTTTTTCCATTTTGCGCGATTTGGAATGCTATTTTTTCCTGCTGGAGTTTCTTTAGCTTCGTATCATATTGACAGAATTGTTCGCGAATAGCATTTTGGTTAGGGCCTGAGAAATAAGCCAAATTATGGTTTTCGTTGAGAATTTCCCGAGATAGGCTATCGAATACTAAATACAAATACAGCTGTTCAATAGTATTTAAATCTATTTTTCCATTTTCGATACTGCGCAGAAGATTATCTAATCCTGCGTTGCTTAAAGATTCTCTAATTCGGACGAAATCAATCCAAGTGCTCAACCACCTTGGCTTAGAAAGAGCTTGATAGCTTTTCTTTTTCCATAGTAACAAGTTGTCTCCTGTAGACTGAAACCATGCCGCACTGTCCAATTCAACGCGTTCTTTAAATGTATTGAAGTTGGTGCTGAGTTGAGTTGTTCGTTCAGATATTAGCTTTAAACTGTCACGAATGGAGTCTAGTTTCTGTACACTTATATTGGCCAGTAAATAGCTTTTTAGACTTATTGTGTTCAAGTCCATCAGCTTGCGATACAGGTTTAGTGTTGTGTTTATCACTTGTTTTGCGGATTCGCAGTTTTTTCGCGAAGATAGACTAAATCCTTCTCCGAACAATATTGATGAGCATTTATCATTGTTAAGATTTTTTTCCATCTCAATCAATTGACTAAGGTTGCTAACTTTTGAGTTGAGCTCATTAATCGATATCTCTATTTTACATAGTGATTGTAATGTCCGGGTTGAGGTCTCCAATGACTGACAAAATTGTTCTATACCGTTTTGTGATACGAGGTTGTAGTTTCTGTCACTGATTATATCTGATTTAAAGACTGATCCAAGTTGGTCATTGAGTTGCGAAAACTGATCTAATGAAGGCAGAGATTTTGACTTCGCTAGATGTTGGATTCCCTTAAATGTTGAGTCGCTGAAACGGAAAATTGCATTTGCAAATGCCACTTTTTTTCCAAATCCAATGCCATACTGATCTCTTACAGAACGGTACCAGAATCTTAATTTATGTAGTTGCTCAATGGGAGTTTTGATTCCGTTAAATTCATGTTTCAATTGGGTTTTAAAGGAATTATCAGATAGTTGGTCACAGAATTCTTTATACTGAATTAAGTTTTGTAGTTGAAAAATTAATTCGTTTATTCTAGGTTTAATAGGTATGGAAAACCCGAAAATTTTATTCTTTGCTTCTCGCCAGCTTTTTTTGAACCAGCGTAATAAACTTTTATCATTTAATACATTTGCTAATTCTTTTAATTCAGAACTGCTAGGAGTTTCGTTTAGTTTAAAAAATGGTTCAAGAGCGGTTTGAAGAGGTTTAATTTTTCCTAATAGAGCGTTCAGGTCTGATAAAACAATATCCAAGTGGTCATTGTCAAACAAGTCATCACGTCGGCTAACTAGAGATGGATCTAGTAGATCGAAAAACTTAAGAAAGGATTCAAATTCATTGAATCCATTAGCTGATGGTATAACCAAGCCAGCTAAGGTTGGATCTTGTTCAACAACGGAATTTAAATCTTCGTTAATAGATAAAGATAAATCCTTATATGATTGGACAAGTTTAAGTTGTTTGTATATGTCATTTGGACTAAAGTGTTCATGTTTGAGATTACCTTGAACATCACCTAGTGCATTTTGCAATTTAATTAGCGAAATATTATTTTGGAAAATGTTTTCTTCGAATATTGGAGCGAGTTCCGAGTACAGATTTCTAGCCGAATCATAAATAGCAATGTAATTGAGTAGAGTTTTTTCACTTTCATTAGATATCTTATGTAAAGCAGAAAAATCTTCGTTACCATTTAGTTCTGGTAATTTTCTAAAATCGATTGTAAGACTTTTTAGTATGCGTCTAGTTTTGGGTAATTCAATCGATAGTTTTTTAGATAAGTTTTCGAGATCATTAATTACAGATTCTGTAGCTTCGTGAAAGGGTTTTAAAGCATTACAAACTTCTTCGCACTCGAATACCTGAATGTTCTTGTTGTAAACACCAAACCACGGATGATCGCTTAATAACGAATTTTTTCCAAGTTGATTTTTAACTTCATTAAAAATATATGCATATCTACGTAATTCATCAGAAATTCGGCGTCCCTCCAATTCATCGAAGTTTTCACCATTAAAATTTATGGGTTTAATCTCTTCAAGGTTTATCGCGCTGAATTCTTCGCGATATCTCGCGGCCGCGGTTAGAATTTGATGAATAGTTTTCCCAGATTTTTTCCATGTTGAGTTAATAAGTTCGGAGTGCTGACTCAGAGTTTCTTTTTTTCCTTCGTACATCTGAATATCAACTTTAATCGATTCGGGATCGCGATAATTTTTTTGCTCCTCGAGGCGTTTTTTAAGATTTTCATACACTTGTTTTTTTTGAGTTTTATTACTATGTAACTCAAGGCAAAAATCTCCCAGTCCCGCACGTGTAAGCCGTGATTGAACAACTTGAAGAGCTGCCATTTTTTCAGCGACGAAGAGTACTTTTTTCCCCTGCGCTATAGCTGCAGCAATTAGGTTCGTAATGGTCTGCGATTTTCCGGAGCCCGGCGGCCCCTCTATGACAAGGTTTTTACCTTTTATAGCGTCGACAAGAGCGCTGTGTTGGGAGCTATCGGCATCATCAATTAACGGATATAGCTCGTGCACATTTTCTAGTGCATCAATTTCGTACTCTGTTCCAAAAAATGTAAGTCCTGAAGAGTCTTTCGCATTTCCTTCCTTGGTAAAAAATTGTTGAATAATTGCGTGATTCTGAATGTTGTTAGCGCCCGACGGCCACCTAGAAGGATCTAGATCTAGGTACATTAATAATTTACCGAAATCGAATAGTGACAAGGTTGCATTTCGTTTTACGGACCAAGCGGGCTTATTTTTTTTAAGTTGCTTTTCTACGAGCTCTAAATAACTTTCCGGTAGCATTCCATCTTCTATTTCTGGAAGTAGCAGATGGAAATCATGTTTCAGTTTTTCTCTAAGAGATAAGTTTGAGATGATATCTTCACCGGTATGCTCAATTGTGTATGTATAAGTACTGAGCACCACATTTAGGGATGCCTTATTGATTTTGACGGGGAGTAAGAAAAGAGGAGCTTCCTTAGGAGTTATAGAGCTTTCATCCTCGTACCATTCAAGAAAACCGAATGCAAGATAGAGAATATTGGCACCTGTTTCCTCAATAGCTAAAGTTGCCTTGTCGTGAAGTTTGCGTAGTTGCGCTTCTAATTCTCGGGGGAATAATAGAGACTGTATGTTAGTGTCATCGTGTTTTGGCTCTTTTATTTTTTCACTTTTGGGTAACTCATAAGCTGCATTAATTCCTTTTATTTTCGCCCATTCTTTAGCGGTAGGATTAGACTTAGTGGTTACTTCTTGTCCATCTTCCTTAATAGAAATATATCCGTGTTCAATGAGCTCATCTTTTGTAGGTTCATCGACTGGAACGAAGGTGAATTTCCGCCCATCCAAGATATTAACTGCTAATTGGTCTGGCATTTCGTCAATTACTCGTACAAAGCCAGATTTGCCATATCGGAAATTTAATAGTCTATTACGACCTGTTAGGTCAAGAAGTCTATTGCGAATTGTTTGAAGGGAGTCGAAAGCAAAATTTTTATTTATTCCATTGTCTGGTGAACGATCCATGTTTTAACTCCCCCTCGAAGTTCTTATATTGTTTAATTATTAAGAGTAATGAGCGGAACTTGAGCTCGATTAATAGTAATTCTATTTTGCTTTGAGACTAGTATTCTCACCAGTCTTTAAATTATCGAACTGGTAGATTTATCAAACTAGAGGTTTATTGCGGTTGTAAAGCAAGTACTGTTAGGTCATAAACATCCTAGAATTAAGTTTTCTTGTAAAGTGAATTAGCATTAGTTCTCTTAATCTAGTCAATGTGGCGGAGCAAAGTAGTTTTTAACCAGAACATATTTATCGAGGGCGCAATTTGTAAAGGGCTTGTGGTGGTCCTGAGTTGTAATCTATTCGATTCAGTTGAGCGGGGTAGGTAAGTTTACAGATTCATTTTTGACTGGATGCAGAGTTGCATTAAGTTGAATACGAAATATCAAGCTATGGTCGGTATTTCTTAACCACTTCTGTTTTGAGGTTCTTTCAGGCATAAAAAAGCCTCGCATTTGCGAGGCTTTAGAATTTGATGGTGCCCAGAGGCTGAAGCATCCGAATAGCCTTTGGGCTATTCGTCCCCTACGGGCTGCGCTTGTGGCTCAATGCTCGGTCGCATTGAGTCGAACCACGGTCGGTGGTTTCTCAACCGCCTCTGTTTTCGTGTTTTTATCGGGCATAAAAAAACCCCGCATTTACGAGGCTTTAGAATTTGATGGTGCCCAGAGGCGGAATCGAACCACCGACACGGGGATTTTCAATCCCCTGCTCTACCGACTGAGCTATCTGGGCAATTCTTCTTAGGCGCTAAGGTGCGCTGGAAGAGGCGCGTATTAAACCGATTGCGAGCGATCTAGTCAAGGCCTTGCGAAAGAATTTTTCACGAAAAATCAGTTGCTTGACTCTCTTGCGGTCTATTCGCTGGTTTTATCGCCAGTTTGCGGTACAAAGCCTTCAATTTGATCGGTTTCACTGCCAGAAAAGAACTTTTCCATCTGTTCGTTTAGGTAGGTGCGGGCGGTTAGGTCCATCATGTTGAGTTTGCGTTCGTTAATGAGCATGGTTTGGTATTTCATCCATTCTTCCCACGCTTGTTTCGATACATTGTTAAAAAGGTCCTCGCCTTTGGCGCCGGGGTAGGGTGGGCGTTCTAGTCCTTCAAGCTCTTTTTGATAGCGGCGGCAGAATACGGTGCGTGACATGGGTTGTTCTCTTGGTTGTCAAACTTGGTGGTCATTATAGATAGAAAGCACGGTGCGATGCATCCGCATAGGCGGCTGAATGGTTTGTATTTGCCTCCAAAGGCATATCAGTGGTGATTACAAGTGGTTGTGTTAGGGTGCAAATCTGAAGGTTAGAGTGCAAGTTTAAAGCTCGTTATGCGGGCGTAATCGACATCAAAATAAGCGGGGGCTTATGAATCGCTTACTGTTTTTGTGTACGGGTAATTACTATCGTAGCCGTTTTGCCGAGCAATATTTTAATCATCATTGCCAGCGCTTGGCCTTGCCTTGGCGGGCTTATTCCAAGGGTTTGCTGCGCAATATGGCGCTAAGCCCAAATCTTGGGCCTTTGTCGGCGCATACTAAAACGTATTTAAGTGAGCTTGGTATAACGCCAGGCGATTCTCGCTGGCCAGAAAGCGTAGAGCTTGAAGATTTTGATCAATACCATCGTGTAATTGCCGCCAGTCGTGACGAGCACTACACGATGATGCAAGAGCACTTTGGTGATCTTGCAGATTGCATCGATTACTTTGAGGTTGAAGACCTGCATATTGAGTCTTCTGAGTCGGCCTTGCCCAAGTTGGTTATCGCCCTAGACCGGCTCATCGAAGAGATTCAGGGTGCCTAGATGCTCATTTCCGTTGTTATTGCCATCACCAAGTTGTTTTAAGAGCTTGGTGACCGGCGCTGCCAGTCCTAAACCGGATTCGGGATTGGTTTGATTATTCAGTGTCAGCCATTGGCCAGATTGTTCGGCTATGTGTGCTGGATTATTGGCCAGCGTGATCAATACCGGTTGAATGTGTAGGTGATAGTGGCTAAAGGTGTGTATAAAGCTTGGCCAAAGTTGCTGGCTTTTAATGTGTGCGTTTAACGTTGAGCAGTGCTTGTGAATCGCTGCGCTGAGATCGTTACCGTTGTTATTGGCGTTATTTTTTGAGTTGTTTTTATCGGAATTATTCTCGGTAATTGCTTGCTCAAAAACAGTTTGGTCGTCACTTTGCAAAACCTCCGGAAAACTCCAAAGCCCGCCCCAAATGCCGTGTGAGGGTCGTTGTTGTAAATAAACTTCGCCGTTTTGATTAATGAACATCAGCATGGCGGTGTATTTGGTGGGTTTTTGTGTTTTCGGTTTTTTACCAGGAAATTCCAATTGGCGATTTTCTTTGAAGGCAACGCAGGTTTCAACAAGCGGACATGCCTGGCAATTGGGTTTGGTGCGTGTGCACAGTGTCGCGCCTAAATCCATCATGGCTTGTGTGTAGTGATTGCAGTTGTCTGCCGGAGTATGTGCTTCCGCTACCTGCCAGAGTTGATTGAGCACCTCGGTTTTACCGGGCCAGCCGCCAATGGCGAAATGTCTTGCCAGCACGCGTTTTACGTTGCCATCTAATATGGGTGCGTTTAAGCCCATGCTGATACTGGCAATGGCACCCGCGGTTGAGCGGCCAATGCCGGGTAATTCTGCAAGTTGGTCTACCGTGTGTGGAAATTTACCTTTGTGCTCTGTAAAAACAGTGATTGCGCATTTGTGCAGATTCCGCGCGCGAGCGTAATAGCCCAAACCGCTCCAGTGGCTTAATACGTCGTCTACCGGCGCTTGTGCTAGCGCTTTTAAGGTAGGAAAGCGTTTCATAAAACGCTCAAAATAAGGAATCACCGTGGCAACTTGAGTTTGCTGCAACATAATTTCCGATATCCAAACGCGATACGGAGTTATATTTTTTTGCCAAGGTAAATCTTTACGGCCGTATTGATAAAACCACTCCAGCACGCGCTCACTAAAATTAACGCTAATTAATGCCGAGGTGTTGGTATTTTTATCAGATTTTTTAAGGTATTTGCTCATACATAAAAAAGCCAGTGGCTTAGCACTGGCTAAAATCTCTTTAAATTTTTATCGGTTAAAATAGTTACTTATTTATCTTTATCGCGTTTAAACAAGCCGTCTAATAATTTACTGGCGCCGTCGCCCAATTTGTCATCGATCTTATCGCGAAGCTCATTGCGTTTTTCATCGATTTTTAATTTGTCTTTGGCTTCTTGTTTTGCTTTGTCTTCAAGATAATCTTTTGCCCACTCGCGAATGGCGCGTTCGTCTAAGCCACAAGCCGAGGTTGGATTTGATAGATCACCTTTACAGCGAATTAATGACAGTGCTCGACCCACTAAATAAGAGCTGGTAACCGGGCAGCCTTGGCTTTCTAAATTGGCTTGTGTAACCGAAAAAGGTAAGCGCACATCTAACGACTGATTCGCCAAATCAACCTTACCGTTAGCGCCGATTATAAATTGCTGTACACCAGCGGATAGGTTTTCGATGGTTGCGATCTGGTTTGCGAAATTAATTTTGGCGTTAAATTGCTGCATTTGTGTAAAGTTTGGCCATTCAATTTGCGAGTTAAAACTCTCGCCCTGAATTAACGCGACTGCTTGGCAAACCATTTTTTCGATATTAACTGGCACTAATTGCAACGATTGAGTATCGGCGCTGAGTTGTGCATTTAAATTTTCAAACAATTGCGTGCTGGTTAAACCGTTTGTGGTAGAGGTAAATTGAGTATTGGCTTTGCCTTTAAATAAAAACGATTGCGCAGAACCCGGTTCAATAAAGCTGGTGAGTAATGGTTCTAACGACACGCCATTGCCACTGCCATTAATGGCAATTTTAGGCGTGGCTGGACGAGCATCAATGGTGCCGTTGGCTTTTAACGTACCTTCGTAAAAGTTCGCGCTAAAGTTTTTTAAATTCGCTAAACCGTTTTGGTTATTGAGCGCGAGGTTTAGGTTATCGAATACCATGTCGGTAACTTTAATGCGATCAAAATCAACGGTAATGTTCGCGTTGAATTCTTTTAATAATTCAAACGGAATGGGTTCTTCCGGTGCTGTGGTTGTGTTAGCTGATGCATTCGCGGTTGCTGGTTCTTCTGTGGGTGGCGGCAAGTAGCGATCAAGATCAATACTGCTGCCTTTAAGCGCTAAATCTAGCGAATTAAAGTTATTGATTTTGCCGGTCGCGTTTAAGGTGGTTTCGTCGAGTTTCGCTTGCAATTTAGAAATTTGAATCGCATCAAGCTTACCACCGGCAATTAATTCAAAGCTTGCGCTGGTTAATGCTTTGGCATCGGCCATTTCTGGCTTGTCAATTTTTGCTTGCGCTAATATTTTGCTGGGATTAATAGTTGGTACGGTAACGTGTGCATTAAATTGCTGTTGCTTGTTAACATCACCGGTAATCACAATTTTTGAGCCATCTAATACCAGCGATAATTCGTTGAGTTTAGCAATGCCATTACCGCTATTTAATTTTACGGTAGGTTTGTTAAAGGTAATGCCACTGGCGGTAATCTCTTCAAACGCGATGTCGGCATTTAACAAGTACTGGTCTAAAAATGCTAAATCTAATGGCTCATCGGAATTTGTAGTCGTTGATGGTGAACCGGCTGCTGTTGAGGTGGTAGCAGTCGCAGATGTAGCAGCAGATTCTGGTGGTAAATAATCGTCTAAATTAATTTTGGTGCCGCGTAGCTGTAAATTTAGATCATTAAGATTATTAACCTGCGCAGTGCCGGTGATATTGGTTTTATCCAATTCTAAATTTAATTGGCTAAGACTTAATTGTTTTTCGTTGCCGCTTATAGAAAGGCTTGCCGCAACCTTGGTGAGTGCTTGCGGATTTTGCGTGGCCAGCTCGTCTAAACCTAAGGTTTTCATTAACGTTTTGGGGTTAAACGATTCAATTTTAAATTGCGCATTAAGATTGGGTTGCGCTTTTAAATCGGTGGCAGCGACGGTAAAGGTAGAAACAATCGACTCGCTAATCGATTTAGCGGTGTTTTCAAGTAACAGTGCCAATTTACCGGAATTCATTTCGACGCTAGTAAAGTCTTCGCCGAGTTTTATTTTTGAGCTAAAACTACCAGCAACATTAAGCTGGTCGGGAAGGTCTTTGCTGAGCAGGCTCACTTGCCATTGTGCCTCTACGGGAAAGCTTTTACCCGTTAGACTTAAATCATCGACAGTAAGGTCAAAATCCAAGAGGCTGGCATTGATGTCGTTTTGGCGGTCTATAAAGGTCACCGCAGCGTTTTGTATGCGAATACTGTCGGCAGTAATGGATAACGCCGAGCTTTCACCATTATTATCGCCGGAAGTTTGGTTTTGCGTTGCTGCTTGAGTTTCGGAGGATTTATCAAGCAAAACTTCCCAGTTGCCTTTGCCTTGTTCGTCAATTTCTAAATGAGTTTTTAATCCGGTTACCGAAATTGTTTGGATAACAATTTCTTTGCGCAGTAATGGTAATAGGCTTACTGATACTGCGGCGTCTTCAATGGCGGCAAAGCTTTGTCCATCAACGTTATTAGGCAGTAATTCGGTGCGGCCAATACTGATACCAATAGACGGAAACCACTGCCAGGACAGTTCACCTTGGATGGCAATGGGATAGCCTGCATCTGAGGCGGCTTTTTCGATATCACTCTTGTAGTCGTTGGGATCAATAACGGAGGTAACTACTACAATGACGATGGCAATTAATAAAATTAATGCTGAAACGGCGGAAAGTAAAATTTTTAGCAGTTTTTTCATTGTTTACTTCCAAATAAATTGGGCGCGAAAGTGGTGGTTCTGCAAAATAAGTTTTTTGATATATATGGGGCTTTAATGTGCGAGATATGAACAAAATGAGCCTATAGGGTTTTATTTTGATTAATCTCAAGGGATTTTTCTAAATAAAAGTACTTGTTATTTGCAATTCATTCTTAAATTTGATACCTAGTTTATCTCAGTTATCGTCAATTGCTGACCGCAGTTTGATGCCAAACATTATCTATTAGATCAAGTGTATATGAATCAGCTAAGACGCTCCGTAATTATTAACAGACTCGCTAAAGCCGCAAAAGTTACCGGTATTTCTATGTTGAGCGTTGGACTGTTTGCCTGCGCAGACGATTCTGCCAATAAAAATGTTCTAACAGTGTACACCGCCCGTAACGAGCAATTAATCAGACCTCTGTTTGATTTGTACCAGCAAGAAACCGGAACCGAAATTCGCTACATCACCGACAGTGCTGGGCCTTTGCTCGCACGACTGAAGGCCGAGGGTGCAAATACTCCGGCGGATTTATTTGTTACCGTTGATGCCGGTTTTTTGTGGCAAGCTTCTAACGAAGGCGTGTTACAACCCTTTGATTCTGAAATTCTAAAAACCAATATTCCAGAGAGCCTACGTTCAACTCAAGACGACTGGGTTGGCTTATCGTTGCGTGCGCGCACGATTATTTATTCGACCGACAGAGTAAATCCCGAAGATTTAAGTACCTACGAAGCATTGGCTGGACCGGATTGGAATGGTCGCCTGTGTTTACGCACCGCGAAAAAGGTCTACAACCAATCGTTGGTTGCAACCATGATCAAAACGTTGGGCGAACCCGAGACAGAATCCATTGTGGGCGGCTGGGTAAAAAATCTCGCCGCTGCGCCCTTCTCAAACGATAACCAAGCCATGGAGGCAGTTGTGGCTGGCTTGTGCGATGCGACAATAGTAAACACTTACTATTATGGCCGTATGAAAGAAGATAATCCCGATTTGCCGTTAGCAGTGTTTTGGCCAAATCAAGATGATCGCGGTGTGCACGTGAATGTCTCGGGTGCGGGCATTACCAAGTACGCAAAAAATCCGGTTGCCGCTAAAGATTTCTTAGAATGGTTGAGCAAGCCCGAGGCGCAATACATTTTCGCGGAAGCTAACCAGGAATATCCGGTAAATCCCGAGGTTGAGCCTTCTGAATTGGTAAAATCTTGGGGTGAATTTAAAGCCGATTCGGTCAACGTAGAAGCGGCAGGTCGTTTGCAGGCAGAAGCCATAAAGCTAATGGATCGTGTCGGTTATCACTAATCGTTTATAATCCTGGCAGCTTTTACGACAAAATTCTTTTGGAAGTGAGCAAAATTGTCTGCCCAAGATCTCGTATTACCAGCGCCTAAAACCAAAATCGCTCGCGTTAACACGGGATTTTGGTGGCGCTTTCCCACCTACCTTGTCGCGGCAATGGTGTTGTTGCCGCTGTGCGTTATTGTCTTTTCGTGGCTACAGCCCGCTCCCGATATTTGGGCGCATTTGATAGAAACCCAACTGGCGCGTTTGTTAGAAAACACCTTTGTGTTGCTCGTTGGTGTTGCGGTCTCGGTGTGTGTATTGGGTGTGAGCTTGGCGTGGTTGGTTGCAGCCTGCGAATTCCCCGGCAGACGTTGGCTTGATTGGGGCCTGATGCTGCCTTTGGCAATTCCACCCTATGTCTTGGCATTTGTGTTTTTGGGGCTGCTTGATTACGCCGGGCCGGTAAACACGTGGTTGCGCAACTCTTTAGGCATCGCTGGCGGTATTGGCGAAGTCCGAACGGCTCCCGGTGTTATTATTGTGATGTCGCTGGTGCTGTATCCGTACGTGTACATGCTGGCGCGCTCGGCGTTTGTGAACCAAGGTCGCGAGTTGATGGATGCGGCTCGAAGCTTGGGTGTATCGCCGCTAAGAGCGTTTTTTAAAGTATCTCTTCCCATGGCGCGCCCCGCAATCGCAGCGGGAATGGCGTTGGCTATGATGGAAACTCTGGCCGACTTCGGCGCTGTTTCGGTGTTCAACTTTGATACCTTCACCACCGCTATTTATAAATCGTGGTTTGGTTTTTATAACCTCGCCGCCGCCGCGCAATTGGCATCGTTGTTATTGTTGTTTGTGCTCTTAGGGCTTTGGGCAGAGCAGAGTGCTCGCAGTAAAGGTCGATTGCAAACGCGACGTGCGTCCTCCAATAACGATCGCTATCAATTGCGTGGCCTTCACGCTGGCTTGGCGTGTGTCTATTGCGCTCTGGTATTCGCCGTGGCGTTTTTGGTACCCATTGGCCAATTGTTGATTTGGACTTTCTCTCATCTTAATGAATTCGATAATCGCTACTGGGGGTTTGTTAAGAACTCATTGGTGTTGGCGTTCTTAGCTGCGCTGGTTTCCGTAGGTTTAGCACTGTTAGTCTCTTTTGGACGACGCCAAAGCCCGGTTAAAGGCTTAAGCTTTTGGGCGCGCGTCGCTGGATTAGGTTACGCCTTGCCGGGTTCTGTTTTGGCGGTAGGCATCTTGTTAGTTTTCACACTAATCGAAAATCAACTTTTGGCACCACTGCGTACTTGGTTAGGATTTGGACAGGTGTTTATCGGCAGTTTAGCGGCCTTGATTTTGGCTTACGTGATTCGATTCTTCTCGGTAGCGATAGGCCCGGTGCAATCCGGTCTTGATGGCATTCGGCCTAGCTTTCAAGAAGTTGCTCAAACCCTAGGTTCAACACGATTGCAAATATTGCGACGTGTGTACCTGCCTTTACTACGTCCCGGACTATTAACCGCAGCACTTTTGGTATTAGTTGATACACTAAAAGAAATGCCCGCAACGCTAATTTTAAGACCGTTTGGTTGGGATACTTTAGCCGTGCGTGTATTCGAGCGAACCGCCGAAGGCCAATGGGAACAGGCGGCATTACCGGCGGTAACCTTGGTTGCAGTCAGCATGGTACCGGTCGTGCTCATGATTCGGCGCAGTAACCGAGACTGATCTCTAAACTCGGAAAATAAGTAATTGACCATAAAATTGTAATCCGGTGATTTCAGGGCTTTACGTTACAGGCGTTTATACTTTTTAATAGCGCCCAATGGCGTCTACAAGTGAGTGAATATTGAGCAGTAGTGCTTGGTGGCGAAGCAAAATGGGTAAATTTCCACATCGCTCACCCGCTTAACACGCTAACCCAACACCGGTTTAGAGGAAAAAAAATGAGTGAATTTCGCAAAGAACTAAAATACTTGCCTTCCCACGAGTGGGCGCGTGTTGAAGAAGACGGCACTGTTACCATTGGCATTACCGATCACGCACAAGAAAGCTTAGGTGATGTGGTTTACGTTGAAACCCCAGAAGTGGGCGCCGATGTGAATGCAGGTGAAGAGGCCGGTGTTGTTGAATCTGTAAAAGCGGCTTCAGATATTTTCTCACCAGTAAGTGGTGTTGTTATCGCTGTTAACGAAGCACTGGGCGATGCGCCAGAAACCGTTAACGAATCCCCATACGATGACGGCTGGTTCTTTAAAGTTAAACCAACTGATCTTTCAGAATTAGACGACGCTCTTGATGTTGATGGCTACAAAGCCGCTTTAGAAGAAGACGAGTAATTTCAAACTCGTTGTTATCTAATCTCTGATGCTATAACCCGGCTACTGGCCGGGTTATTTTTTTGTTACTTCCAAAATCAGCACACACCACTACAGTAGGTTCGTCATGTCTCTTGCACGCTTGCAACTTAAACCCAAAGCCGATCGTCGATTAAAACAAGGCCATCTGTGGATTTATTCCAACGAAATCGATATTGCTAAAACACCGCTTAAAAATCTGCAAATTGGCGAGCAAGCAGAGATCGTGAGTGATACCGATAAAGTTTTAGGCGTCGCCGTGGTTAATCCCAACGGATTAATTTGCGCGCGATTAATCAGTCGTGATAACAAGCACCTATTGAATAAATCGCTGCTAGTGCATCGTATTAATCAAGCCAAATCGCTACGTGAATTAAATTTTGCTGATCCTTATTACCGATTAGTTTATGGTGATTCCGATTTACTGCCGGGTTTAATCGTCGATCGCTTTGGTGACACATTGGTGGTGCAAATTGCCAGCGCGGGCATGGAAGTGGTTAAACAAGAAATTGTTGATGCCCTTGACCAGTGTTTACGTCCAAAAGGTATTTTGATTAAAAACGATCACTCGGCTCGTGAATTAGAAAACCTACCCTTGTATACCGAAAGTTTGGGTGAAGTAACCAACACCGTTGAGCTTGTTGAAAACTCGGTTAAATTTATTGCGCCCATTGTTGAAGGCCAAAAAACCGGTTGGTTTTACGATCACCGCTGTAATCGCGAATACCTACAAAAAATATGTAAGGGCAAACGCGTATTAGATATCTTCTCTTACGTGGGCGGTTGGGGCGTGCAAGCTGCCGTTGCGGGCGCTACCGATGTCACCTGTATTGATGCTTCCGAATTTGCACTAGACATCGCCTTTGAAAATGCAAAATTAAATGGCGTAGAAGACAAATTACGAATGCTTGAAGGCAAAGCCGTTCCAGCCCTAAAAGCATTAATTGAAGAGGGCGAAAAATTCGACGTGGTTGTCTTAGATCCGCCCGCATTTATTAAACGCAAAAAAGATCAAAAATCTGGTGAAGCCGCTTATTACCACGTTAACGAACTTGCCATGCGGTTATTAAATCGCGACGGCGTTTTAGTATCGGCATCCTGCTCCATGCACATGGCCGAAGAAAAACTTATCGACACCATTCGCTCCGCAAGCCGCCACCTCGACCGACAATCACAAATCTTCTATCGCGGCTGCCAAGGGCCAGATCATCCTGTTCATCCCGCAATTCCAGAGACCAATTATTTAAAAGCGTTGTTTGCAAGGGTTTATAGGGTTTAGAAAATTCCCACTGATGTTGAAATATCAACGACACAAGGAAGTGTCGCCAATTTCAATCACTTACGATTTTTGAAATTGTGAAGAAGTTAGAAGTTTCTGCCCTCTTATTAAATCACGGATGAGTTAATCAGAGGTTCCTATAGTTTAATTTCTCTACATTATCCACAACTACTCTAAATGTGTTCTGCAGATCACTGACCAAAGAATTATTATCAGGACATGCTTTTCGTAGACCCTATGTAAATTTTCACTTATTAATACAATTATTTGTAGAAAATTAGGTGGCTAGCCGGTATTCCATTAGAGTCATATTATTTAAAGAATGATGAGTGCAATTACAAACGCACTCCGCAGAGTGAAGTTTTGAATACCATGTTTTTTGCCTTGGCGGTAATTTCTTTTACAGGAAGTTTTAATCCGCGTTGATTACTAGCGCGGGTAACCAACGCAATTTTAATGTTGAGGTTTTCTTTAAATGTTTGTGTGTATATCTGAATTAAATCTGCTTTGGAGCGCTGCGCGGGTAGTTTAAGTTCAATAGCTTTTGCATCATGGCTTTTTGCTAACCATTGCATGCCGCACTTAAAACTGGGGCAGTCAATATCTGCCCAAAGAAGACAATCTCACTCTATATAAAAGGTAGATCAAGAACATTCTATTAAATCAATTAACCGTAGGTAACGGCCATCATTTACTAAACTCGGATCAGCCTCTTCTATAAGATTAAGAACCCTCATTAGATCGTAAGGTAAATTTACAGTGCTGTTTGGAGTTACTGCATCAATCAATTTTAATACATCACGTGGATACTTCTCTAAAATTATTTTTGGGTTGTCTAGATGGACGAAAGAATAAAGCCAATGTACATCGATCTCAATAGGAACTAAAAAATCATATATCGAAGATAAAACATCTGGGAAACTGTCTCCAGTATCTTTCAATATAGATATCCACGATTGTGTAAGACCAGATGTTCGGAATTTAAGCTCCTTTGGCCATACGTTGTTAATAAACGGAATTACATAATCAACCCAACCCAACTTACTCTCATTGCCGACTCCGCCAAGAAAAAGCACTGCACTCCGTCTATCTCTGTTATTCATATTTCTTAGGCATGTTCTAGCTTCATTTGAAGAAAATCCGACCTCATCTTTGTAACGTACCATTAAATCTATAATTAAACGGGTAGCTACTTGTATTATGTTTTCCTGCCATTTCCACGAATAAATGACAGGAAATAATTCCAATAATAAAGGTTTGAGTAATGCAAATAATTCATCATTAGGCAAATATCGTGAACATAAAAAACCATTCCAAGCTGGTTCGGAGTTTGTATGATTTAACACAAACCATGGCAAGATAGTTTTTTGAACCCAAACGGGATCTAAATTATGAAGCCATTCAATTTGTTGTGTAATCAAAATTACCGCATGGCTACTACCTTCCCCTGGAGCTTCCACTAACTTTTGGTATCGAATTTTAAAACTTTCAGGAATACCTGAAGATTCCTTAAGTTTTAATGAATTAAGTGTGGAATGCAGTGCTTCGGTGATATCGCCAATGGGGCTATTTATTGCATAATTGTAGGTTCGCCTAGAATATTCGATTTCTCCGGGTTTTTGAGGCATATATATCCCACTACCTGTGACCGAATCGTCACCGGAAGTTAAACCTTCAACGAAATGATCAAACACGTTCCAAGCCAATATTTCATCAAATTGATACATTAATAAAAGCTTATCTTTTAACCATTCCCCTACCGTGTGCCTCAACTTTTGTATCACGGAATGAGGTAAACGATACAATCTATAAAGAAATGTTTGGAATAATCTCGAATTTGTATTTTCGGGCCAATTTTGAATTAATGAACGCCAATATTCTTCTGGAAATGCTCCACGCCTTGCCTGAACTGAAAGCACAGATAACGCCTTTCTTGGTTTTTCTTTCACCAAACCATCAAAAGGCTGTTTGTTATAATCGGTAGAAAGATCTCGCTTCGAAATAGATTCAGCTACGTCTATTACCTTACTGATAGGAACGTCAATTAATTCTTCCGGGCTTTCATCAGTGCGTATAGATCGGACTCTGGGGTTATTCTGAGTCAAAAGATATGTAGCCCATTCATCGTACCATTTTGGTAAACTGGAAATCATATCTTCAAGTAGAGTAATATCTTTGCTATTAAACCCTCTTCCTTGCAAAGCCAACCATTTTATATATCGACAAGAAGTGTCAATTTTATTATTCGTGAATTCTTCCTGAGACAAACCTTCGTTGTTATCAGGGCCAAGAAATAAGCGTTCTACAATTGTATTTCTATCATTTAAATCGAACTCATCCCAGCGATCATTTAGCAAAAACAATAACTCTCGTTTATTACTCCAATCCCAGAAAGCTTCCTGCGATAAATCCAATATTATTTCAGCCACTTCGTTACTGTTAAATAATTCAGGATGATTCAGTGCAAACAGTTTGATCTTTGTAAAAAAATATCTCTCGTGTGATCGCCAAGTAAGTACGTATCCTTTTAATACATTAGGATAACTCTTTATCATCTGAGAAAATAACTCAAGAAACCAGTAGAAGAATTCGTTATTCTCATGATTATGACCAACTACTTCTCGATCAGTGTAACAAGTCAATTTATGTGGGGTAAAAGAATCGCATTCTCTTTTAAGATCAGCAGCTCGCTGTAAACTTGCTTCTAGTATCTTAAAAACTAATTCCAAATGCTCAACACGAAGATTCAAATATTTAGAATAGGTATTAGGAAGTTTTACTTGCCAACGAATCAACCTCTTATTATTTTCCCACTCACTGATAGGAGGTTTGACTGCATCAAGACCATATGATTTATTTACGGATAATATTGGCGCAGCTGCTGATGTAAATTCACGAACAACGCTAGAAGTCCATCCTTCTTCTTTAATTCTGGTTTGTAATAGGTGCCATCCCATATCACCTGAAAAGTTTCGACCATCTGATTGATAGTAATGAATTAAACTCCAAGTACTTCGAGCGATTTCATGTAATGAACCATTTCTGGCTAATTCCCATTCTATACACTTCAAAATTGTAGAATGTAACCCTCTCTTTTTCGCAGCCCACCATGCTGTAATCGGGTTGTTTAAGTGTTTGATGATCCAATCCGTAAGATGTTCTAACCGTTTAGGTATTGGCGAATAGTTTCCATATTGCAAATCAGCTAATTGGTGAAAATCAGTTGGATTTTTGTCGCCATATTGCCATTCCAAAATATTATTAGGAAATGAATGAGTTTTAAAAGGTCTCTCAGGGTCATCATCCAAGCCATATTCTTCCAATGGGTCAAAGGATTCATTTTCTCCTAATTCCCAATTGCCACTTTTAGAATCAGCAAGTCGACAACGCGCATCAAAAACACATAACCACTCCGGTGAAGGAGACGGGTCAGTTTTGGCAAATAGGCGTGCTCCAGGAATAGATTTGACTAGATGCACAACTTGGCCTCGTTCATGCGGTTTTAGAGCACGAGGCCCTTTCAAGGCTAGATCGATAACACTGTTTCTCCACTGCCTTAGGTTATCGGCTCGAACCGCCCAGGCTTCCAATGTCTCCCAAAGGCTTTTGTGGCTCTCACACGCAATGGCAGTTACCCCACGGTCTCTCCATTTAGCTTCAATACTTTCGGGATCTCCGCGATCAAAAGCATATAAATTACTTCTGTCAGATTGCCCATCATGATTTAATCCTTGAAGTAAGTATTTTACAGGTGGATCTTCAGCTTGGTAACCTACCAACACAACCGTATAACGTTCTAATAACGAACGGATAAAATTAGTAGCCCATGCTTCTGATAAGTATGCACGACCAAAATCGGCACTGCTGAGTACGTAGGGATGATGAGAGGCTTGAGGGCTTTTTATTCGTCCATGGAGATAGGTAATTCCTGTAATTGGTAAACCAAGATCGATATGCGGAAATTTAGGCGGTTCATAGATATCAGACTCTTTGAACTCTACTGCTGTTTCAAATAGACGGTCAAAATTGGTCGTTACTATTTGGGGGGAGCCATCCTCATTCGTGGATATTCTAGCGATAATACTGTGTTCTTTACTTACTTCAGGCGCAGCTTCTTTACTCAATCGTCGAGCAACTTGAAAATTTACATTCTCTCTACCGTACTCTTGATTGAGCAAATGAAAAATTTGGTCAAGAGCAGTTTTGGGGCGATTTTGTTTTTTTTCATTATCTTCAACCCAGGGACGAAATTCTAAATCTATAGCTGAACCTTTTGCCGGGTCGTAATAATCTATTACATGTTTGGTCAAGTCATAAAAAGTTGGCATCCCTGCATTAATAGAAACTCCAGCCCCACAGAGAAAAACGACTCGCCCTTGATCTCTTTTTTCCAGTAACTGATCGGGAATATTAGGGCCGTTTTTAATAAATCGCACTGAATTTACCTTCCTGAAAACTCACAATTTCTATCAAAAATACCAGACAAACTTCTAATTACCAAATGATGAAAACCGCTCTTATCTATATTTTTGAATTACATTATATATAATAATCAAACCACTTTTTTTGGCGTCGACATTTTTCTCATTCCATTGCACCGGAATTGGGTTCGTCATCGTCCGGGGATTTTATACGTTTGGCTGCCTGTTTTGCCTTTAATCGTTGCTGAATCAAACCAAAACGGTGATCCGAGTGATAATGCGATGGCGGTAATCATCCAATCAAAGATGTTTTTTATGACTAACCATTTTGATTCAGTCCATAATTCGGTTAGTGAATCTGCATTTTTATAGGCTTTAACTAATGGTGTTGAATCGTTCCAGCCAACAATGGGCGGAATATCTACGGAAATTTCTCGGGCTGAAATTGCTAAAGCCCGAGACATTATCAAATAGTGATGAGAGCGCCCAAGCTAGGCAAGTTGGTGTGTATTATATAACTGTTTAACGATTTTAAGCAGATTCTACTCGCAGCGCATTAATCAGCGCTTGAATGTCTTCGATCTTTGTAAAAATCTGCGGTGTTACGCGAATGCAGTAGCCGCTATTTAGGCCATCTCTTACGACGGTAAATACGCCGTATTTTTCTTCCAATGTTTTTTGCAGGTTTTTTACTTCGGTTTCGCTGGCTTTACCTTTTATGCGAAAGCTGCCCATTCCCGTTGTGGATTCTTCGTCGATTGCGCCAAGTATTTCAATGTTAGGATTTTCTTTAAGTTGATTGACCCAGAGTGAGCGTAGGTATTTAAGTCGGGCTTCTTTGTTTTTGCCGCCTATTTTTGTGTGAAAATCCAATGCCATGGGTACCGATATAAAACTCGCGAAGTCTGCGGTTGCCATGTGTACACGTTGGGCAATGGTATCGGTATTGGGCTTTGCATCTCCCGGAAAGGGTGCAATTTTATCGAGTAGTCCTTCTTTTATGTAAAGTGCACCCACTCCTAGTGGCGAGCCAATCCATTTATGCAGATTAAATACGGCTAGGTCTACGCCTAATTCTGGTAAGGTAAAATCAACTAACCCCCAAGATTGCGCGCAATCACAAATGACATCAATGTCATGTTTTTTTGCCTCGGCGGTAATTTCTTTTACAGGAAGTTTTAATCCGTGTTGATTACTAACGTGAGTAAGTAGGGCAATTTTAATGTTGGGATTTTCTTTAAATGCTTGTGTGTATATCTGAATTAAATCTGCTTTGGAACACTGCGCCGGTAACTTAAGTTCAATAGCTTTTGCATTGTGGCTTTCTGCTAGCCATCGCATGCCATGTTTAAAGCTGGGGTAATCTATATCTGCCCAAAGTACAGCGTCGGATGAGTTTAAGTTTTTATACTGACGAATTAATGCATGAAACCCTTCTGAAGCGTTGCGTGTCAGTGTAATTTCGCTTGAATTTATAGTCAGTGCGTTGGCAAGCATTTGGTTAACACTTGTCATGTCTTGATTAAAATCTTTCCTTGCGTAGTAGGAGTTTTGTTGATTCACCATTTTTATGGCGTTTAGATAAAAATCTTGAACCGGGTGCGACATTTTGCCCCAGTAGCCATGCTCTAAATTAATGATACCTTCGGTATGATCATAATATTTTGCGATCCTATTCCAATAGGATTCGTCTTTGGCGAGCGTTGAGGGATTAGTATTTTTTGTTTTTTTGAAGTTGTAAGGTTCTAAAAGTTTAGTGGCTGCGAAAGTAGGTATGCTAGTGGTAGTTAGGAGTCCTAGGGTCGAAGCCAAAAAACAACGTCGGTTTAGTCTTATAGGCGAGGTCACTGTTAACTCCTGAGCTAAAGAAAAGTGAAGATGATTTTTAGAGGGTGCAACAAAATAAATGATTAAACAAGAGCTTGAGGTTTATTTTTTTCAAAGTGAGTAAGTGTTTTTTTGGATTTTCTGAAGGTGTTTTTGCGAGTTATTGTTGGACGCAGTTTTTAAAAAGCAGGAATTTACCTGGAATTGAATGTGATGGAAGAACACTTGGAAATGACTGTTTAAAACGGTAATTTTCACCGTAGGTTGTTCTGTGTAATTATTTTTTGGGGTTTTCTAAGCTCGATTTTTTTAATTCACAAATATAAAGTTCTGTAATTAACGCCTTCTGGATTTAATCAAAGGGTAAGAGTTGCCTTCACTTATCGCTCTTGAAATTAGTGACGCCTGACTACACTGCGCAAATCTCTGGTTTATTCAGAGCTGCCTTATTTAATTGTATGTAGTCTTTTAACTTATTGATGGAGTCATTCTAGAGGACAGAAATTGAAAATGCGATTTCCAATTTCTTCACAATTTCAATCACTTACCGTTCTTGAAATTGGCGACACATCCTTGTGTCGCGAGAAACTCTAGGTTAATCAGAGTTTCCTAGACTTAGTAAGTTCTGCCTTGTATGTCTTGGTAGTTGTTAAATGGATAAAAGATTAAGGATTTCGGTTGCCTGTATCTTTAAATTTAAGTCGGCTTGAACGTCTTCCAAAGCAGAGTTATCTTCTAAAGGATCGGTTTCAAGAGTGTCGGTCTCATGAGTGTCGGTCTCATGAGTGTCTGTGTTAAAAGTATCTGTATTAGCCGTGTTATTATTTTCGCTCGATGGATTAATGTCTTCTAAAGAGTTATTTACGTGCGAATGGCTAATTTCTATAGCCGATTTAAGCGATTGTAGTTTTGTAATTATTTCGGCGTTGTTCACTGAGGCGGTTGTTCTTGGGTCGACTTGTAGTTGTTTGCTGAATATTTCTAAGTACAAATCGATGCTATTGCCGATAATAGCTTTTGGGATATTTGCATCGCCAATGCCAGAAAAAAACTCATGGTGGAGTTCTATCTCACCGTTGTCATTGATGTTGCTCAATACTTCTGTTTGCCAATGGGTTTTCAGTGCAGAATTCCACAAGGTAAGCTGTGAAATTGGCTCTAGATTTTTTAGGCGTATTGAGGTGTTTTTCTGCCAAAATAAGTGTAGCGCGGTTAAATCATCGTGAAGTAATTGTGTTTGCAGTCGAATTAAATCTCTGCGGCGATTTTGTGGGGTTTGGTTAGGTTTTAAGTCTCGACTTTTAACAGCAATGAAATCTTTGATTGTACGAGTTCCGTCGGCGCCCCAAAGTAAAAACTCTATAGCGTGCAAGCCAAGAGAGACTTCTTCTGAATCGGTGATTTGGTGCTGTCCCCGAATTGTTTCGGCGTTGATACTTACCAGTAAGTCATTAACAATTCCGCTGTCGGTATAAATGCCAAAGCTGTCTAGGTATCCGGGTAGAATCGGTTGCGCATCTAACACCGTTTTAAAGCCTGCTAATTCGTAAAACAAATCTTCACTGGCATCTATTAAATTAAATAGAGCGCTAAGTTGAGTGTAGGATTTGTGTGTGGCAATCCACTGTTCTTTTATTACCGCCAAGTTTTCGCTCGAAGGCGTTGCATAAAAATCCGTGGCGAGGCTTTTGAGTTTTTCGGACTCCGCCAACGTAGCGTTAAATATTTGATGAAACAGGTTAATAACCGCTTGCGCCGATTCTTGTCGGGAGTCGCTTGTTAGCTCTGATGATTCAAGCGGTGCAATTTGGGTAGTAGGCAGCGGTTCTGGTTGATTCTGTGATGAAGGCTCTGGCGAGCAAGCATTTAAAATGGGCAGTATCGCAACTGTAATGATGAGTGGTTTGAGAGAAGCCCAGTTTAGTGTCCATTTTATAAAACCTGGGCGGGTATTTGCGGTGTATTTATTGTTGTGAATTGAAGTTTCCATACTCAATTTTTATCAGTGTCTTTTAACGTAGAGAGGTAATTTTCCAGCCGTGTGCTAAGGCGTGTTGTTTTAGGCGATCGTCTGGGTCTACAGCAATAGGATTTTCAACAATGCTCAATAGAGGCAAGTCGTTGAATGAGTCACTGTAAAAATAACTACCGGTTAGGTCACCTGAATATTCTTCCAGCCAATTATACAGACGTTTTACTTTTCCATCTTGGAAGCAAGGCACACCGGTGATTTTTCCAGTGTATTTTTCTTCCACAATTTCGGGTTCGGTTGCTAATAATTGGGTGATGCCAAGCCAAGTCGCAATGGGTTGGGTAACAAAACGGTTGGTTGCGGTAATAATTAATAGGTCGTCGCCTTCGTTGCGGTGGCGCTCAATTAATGCTTTGGCTTTTGGTAAAAACATTGACTCAATTTTTTGAGAAAAGAAGTCGCGTTGCAGGTGCGCAAGTTCTTGTGCGGTTTTTCCGGCGACGATTTGCAGAGCAAATTCGGAGTATTCAAAAATATTTAAGGTGCCGTCTAGATACTGTTGATAAAACCGATTGTTCTGAGCCCGAAATACTTCACTATCTACTAATCCTTGATCCGCAAGGTATTCACCAAATGCGTGGTCGCTGTCACCGCGAATTAATGTATTGTCTAAATCGAAAATGGCTAAGCTCAAAACTTCCCCCTAAAACCAAGTTTCCGAAACTTGAAAGTGTGCAGTTGCAGCATTTTTTTTGGAATGTCGGAACAATCAATGCCGAGTTTTTATAAACGGGTTTATTTTGAGGGATATTTTGAGTATTTGTCACTGTAAAAGTGTTTTTTGTGGGCTTGAATGGTAGAGAGTTCTTTTTGAAATTATGAAACTTGTGAAACAATAGTTTATATTGAAGGTTCAGAATTTCTTTCGTTAACAGGAGCAGGGTTTGATCGACGCCGATGGATTTCGTCCGAATGTGGGTATCATCTTATCGAATGATGAGGGCCAGCTATTTTGGGCACGGCGTGTAAACGGCCAAGATGCTTGGCAGTTCCCGCAAGGTGGTATTAACGAAAATGAAACACCGCGCGATGCGTTGTTTCGTGAGCTTTATGAGGAAGTTGGCTTACAGCCTGATGATGTTGATATTCTCGGCTGTACGCGCGGCTGGTTGCGCTACCGTTTACCAAAGCGATTGATTCGCCAAGGTAATACTCCGGTTTGTGTTGGCCAAAAGCAGAAGTGGTTTTTGCTGAAGCTGAGAACAAAAGATTCAGCAATCGATTTGCAAAAGTTTGGTCACGCCGAGTTTGATCAATGGCGCTGGGTCAGTTATTGGTATCCGCTTGGGAAAGTGGTGGCATTTAAACGCGATGTGTATCGCAGGGCGTTGAAGGAACTCTCAACCCTGCATTGCCAGTTGGAGGTCGCCCGCGGGCTGTAAATCATGCTTAATTCCCTGCGCACCCTCGTACAGGAAGTTAACGGCGCCGATGATTTGCAAGTCGCGCTGGACATTATTGTTCAGCGCGTGCGCGAAATTATGCACACGCAAGTGTGTTCAATCTATTTGCGAACCACCGAAGACAATTACCAGCTGATGGCCACTCAGGGCTTACGCCCAGAGGCCGTGGGTAAGGTTAATCTACAGTCACATGAAGGCTTAGTGGGTTGGGTTGTGGCCCGAGCTGAGCCTATCAATCTTGAAAATGCCGCAGAGCATCCTCGCTACGAATATTTCCCTGAAACCGGTGAAGAAAAGTACCAGAGCTTTTTGGGCGCGCCGATCATTCATCATCGCGAAGTATTGGGTGTGCTGGTTATTCAGCAGATCGAAAGTCGCAAGTTTGATGAAAGTGAAGAGGCGTTTCTGGTTACGGTATCGGCTCAGCTGGCCGGCGTTATTGCCCACGCTGAAGCTACCGGTGCTTTGGGGTCTATCGGTAAAGAATCGCGACAGGCGCGATTTAGCGGTATCAGTGGCGCAGGCGGTGTGGCACTGGGTGTGGGGGTCGTTGCATCGCCTTCAGCTGATTTACATTCAGTGGCGCAAACAACCTGTAAAGATCCCGAGTCGGAAGTGGAGTTTTTGCTGGGCTGCATGGGTAAGGCTCGAAACGATATTGAGCATTTGGCTGAACATCTAAAAGAGCGGCTCAGCGCACAAGAGCAGGTATTGTTTGACGCCTATTTGGCCATACTTGAAGACACCATGCTTATCGACGAGGTCAGCCAGCGTATCCGTTTGGGTGAGGGCGCAGCTTGGGCATGGAGCCAAGTGGTGTTAACCCACGTCTCCAGTTTTATGAGCATGAACGACGCCTATTTACGAGAGCGTGCCAGCGATTTACGCGACTTGGGGCGCCGAGTATTGGGTCATCTTCAGCAATCTGCGGCTAAATCGCGGGTTTATCCTGAAAATACCATTCTAGTTGGACAAGAATTAAGTGCCTCTATCTTGGCAGAGGTGCCGCAAGAATGCCTTCGGGGCATCATCTCTGTTCAAGGTTCAAGCAACTCTCACGTAGCAATCCTAGCGCGTGCCATGGGCATTCCTACGGTAATGGGCGCCGTAGATTTACCCTATAAGAAGATGGATCAACGCCAGATAGTGGTGGATGGCTATCGTGGGTTAGTGATTACCGATCCAACCCAAGAGTTGGTTGAGCAGTATCGAAATATCGCTGAAGAAGAAAAACAGTTGGCCTCGGGTCTTGAGGCGATTACCGATTTGCCCTGTGAAACCCTCGATCATCACCGCGTAGCGCTCTGGGTCAATACCGGCTTAATGGTCGATGTGATGCGCTCGCTGGAGCGCGGTGCCGAAGGTGTGGGTTTGTTTCGAACCGAGGTGCCGTTTTTACTGCGCGACCGTTTTCCGTCTGAAGAAGAGCAGCGCAAGATTTATCGCGAGCAGTTGCAAGCCTTTCACCCCAATCCGGTCACCATGCGCACACTCGATATTGGTGGTGACAAGTCTTTACCTTATTTCCCCATTGAAGAGCAAAATCCGTTTCTGGGTTGGCGTGGCATTCGTGTAACTCTGGATCATCCAGAAATCTTTTTGAGTCAGGTCCGGGCCATGCTTAAGGCCAGCGAAGGTTTAGACAACCTCCGTATTATGTTGCCGATGATTTCAAGCATTGGTGAGCTGGAGTCCGCTCAGGTACTGATTTATCGGGCGTTTCACGAGTTGTTGGAAGAAAACTACAATATCACCCTGCCGCCGATTGGCGTTATGGTGGAAGTGCCCGCGGCGGTTTACCAAGCGCGAGAATTGGCGGCACGAGTGGATTTTCTATCGGTTGGTAGTAACGATCTTACCCAGTATTTATTGGCGGTTGATCGAAATAACGGCCGAGTTGCGGGTATTTATGAATCTCTGCATCCGGCAGTGCTTAGAGCCTTGTACGAGGTGGTGGTGCAGGCCCATAGCCAAGGTACGCCCGTGAGTATTTGTGGCGAGCTCGCCGGTGATCCGGGCGCGGCAATGTTGTTGGTTGGAATGGGCTTTGACGTGTTATCGATGAATGCTACTAACCTCCCCAAGGTTAAGGCGGCGTTGCGTTCTGTATCTTTGGACGACATAGAAGAGTTATTCCTTCAGGTGCGAGATCTACCCGATGCACAAAGTATTAATAATTGTGTAGACGCATTTCTTAAGGAGGCCGGAATCTACAAGTTGTTGCGTACGGCAGTAACCGAAAACGTGACGGTTCCTTAGTAATTAGCTAGGTCGATTCCCTGAATTTTCCCAAGAAAACCCTTATCGGTGCGCAGTTTTATTGGGCAGCTTGCCGGAGTGTTGGGTGATGAAAAACCTGTTTCAAACAGTGTCTTATTTTTAGTGATTGAGGTATTTCTCGTGGCAACGAGTGCACAAAGCGTGATTTTGGTGGGTATGCCCGGAGTGGGCAAAAGTACTCTGGGTGTTTTATTGGCTAAAGAGCTCGGTATGGAGTTTGTTGATACCGATTTAACCATTCAGACCCGAGAAGGCAAAACTTTACAAGAAATTATGGATGAGCGTGGTTACTTAGCGCTGCGTGATGTTGAAGAGCAAGTGTTGCTGGAGATGTCTTTTCACTCAACCAAGGTTGTTGCTACCGGTGGCAGTGCGGTGTACAGCGAACCGGGCATGAATAACCTTAAGCGCTATGCGAAAGTTGTGTATTTATCCCTGTCGCTTGATGCCTTGCGAGGTCGTATTCACAATTACGAAAATCGCGGTATCGCTCGTGCGCCAGGCCAGAGTTTTGAGTCGCTGATGGAAGAAAGAACAGAGCTTTACAAAAAGTTCGCCGACATTGAAATTAACTGCGAAGGGAAAACACCGCAACAATGTCTTATGGCCATTTTGAAAGCGCTGAAATAGTTAGCGGTTTCGTCTAAAAGTAGACGATCGATCGAAATCGTTTTTTGGGTTGCTCGAAAACTTAAAAGGAAACTTTGATTAACCCGGAGTTTCTTGCGACGCAAGAATGTTTCGCCAATTTCAATAACGCTAGGAGGTTGAAATTGCGAAGAAATTGGAAGTCGCATTTTCAATTTCGGCCCTTTGATGAAATTACCGATGAGTACATCAAAGGCTCCAAAAGTCAGTCTGCCCAACTAAAAAAGGCCTTATCAAAAGGCCTTTTTGCTTATTACCAGTTCACCTCAACGGCGGTTTCGGTGGAAATCTCACCGCTTTCGTGATTACGCTCGTGCCAAACGCCGTGGCCGTTTTTATCAATCATGATGATCGTGGTTGAGCGTGTACCGTAATTGCCATGGCTATCTGGAATGTTATCAGCCGTAGGCGTAATAAATTTTGACGATAAATGATGTTCAAGCTCTGTACTTACACCGGTGCGAGGTAAGTCTTCAATATCAGCCCGTTGAGTATCGGTCATTAAGCTGAATAGTTCTTCAATATCTACATCGGTTTGATCAATAATTTCGGCAAATGTGCGTTTGCCACTGACCACTTTTGGCCAAGGTGTATCTAACAAGTGGTTCGATAACCCATAAATACCGGGCTCAAGTAATTTAGGGCCATCGGATTTATTGCTGGTGTAGCCCAAATCTTTTCCGTCAAATACCAAAAGGTTAAAGCCGGTGTAGTCTTCTGGGTTAATATTTTGCAAATAATCTAAAGCGCCAGCGTTACCATTGACGAAATCGGTAACCAGTTGACCGCGACTGATTTTGCCCAGTGATTGATTAGGATCGCGAAAATTTGTAACCGCACTGAAACGGCCGTTTTTGTTGACGGCAAGCCAAGTGCCGCCGTGTTCTTGATCCTTTCCAGCGAGCAGGTTAAATTGCGGGCCCCAAAAGTGACCAGGTTGGGTTGGGCGATTGAAAAACTCATCGCGATTACTGGCAATAATTAATGGCCAATCGCTATGTTGCTGGTGAGCTAAAAAAATCAGACACATATTTTTATTCACAGGTCACAAAGAGCGGCTAGTCTACCCGATTTAATGTGCCAGTAGGCAAATAGGCTCGAAAAAAGCTGTCATATTTCTTAAACAGTTGCAGGATTTTCGAGTATTGGAGAATTTATGCTGAAATACCCAGAGATCGATCCCATTGCGTTTAGCGTAGGTCCGCTGACGGTGCATTGGTATGGATTAATGTATCTTGCCGGTTTTGCCGCTGCTTATGCTTTAGCGATGCATCGATCTGGAAAAGATTGGACACCCATTCGCAAAAGCCAAGTGGATGACTTGGTGGTGTGGGTGGCGCTCGGTGTTATCTTAGGAGGACGCTGCGGTTATGTGTTCTTCTATCAATTTGAGCGTTTTTTAGAAGATCCCTTGTGGTTATTCCGTGTTTGGGAGGGCGGCATGTCTTTCCACGGCGGTTTGCTGGGCGTAATTCTTGCGATGGTCTTGTATTCCAGACACATCAAAATTTCGTTTTTAGCGCTCATGGATTTTGTGGCGCCGTTGGTTCCGCCGGGATTAGGTTTTGGCCGCATCGGTAACTTTATTGGTCAAGAACTTTGGGGGCGCGAAACCACTTGGGAATACGGAATGATTTTTCCAAAAGATCCCGAAGGCTTAGTTCGCCACGCTTCACAGCTGTATCAAGCGGCCCTTGAGGGCTTGCTGTTGTTTGTGATTTTGTTTTTGTATTCGCGCAAACCTCGCCCAATGGGTACCGTAGGGTCGTTATTTTTGATTTGCTATGGTGCTTTCCGATTCATTGTTGAATTCTTTCGTGAGCCAGACAGCCATATTGGGTTTGACTTCGCCGGTTGGATGACGCGCGGGCAATTACTGAGTTTGCCGATGATTTTAGTGGGTATTATTTTGTTCGTTTGGTTTTATCTGCGCGGTAACAAACCAACACCCAATTCCGACCCAGAGCCCGCTCCGTCGAAGTCATGAGTTAGAGTCCTAGGTACAATTTATGAAGCAATACCTCGATCTTATGCGTTTGGTGCGCGACCAGGGTACGTTGAAATCCGATCGAACGGGTACAGGTACTCTGAGTATCTTTGGTCATCAGATGCGATTTAATCTCGCCGATGGTTTTCCGCTGGTTACCACCAAAAAATGTCATCTTCGTTCTATCATTCATGAACTCTTGTGGTTCTTGAAAGGCGAAACCAATACCCAGTATCTCCGTGATAACGGAGTTTCAATCTGGGACGAGTGGGCGACAGACACCGGTGACCTCGGTCCGGTATACGGATATCAGTGGCGATCTTGGCCAACACCAAGTGGCACCAAAATTGACCAGATGAGTCAGCTTTTGTCCCAGCTTCGCACCAAACCGGACTCGCGACGGCTGATTGTTTCTGCGTGGAATCCGGCAGATTTACCCGACGAAACGGTTGGTCCTCAAGAAAATGTCGCCAACGGCAAGATGGCGCTGGCGCCTTGTCACGCCTTTTTTCAATTTTACGTGGCCGATGGAAAGCTCTCTTGCCAGCTTTATCAGCGCAGTGCTGATATCTTTTTAGGCGTACCGTTTAATATTGCTTCTTATGCATTATTAACACTCATGATTGCTCAAGTTGTTGATTTAATTCCCGGTGATTTCGTTTATACCTTAGGCGACGCGCACTTGTATTCCAATCACATGGAACAGGTCGAGAAACAGTTGTCACGGGAGCCAAGAGCCTTACCGACAATGCGGTTAAACCCAAACGTTCGTGATTTATTTTTGTTTACATTCGATGATTTTGAGTTGAATAATTACGACCCTTATCCGCATATTTCTGCGCCTGTGGCGATATAAATAAATTATAAAAATGCTCGCACAGGGGTTTTTGAACGCCAAAGGTTTTTTAAAAAAACCCTTTGTTCAAAATAAATTGAAATCATTTTTGAAGGTATTTATCGCTAGAGCGTCTTCTTGCGCAGTTGTTTTCAGTATTTGCAACTGGACGTAAAAATACCGAAATGAAAATAGAGTATTTTAAAACGTCGACCTAAATTCGAAAAAATTGCATAGTTATTGCGTAGCGGATACCGAGTTTATTTTCGCGTTGTGAGTTTAATCGACGTAGGTCTCAAAATATTTTTTTTGATGAACAGAAAATGATGCTCGTCAAAAACAATTATCAGTATTTTTGCTGAATTAGGCTTGGTTTGAGATGCATATCGGTTGCATGTCATTTAAGCCCAAGGTACTTTATAGCGCCTGCAAAGCAGCATATTAGTAATAATGAAACAACCCTAAGTTGTCAGCTGTATGTTTTATTTGAGGGCGCGGGTTGGAAGTTTGGCTTCAGTTGAAACCTCTATTGCCAAATTAAGTTAGGTTTCTCAATCTGCTTATTGTGATTGGTTAAATAAAAAGCAACGTGTTTGGTTGCTTTTTTTAATTGTTTACTTAAGTAATTTTTTAATTTTTAGCTAGCACCCGAGTTGGGGGAAATATGAAGAAGCAGCGAGTGAAAGCTGTGGCAGCTGCCACTTTCATCACCGCAACCACTCTATTCGCTGGGGAGGTTTTTGCGGATCAGACTTTGGATGAAATCTTTAAAGTCGGTGAAACAAAAGTAAATGCGGGGATTCAATCTCAGCAACGGATCGATAAGCTCCAGTCAGAAACCGAGTCTTTATTGCAAGAGTTCAAAACTGTAAACAAGCAAATCCAAGGTTTGCGCGTGTACAACAAGCAGCTCGAAACCAGTATTGCCAGTCAGCTTGAGCGCATTAACGAGCTTGAAGAATCAATCGAAAACGTAACCGTTATCGAGCGCCAAATTCAACCTCTCGTATTGCGTATGCTTGAAGGTTTAGAACAGTTTATCTCTCTTGATATGCCTTTCTACATTGACACTCGTACCGAAGAGCTAGAAAAAGTTAAAGCCAACATGGACAGCTCCGATTTCTTGGTTTCCGAGAAATTCCGTCAGGTACTTGAGTTGTACAAAATCGAGTCTGAATACGGTCGTCGCGTAAGTACTTACGAAGACACTCTTACTCTTGACTCCGGTGAGCGTGAAGTAAACATTCTTCAAGTTGGCCGTATTGCTTTGTTGTACCAAACAAAAGACACCAAGTTGTCTGGTGCTTGGGATGCCCGTCAAGGAGCTTGGGTTCCGATTGATTCTGGCGCTTACCGCAGTGCAATTTTAAAAGGCATTCGCATCGCTAAGAAGCAAGCCTCTATCGATATTCTAGATCTACCTATCTTGGCACCGGAGGCTGCACAATGAAAATGACCTTCGTAAAGAAATTTGCCGTAGCGTTCACCGCGGGTGTATTGGCTTCTGGCGCATTTGCTCAGTCTGAAAAAGCAACTTCTCTTGAAGAATTGTTGAAAATGGTTCAAGAGGACCGAGTTGCAGAAACTAAAGAGCACCGCGATCGCGAAGCTCAGTTTCGTCGTGAAAAAAATAACCAAGCTCAATTGTTAGCTGAAGCTCAAGCTGTACAACGAGCCGAAGAAAATCGCTCTACCGCGCTTGAAAAAACGCAAAAAGAACAAGAAGAGTTGGTTAACCAAAAACGTGTTCAATTAGATCAACGTTTGGGTTCATTAAAAGAATTGTTTGGTCACTTAACCTCTGCGGCGGGTGATCTTCGTTCAAACATGGAATCTTCAATCGTTAGTGCTCAGTACCCAGGCCGTACCGAGTTCTTGGAAGGTTTGATTGAAAAAATGAACAGCGCAACCAGTCTTCCTAAAATCGAAGAGATCGAGCGCCTATGGTACGAACTGCAACGTGAAACTGTGGAAGCAGGTAAGGTTGTTAAGTTCTCTGGTACCGTAATCACTCCAGAAGGTGAGCAGTTAACCCAAGACGTAGTTCGTGTTGGTTTGTATAACCTTCTATCAAACGGCAAGTACCTGACTTACAGCCCAGAAAGCGGCCACATGTCAGAATTAACTCGCCAACCTGACAGCAGTTACCAAGCTGCGGCTGCAAGCCTACAATCGTCTACTTCTGGCTTCACCAAAGTGGGTATTGACCCAACAGGTCCTCAAGGTGGTACTTATTTGGCTGCGTTGATCAACAGTCCAAGTCTTGAAGAGCGTTGGCATCAAGGTGGTACCGTGGGTTACATCATCACCGCAGTTGGTGTTGTCGGTATGCTTCTTGGTATCTACCGCTTGATCGTATTGAGCATCATCAGTGCGAAAGTAAGATCACAGCTTAAAAATCCTGAAAGCCCAAGTACTAGCAACCCATTAGGTCGCGTGCTTACAGTCGCTAAAGAGAATCCAAAAGCGGATACCGAAACTCTTGAGTTGAAACTCGAAGAAGCGGTTCTCAAAGAGAAGCCTTCCATCGAATCTGGCTTGAGCTTGTTGAAGATTATCTCTGCAGTTGCACCTCTACTAGGTCTTCTAGGTACTGTTACCGGTATGATCGTAACCTTCCAAGCGATTACTATCTTCGGTGCGGGCGATCCTAAAGCTATGGCCGGTGGTATTTCTGGTGCGTTGGTTACAACCGTACTGGGTCTTGTTGTTGCGATTCCAGTTGTACTTATGCACACCTTTGTAAATGGTCAGGCGAAGAAAGTTCTTCATGTAATTGAAGAGCAAAGTGCCGGTATCGTTGCAGAAAGCTCTGAAAAAGCATAAGGAGATCTGCCATGTCATTTGCGGATGCATTAGATGCAATTAGCGCTTTTATCGCTTCCGGCGGGAAAATTCTGCCTTATATTGCAGTGCTTACACTTGTGATGTGGACTTTGATTTTTGAGCGCATTTGGTACTTCAAATTTGCTTTACGCTCCGACGCGAAACAAGCTCTTAATACTTGGGAAGCAAGAAGTGAGCGTAAATCATGGAACGCGCACCGAGTTCGCGATGCTTTAATTTCTCGACTTGGTCTTAAGATTAAATCCAATTTGGATATGATCGGAGCGTTAGTAGCCTTAGCACCCTTGTTGGGGTTACTCGGTACCGTAACAGGTATGATTGAAGTGTTTAATGTTCTTGCAGTCACCGGTGGTGGTGATGCCAAATCTATGGCCGGGGGAGTTTCGGCTGCGACAATTCCAACCATGGCGGGAATGGTTGCAGCACTCTCTGGCGTATTTGGCTCTACCTATGTCAACCGAATTGCAGAGCGAGAAAATCATCTGTTCGCAGATCATCTAACAATGGACCATTAAGGTCCGTTGTTAACCATTACAAATTCGTTTGTAGGACGTTTCCATGGCTAGACGAACCCAGAGTCCGGAAGAAGAAGCTGGCGCAATTGACCTCACTCCCATGTTGGATGTGGTGTTTATTATGCTTATCTTCTTTATCGTGACCGCTTCGTTCATCAAGATTCCTGGTATCGAGGTCAATAGACCTGAAGCTACCAATTATATTGAGAAGAAAAACGCAGCGATTTTAATCGCGTTGAATGACAAAAACGAAATCTGGATTGACAAGAAAAAAGTTGATCCGCGCAGTGTTAAGAAAGAAATTGAGCGCATTCACGTTGATAACCCCAAGGGTAGTGTTGTGATTCAAGCCGATGCTGCGTCAGATATCGAAACTGTTAACAAGGTTTACGAAGCCGCAACCGAAGTAGGCATTACTAATATTGCTATTTCCACGGAGAGGGGCTAGTTATGCAGTTTGTTAGAGTCCTTGTCGGTGCAGTGTTGGCGGCAGGTATTACTTTTGGCCTGTTTGGTTTGATGACTTACTTAATTCATTCCAATACCAAACCACCAGAAGAACAAGAAGATACAAAAATTGTTGATATCACGCTGCCTCAAACCACGGTTGAGCAGCGTTATCAAACGCCCAAGGTTGATAAACCTATTGAGCCAGAGGTTCCGCCTCCAGATTTGCCGCAAACCACAACGGTTACTCCAGATCTTGACCTCAATATTTCAGTTGCTGCACCTACTACCGGTATCGACCTTAAAGTAGCTGGCGGAAGCCAATTTACCAGTGGTGAATACTTACCGTTAGTTAAGGTTCAACCTGTGTATCCGCGTCGTGCTCTGGAGCGTGGCATTGAAGGTTACGTAATTGTTGAGTTCACCGTTACCAAAACCGGACAGGTCCGTGATCCCGTTGTTGTTGAAGCTGATCCACCAAAAATTTTCGACTCTGCGGCAATCAATGCAGCGCTTAAATTTAAGTACAAGCCGCGCGTAGTTGAAGGTGAGCCAATTGAAGTTCCGGGCGTACAAAACAAAATCACCTTTGCGCTTGCTAAGTAATACGGTAGGAGTTAGAAATGAAGCTTATTGCTAAAAAATTCCTCAAAAATTTGGCTATTGCAACGCCTTTGGCCTTTGTTCCAACTGCGTCGGTGATGGTGTTAGATGCCATTGGTGTAAGTGCAGAGTCTTTTAAGGTTTATGCTCAAGAAGAGCGAAAAACTCGTAAGACTCCGGCATTAAGCCAAGCAGTTTATAAAAAACTTGCGGTTCCTAATGGCCTTGCTAACCCAGAGGAAGAAGGTGTAGAACCTGATTTCAAAAAAGCGTTGGAAGAGCTTAAGAAGTTAGAGGCCAAAGACGCTAAAAGCTGGAATGAATACGAAGTAGCTAACCTGTACAACACGTTTGGTTATGTATATTACAGTCTTGAGAATTTTCCTCAGGCGATTAAATACTACAAGCTGGTTGTGGCTCAATCGCCGAATATTCCGGAAGGTCTTGAGATAGGTACGATCTTCACAATTGCTCAGTTGCAATTTGTCAGTGAAGACTACGCGGGCGCCTTGGAATCTTTGAAAAAATGGTTCACTTTACAAGATCCAATGTTTATCACGGCGGATAACTACTCGCTATTAGCGCAGGCGTATTACCAAAATAAGCAGTTTGATCAGGCGCTGAGCAATATATACAAAGCGATCGATATCTATAAGAAAAAAGGCGAACTTCCTAAAGAAAATTGGTATTCCATTGCTCTTGCCATCGAGTTTGAGCGTGAAAACTATAAGGAAGTTGTTGGAATTTTAGAGATTCTTGTTCGTAACTATCCTAAACCTGCTTACTTCAAGCAACTTGCTGGGGTTTATGGTTTAGTGAATAAAGAAAAGAATCAAATGTACCTGAGTGACGCTAACTACGTTGCTGGTTTCAGTGATAAGCAACAAGAAGTGCTTAACTTGGTGTACATGATGATGGGTGAAGGTTATTCCTATCGTGCTGCCAAGGTTCTTGAGAAAGGTATCGATTCTAAGCTAATTGACGGTACTGAGAAGAACTACGAGCTACTCTCTAATGCTTGGTTGGTTTCTCAAGAAACCGACAAGGCTATTGATGCCTTAACAAAGGCTGCTGAGAAGTCTGGTAGTGGTGATCTCTATGCTCGTCTCGCTGGTTTATATGCGGATGACGACCAAAGTAAAAAAGCGCTTGAATTTGCAGACATTGCTTTCAAAAAAGGCGGCATTAAGCGAGAAGACTCTCTGTATATTTCTGTCGGTATTGCTAATGCGAACTTAGCTCGCTGGGCTGAAGCTGTAAAAGCTTTTGAAGAGGCGAGTAAAGATTCACGCAGTAAAGCATTTGCAAGTAACTGGAAAAAATACGCTGAGAGTGAACTTGATCGCGAGCTGAAACTAGCCGCGGACGAGAAAAAAGCGAATCAGGCAAAGGCAGCTAAAACGCCTAAGTCATAAAAAAACCGGCGAAAGCCGGTTTTTTTATGTCCGTCAGATCTGTCTTTAAAACTGTCTCTGACGGATGTTTCTGAGATTAATCTAGCTTAGATAAATCTCGAACTGCGCCTTTATCCGCACTGGTAGCAAAGTGCGCGTAAGCTTTTAAGGCGCCTGAAACCTTTCTTGGGCGAGCTTCTTTAGGTTTCCAACCTTTAGCATCTTGTTCTGCACGACGCTTCGCTAATTCTTCATCGGAAACTAACAAGTTGATGCTGCGGTTAGGAATATCGATGTGAATCTTATCGCCGTCTTCGATCAAACCAATAGCGCCACCCGATGCAGCTTCTGGAGAAACGTGACCAATACACAAACCAGAAGACCCACCAGAAAAACGACCATCAGTAACCAATGCGCAGGTTTTTCCCAGACCCACAGATTTTAGGTAGCTGGTTGGATACAACATTTCTTGCATACCCGGACCACCTTTCGGGCCTTCGTAACGCACAATAACGATATCACCGGCTTTTACCTTGCCGCCAAGAATATTCTCTACCGCTTCATCTTGGGACTCGGTTACGTGAGCGGTGCCCTCGAAAACTAGAATTGAGTCATCAACACCGGCCGTTTTCACTACACAACCATCAAGGGCGATATTGCCAAACAACACCGCCAAACCGCCTTGGGTTGAAAAGGCATGTTCGTAGGAGCGAATACAACCACCGGCACGATCCAAATCGAGAGTTGGCCAGCGAGTACTTTGGCTGAATGCGGTTTGGGTGGGAATACCAGCAGGACCTGCTTTGAAAAAAGTTTGTACTTCTTCCGATTGATTTATGGCAATGTCCCAGCCAGAGATAGCATCGGCCATGGTTGGGCTGTGAACCGTGGGAACTGTGGTATCCAGTTTATTGGCTCGGGCTAACTCGCCCAAAATCGCCATAATACCCCCGGCACGATGTACATCTTCGATGTGATACTGCTGAGAGTTCGGTGCAACCTTACACAACTGCGGCACCTTACGAGACAGGTCGTCGATATCAGCCATGGTGAAGTCAACTTCGGCTTCTTGAGCGGCGGCAAGCAAGTGCAAAATGGTATTGGTTGAACCGCCCATGGCGATATCCAAGGTCATGGCGTTATTGAACGCGGCCTTGGTGCAAATATCGCGCGGTAAAATATTGGGTTCTTCTTGCTCATAATGACGTTTGGCAAGTTCAACAATTAGGTGACCGGCTCTTTTAAACAACATCTCACGATCTGCGTGGGTCGCCAATGTTGTACCGTTACCCGGAAGACTCAAGCCCAAGGCTTCGGTGAGGCAGTTCATTGAGTTGGCGGTAAACATACCCGAGCAAGAACCGCAGGTAGGACAAGCGCTGCGCTCGTATTCGGCAACGATTTCGTCGCTCACTTCTGGGTTGGCCGCAACGATCATCGCGTCAATCAAGTCGAGCTTAGTTTCAGACAGTTTAGTTTTACCGGCTTCCATTGGCCCGCCTGAGACAAATACCACCGGAATGTTCAAGCGCATGGCCGCCATGAGCATTCCCGGAGTGATCTTGTCGCAGTTAGAAATGCATACCAACGCATCGGCGCAATGGGCATTAACCATATACTCAACAGAGTCGGCAATAATATCGCGGCTTGGTAGGCTGTAGAGCATACCGTCGTGGCCCATGGCGATACCATCGTCCACGGCGATGGTGTTGAATTCTTTGGCAACGCCACCGGCCGCTTCAACTTCGCGAGCAACCAGCTGGCCCATATCTTTTAGATGAACGTGTCCAGGTACAAACTGAGTAAATGAGTTGGCAATGGCAATGATCGGTTTTTGAAAGTCGTCGTCTTTCATTCCGGTAGCGCGCCACAATGCGCGGGCACCGGCCATATTGCGTCCGGCGGTGGAAGTTTTCGATCGGTAGGCAGGCATATTGAACTCCTGGTTCACCAAGAAATGGATGTGGGCCTAAAAAATGGGCGACAAGAATACCAGAAAGACAAGAATAGGCCACCGTTGACGGTGTATCCTTGGGTTAAAGGAAAAAGCTTTAAGAAGAAAAATCCTAAAAATTCAAGCGACCGAAACTGCTCTAACAATTAATGGCAATAACACCAAGTTAGTCACTTAAAAGTAATTTGAGCGCAGCACTTTCGATAACAGTCGCATACTCACCATGGATGTTTGCCAACGATATGGCGTGAACTTCATCGGCGCTGTGGGCGTTCCCGAAGTAGTCGGTCTTCTCGAACGTAAAGCAAGCATCGGCGACCACGAATGCCTCAAAGCCGAGATTACCAGCGCTACGTGCCGTTGCTTCTACAGAATTATTGGTGGCAACTCCGGTTATTACCAGTTTATGGAGAGAGCGCTTCGTTAGTTCATCGGCGAGGGTATTGTTGGTAAACGCGCAGGGTACGGATTTCTCGATTAAAAGCTCATCACCAACAGGTCTGAATTCTTCCTTTAGGGTAAAGCCGTCTTGCTCTGGCCAAAATACCGAATCTGGCTCTTTGGAACGATGAATAACGTGAATAATTGGCCAGTATCGATTTCGCCAAAATGCTATCAAATCCAACATGATCTGTTCGGCGTTGGGATTATTACGACGGCCCAATTTAGGGTGATCAATGCCTTTTTGTTGGTCGATAACAATTAATGCGTACATAGGGTTTCTGTTTCTAGTTTTTAGTCGCTTTTAAAAGCGGTGGCCGAGTGCTTGGGTGTTAACAGAGAAAACAAAAAACGCTTTTGATTCTAGGGCAAAGGCGTTGGGTCGAGACTATTGCGCTATTTCTTTTCGAACGGATCGTTAATATTGCAGCGTTTTGATGAATATTTTTGATTTACGTTGATAGTTGTAAGCCAGCTGCTTTTGCGACGGTAATTCGGAAATATCCGCAGGCTTAAAGCCTTGCTCCATAAACCAATGCGCCGTTTGCGTGGTGAGCACAAACAGCTTTCGATAGCCCAATTTACGTGCTTGATGCTCTAGGTCAACCAAGAGTCTGCGAGCGAATCCGCGACTTTGATAATCGGGGTGGGTTGCCACGCATGCGAGTTCAGCAAAGTCGCTGTCGCTAAATCCGTATAGACCAGCACAGCCCACAATGCTGCCGTCGAGTTCGAGCACAAAGAATTGATCGATTTCGCGCTCCAACAGTTCTCGCGAGCGCCTCACCAATATACCCTGTGCTTCAAGGGGTTCGATCAAACTCAAGATGCCGCCAACGTCGTCGATGGTTGCCGGACGCACAAACTCGTAGCGATCGCTGTGCACTAAGGTGCCGCGACCATCAAGCGTAAACAACTCTTCGAGCAATGCACCGCTTTCGCAGTAACTAACGATCTGCGCGCGTGCCACACCTTTGCGACACACTCTAAATGCGCAGCGCAGTGCCGATACCGCGTCTTCTTCGGTGATCGCGCCGGAGTTAATCAAATCTTGGCAATCCGATACGGCCAACTGGCGAATAAGATCACCGTTTAAATCGAGTAGGCCATCTTCATTAATGAAGGTAATCAGTTTATCGGCGGCAAGAGCAATGGCAATTTCAGAGGCCACTTCTGTAGCCGGAATATTAAAAATCTCGCCGGTCAGCGAAAATCCTAACGGCGATACAACCACCATGGCATCGCTATCTAAAGCCAAGGTCAGATTTTTAGAGGCGATTTTGCGGACTTTTCCAGACAGCTGAAAATCAACACCATTGATAACGCCGCGCGGCATTCCCACCACAAAGTTACCCGACAACACTGAAATATCGGCGCCGTGCATGGGTGAGTTGGGCAAACCCATGGATAAGGCCGACTCAACGTAAAATCGAGTTTCGCCAATGGCTTGCAAGACTGCGGGCAGCGTTTGTAGGTCGGTGACGCGCGCGCCGAATTCGTCTTGCCAGGTGTTATTGCCGGGGCCAAGGCGTTCATCAATTTGTGGCCGCGCACCGTGAACAATGACTAATCGAACACCCAAACTGTTCAGTAATGCTAAGTCTTGGATGATGGTGGAAAAATTATCGTGAGAGATCGCCTCGCCCGGCAAATAAACCACAAAGGTTTTCCCGCGATAATCATTAATATAGGGCGACGATGCGCGAAACCAGTCGATGTAATTATTGGAGTTCAATGTTCGGCTCAAATATACAGTGTGAAATTTAATGTCTTTTTATTATACCCATAATAAAAAGCAGCACAGATTCAATTTGCGGTTACGACTTCTCTAAAAAACACGTTAAGAATTTCTGGCTCGTAATTTCGGTTTGAAGAAACAACATCAACCGACTCCAGCCGAGTTAATTCCCGCTCAATAAAATGATGAATTTCAGGAATTTTAGGGCCAAGTTGTTTTTCTTGGGCCTGTTTCTTGAGCGCCAGCAAATCGTTTATGGCTGCTAATAAGCTTGAATCGTGTGCGATTAATGTTTTAATCCTATCGAATTCTATGGGTGCTGGGGTTTTATGTTGTTCGATCCAACGAGCAGAAAGTAGCGGACGTAATACATAAAAGTATTTTTTTAACGGCACTAAATCTTCTTGCAGATAACCACGGAAATTGGTTTTAGCCATGCTTCTGTAGTGATAAATCCCTTGCTCAACGGAATACATATCAGCAATCCAGTCGCGTAGCGTGCTAGCAAACCGACCGTCATCCACATAGATAATTGGCGAGTACAGCCATTCAACCAGCGAAGGATTAGATTTTCTGAACAGTTGCAGCGCTTTGCGAATATCCCAACCGTTAATGTCTATTTCATCCACAATCGGGTATTCGATCACGTCGCGTTTATTTTCTACATCAATTGATAAATACCAATCTTGAGGGCGCGCATACACAAAACGCACATCGTAACCGCTGTTGGGAGAGGCAAAGCCCCAAGCGCGGCTTCCAGACTCTATGGCATAAAGCACGCGAACATTGTGCTCGGCTTCAGCGGCGTGAATGCGACGCATAATTTCTTGGCGGATTTCAGGATCGATCATTAAACAGTTTTCTAAAATGTTGGAAATAAAAACTTGGGTTCGCTAATAGAACACCTATTAAAGACAAAATCGCTTGATCAGCGAGCGCAAAATATTAACGGCCGGATCAATTTGCGCGATTTCTATAAATTCATTGGGCTGATGCGCTTGATCAATAGAGCCTGGGCCCATCACCAAGGTTTGCATGCCCAAGGCTTGTAGATACGGTGCTTCGGTGGCGAAGGCAACTGTTTCGCTGGCTCTGCCCGAAAGCTCTTCAACCACCTTAACCAACTCACTATTTCGCGCCTGCTCAAAGGCAGGTACACCGGGAAAAAGACTTTCAAACGTTAAAGGCGTGGAATACTTTTCGGCAATGGGTGTCAGCAACACGCTCATTTGCGAGCGCAGTTCTTCTAAATCCATACCGGGTAGTGGGCGTAAATCGAAATGCATTTCGCAGTGCCCACAAATGCGATTGGGATTATCGCCGCCGTGAATGTAGCCAAGGTTTAGGGTTGGTACTTGAATATCAAAGCTCGCATTGGTGTAGCGCGTTTGCAATTCTCGGCGGTAATTCATTAACACATTGATGGCGTCATTCATGGCTTCCATGGCGTTGTGGCCAAGGTTGGGATTGGACGAATGTCCCGCCAAGCCCTGAATGCGTATGGCTTCCATCATAATGCCCTTGTGGGCGCGAATGGGCGTAAGGTTGGTGGGTTCGCCAATGACTGCGTAACGGGCTTTGGGTTGCGCCATTTCCACAAGTGCGCGAGCGCCGCACATAGATGACTCTTCGTCGGCGGTGGCTAACACCATCAGCGGTTCTTTAAAGTCTTTGGCTTTAAAGGTTTGTGCCGCTGCGGCGATAACCGGGAAAAAGCCTTTCATGTCGGTGGCACCCAAACCGTAGTAGCGATTGTCTCGCTCGGTGAGTACAAACGGATCTTGATGCCAGCGTTCAGCATTGTATGGAACCGTGTCGGTGTGTCCCGCCAATACCAAGCCGCCTTCACCTTGCCCTAAGGTTGCTAGAAGATTGGCCTTGTTAGGATGGCCGGGAATATCCAAGTACTGAATCTTAAAACCTAAATCAGCAAACCAAGTCGCCAATAAATCCAGAACTTTACGGTTACTCATGTCGAGATCTGGGTGAGCGCTGCTAACCGATGGCGCGGCAACCAGTTGTGAGAGTTGTTCTTTGTAGGAGGGAAGCATCATAGAAAACCGTATTTTATCGCTATTTATGATCGGGTTGGCGGCTGATTCAGTATAGGAAACTCGGATTAACCCAGAGTTTTCGGCGACGTTTCCTGTAAACCTGATAAGCGCCGTTTAATGAACGCATCACATGTTGTTTAATCGTCGATACTTACCAGTTTTAAGGTCAGCGTGCAAAAATCTACCACAAATAAGACATTTAAATACCTAAAACCTTCAGTTCTAAATGATCGGCTTGTTGATAGAAAAAATGGTTCTCACGGTGAATTTTGTTGGAATGTGTCCAATCACTGTTGGCTCATAACATTCGAAAAAACATCCGCATATGTAAGAGCGTTAAACAAGAAGAATGTTTGATTCTTTAGACCCTATTCGAAAAATATATTTAACTAAATTTATCGTCAGGAAGCTCTGAATTAATCAGAGATGAGTTAATCGGCGGTTCCTTTAATAAAAAAATAATGAGAATTCCCAAGCTTTAAATAGCGCATTCATGAGCTTTGCTGTGAGTAACAGTTTATAGGAACCTCTGATTAACTCATCCTTGATTTAATCAGAGGGAAGAAATTGAAAATGTGATTTCCAATTTCTTCACAATTTCAATCACTTGCCGTTCTTGAAATTGGCGACACATCCTTGTGTCGCGAGAAACTCTAGGTTAATCAGAGTTTCCTATATAAATATTTTTGTGTGTTGGCGCTAACACTGTTGTTTTTACAGAAAGTATTTAACTTCTTTTGATAAAAAATCGCTTAATTTTTGTATTTAAAGAATAGTTTTTACACGTAAAAATAATGAGCATCTTCGGGTGTTTAAAAATCGTGCTTTGCTTCTGGAGGCCGTCAATGCTGAGTTCTTTGTAGTTATCCACACGGTTACTCAATATTTCTGTGAGTCTTAATGGTTCAAGACAGAAGAAAATTTACAATGTTGAGCGCTCGACTATTATTTCGCTAGATTAAATAGAAATTGATCAGCTGAGCGATGGCTATTTCTGTTATGCACACGCCGAAATACTTCCCGAAAATAAATCGACGACGACGGTATCAATAACCTGTCAATTACGCCGTTATTTTTTAGTGAGTATTGTTCGGTTCGCAAAAAACACTCTTTAACTACAAAGCGTTGCCTGCTTCGCCGTTTTTATCATTGAAATCTTGTTGAATAAGTATATGTTCTTAACCCAGAAATTCTTTGGCAAAAGGCGGTTCAATGTTAAATCGAGTATTAGACCTTCGGAATTGTTTAGACGATCTTGTCGCCGAAGGTAGGTTGCATCGAGGTGATGCAAATTTACTGTCGGGTACACCCAGAACCCGAGAACAAGCGCTCATGCACCCGTTGGCGTTTATTGCCAGTCAAGAATTAGAAGATCCATCCCGTCCGGGTAAAAAATTAACCGACGACGATCTTGCCGAATGGCTTGCCGAAAAAGCAAAACTACCGCTTTATCACATCGACCCGCTGAAAATAGACGTCGCTAAGGTTACGTCGGTTATTTCTTATGCCTTTGCCAAACGCCACAGTATTTTGTGCGTGAACGTTTCTACCGATGAAGTGGTGATTGCCTGTGCTCAACCCTTTACTGGCGATTGGATTCCGCAGGTAGAGCAGGTCTCGCGACGCGTTGTGCGCAAGGTGGTTGCCAGTCCCGCCGACATCAACCGCTACATGGTGGAGTTTTACAGTCTTAGCAGTTCCATATCCGGTGCTCGTGGCATTGGTGCACAGTCTAACGTGACTAACTTTGAGCAACTGTTAGAGCTTGGCACCCTAAAAGATCCAGAGGCCAATGATCAACACATTGTGAATATTGTTGATTGGCTGTTGCAGTACGCCTTTGATCAGCGCGCCAGTGACATTCACGTCGAGCCGCGCCGCGACATTGGTAAAATTCGCTTTCGCATCGATGGCATTTTGCATCAGGTTTATGAAATGCCCGCCGCCATTACCAATGCCGTTACCAGTCGACTGAAGGTGCTGTCGCGAATGAACGTGGCCGAGCGCCGCAAGCCGCAAGACGGTCGCATCAAAACTAAGCGCGGCGATGGTAGCGAGGTGGAGTTGCGGTTATCCACATTGCCAACGGCCTTTGGTGAAAAGCTGGTGATGCGTATTTTCGATCCCGAAGTTTTACTGCGCAGTTTTTCTGATTTGGGTTTGGTCGGTGAAGATTACGCCGTGTGGAAGAAAATGATGGCCAGCCCTAATGGCATCATCTTGGTTACCGGGCCAACAGGGTCGGGTAAAACCACCACGCTCTATTCGACGCTCAAACAGCTGGCGACCTCGGAGGTAAACGTCAGCACCGTTGAAGATCCTATCGAGATGGTGGAGGACAGCTTCAACCAAACTCAGGTGAATCCGCAAATAGACTTTGACTTCGCCTCGGGAATTCGCACCCTAATGCGACAAGACCCAGACATTATTATGGTGGGTGAGATTCGTGATTTGGAAACCGCGCAGATGGCAGTGCAAGCAGCGCTTACCGGTCATTTGGTGTTATCCACATTGCACACCAATGACGCGCCTTCGGCCATCAACCGATTGTTGGATTTAGGCGTGCCGAGCTTTTTAATCAAAAACACGGTAGTGGGTGTTATGGCGCAGCGTCTGGTGCGAACCTTGTGCCCGCACTGTAAAGAATCTGGCCAGATTTCTGTGCGAGACTGGGAGTCACTAGTAAAACCTTGGAAAGCACCCGTACCGAAAACCGTGTATTTGCCGCAAGGTTGTTTGGAGTGCCGTAATACCGGATATCTTGGACGACAAGGCATTTATGAGATTCTACCGATGAATCCGAATGTGCAGAAATTCGTGCGCGATGACGCCGATATCAGTCAGCTCAGAATGGCAGCCATTAAAGAAGGTATGCGTACTTTGCGTTTATCGGGCGCGCAAAAAATTGCCGCGGGTACCACAACGCTTGAAGAAGTACTGCGTGTTGCCCCCGCTTTAGAATCTTGATTCACTGGCGTCTTAACGAACTGGAAATCACTAGTATGAGCAAAGAATACAAAGGTAGTTGTCTGTGTGGTGCGGTGCGTTTTTCGGTCTCGGGCTTTAGCGAAAAGGTCGCTCATTGTCATTGCACCATGTGTCGAAAATTTCACGGCGCGGCCTTCGGAACCTTAGTACCAGTGAAGGATTTGCACTGGTTGGCTGGCGAAGATCAGCTAAAACACTTCACTGCTGCAAACGGCACCACGCGTGTGTTTTGTGAGAACTGTGGTTCGAGTCTAGGCTTTTTATCAAAGGGCGAAGCGCTGGAGAACCTAGAAGTTGCCATTGCTTGTTTTGACGACGATATTCCTGTTGAAATCGACGCCCATATTTACACCGATTACAAAGCCAATTGGTGCGAGATTACCGATGGCAAACAACAGTTCCCCGAAGAACGAGGCGGTTAGCGCTGCCTCTGAATTTACCGATAAGAATAATCTATGATTACCGAGCAACTTTCTAAACACTTCTCTCAATTACCGTCTTCACTCCGCTCCAGCAGCGAAAAACTTCTCGCAAATTTTCAAGAACGATGGCCCGAGCACTGGGATTCAGCTCAAACGCTGTTTGACGATAAAAATACGCCACACTTCGTTCGACTTATTGCTTGCAGCTTATATGCGCAAAAAATCGTACTTTCAGACCCAGATCTATTGGGGGTGCTGTTAACAAGTTCCGGTCGGGAATACGCAGATAATCACCGTGAGCAGCTCAACAAAGCGCTTTTAAGTGCCATCGACGTGTTCAGTGAGAAGCATCCGGGATTGGGTTTAGAAACCCGTGGCAATGCTAAATGGCAGGCATTGAGTTTTAAGTTAACGCCCAACAAAGCACAGCTCGACGAACTGGCAGCGCTTTGGGATAGCCGCATTCGCCGCTACCGCCAACGCATTATGGTGGCGACCATTTGGCGAGAATTTAACAGCCTGAGTACGCATCAAGAGATCACCTTTAATCTATCGGAACTCGCCAGCGCCTGTGTGCAGGTGTCCATGGATTTGCACTATCAACTGCTTGCTTTGCAACACGGTTTTCCGGTAGGGCAGTTCACCCAAAAAATTCAACCCATGCTGGTGTTAGGTATGGGTAAGTTGGGCGCATGGGAGCTGAACTTATCGTCCGATATCGACCTGATCTACGCATTTCCCGAAGCCGGTGAAACTGTGTTTATCGAGAGCAAAACCGCCGCCGTTATTCCCAGATTAAAAACCCTTTCAAACCAAGAGTTTTTTATTCGACTCGGCCAGAAGATCATCAAAAGTTTGGATGCACAAACCGCCGATGGTTTTGTGTTTCGTGTTGATATGCGATTGCGTCCCTACGGACAAAGCGGAGCTTTGGTGGCTAACTTTAATGCCCTTGAAGATTACTACCAGAACCAAGGCCGAGAGTGGGAACGCTACGCGATGATTAAATCGCGCGTCATTGCCAGCAGTGAACACACTTTAATTGACCCTCAATACAGCGAAGCTCGCCAGCGCAGTTTAATGAATCTTCTACGGCCCTTTAGTTATCGCCGTTACGTCGATTTCTCAGTAATCAATGCGCTACGTGATCTTAAAGCCATGATCAATCGCGAAGTTAAACTGCGCGGCAAAACTCAGGATGTGAAGCTCGGTTTTGGCGGGATTCGCGAAGTGGAGTTTATCGCCCAAGCCTTTCAATTGATTCGCGGTGGTCGCGAGCCACAATTGCAAGAGCGGCGTTTACTTAAAGTGTTGCCGATCTTATCGCGCCTGCATCATCTCTCTGAACAGACTACTCAAGCTCTGGCCGAAAACTACCAGTTTTTGCGCCGCGCCGAGCACGGTATTCAAGGTTGGAATGACCAACAAACCCAAGCGCTGCCGGTGGATGTGCCTGCACAGCAAGCCTTGGCGGTGATGATGGGTTACGGCACTTGGGATGAGTTTTACGATGCTCTTCAGAAGGTTCGTGAACAGGTCAACGAAGAGTTTCAGCGAGTTATTGATGCCTCCGGCGAGACTATCCATCAAGACAACCTAACGGAATCGCGCTTTTGGCACGGACTGGTGTGCGGTGAGAGCAATGATGAGGTTCTGCTTGAAGAGCTTTCTGAAATGGGTTTTCCAGAGGCCGAATCGACTTTGGAGCATCTGCGAGGCTTTTTGAGCTGCCAAGAACTCAAACGCATGAGTACCACCGCACGAGATCGCCTCGATAAGGTTATGGGGCAGGTCCTGCATGAAGTTGCTAAGTTGGATATTGCCGAACTCGACTGGGCGCTGTCGCCAACACAGGTTTCGCCAGTTGAGGTGTTAAAACGGGTTCTGCCACTGCTAGAAGCCGTCGCGAGACGCAGCGCTTATCTGATTCTCATGCAAGAGAATCCGACGGTGATAAAGCATCTGGTGCGACTGTTTTCGGCCAGCGTCTGGATTGCCGAGCAAATTACGCGGCATCCGGCCTTGTTAGAAGCTTTAATCGACGCTGCGAACTTGCATCGTGTACCAGAAAAGGTCGCGCTCACCCAAGAATTAAACCAAGCGCTGTTGGGTATCGCCCACAACGATCTAGAAACACAAATGGAAACGCTGCGCTATTTTCGCCGCGCTCATGCGTTACAGGTCGCTGCCTGTGAGGTCAGTGGTTCATTGCCGTTGATGAAAGTCAGTGATTATCTAACTTGGGTTGCCGAGGCAATTTTGGTACAGGTTTTAGAGTTGGCTTGGCAAGCGTTGGTGGAAAAACACGGTGTGCCCACCGATCAAAATGGCCCAAGAGCGGATAAAGGCTTTGTGATCATTGCCTACGGAAAATTAGGGGGCATTGAGCTGGCCCACGGTTCTGATCTGGATTTGGTGTTTATTCACGATTGTGACCCGCAATTATCCACCGACGGTGACGCGCCTATCGATAACCAAACTTTCTACACGCGTTTGGGTAAAAAAATCATTCATATATTGAATACCCGAACGCCTTCGGGGCGTTTGTACGAAGTCGATATGCGTTTGCGGCCTTCCGGTAACTCCGGGCTTTTGGTGAGCAGTCTGTCGGCCTTTGAGCGTTACCAAAAAGAACAGGCCTGGACTTGGGAGCATCAAGCCTTGCTGCGCGCAAGACCGGTTGCCGGTACCGAATCCTTAGCACAAGGCTTTATGGCGTTGCGACGCGAGGTGCTTTGCATGGCGCGAGATAGAGCCAAATTGCGCCAGGAAGTGGTAGAAATGCGCGACAAAATGCTCTCCCACCTTGGCTCGAAACCTAACCAACCACAATTCGACATTAAGCATGATCGCGGTGGTATCGTTGACATAGAATTTATGGTTCAATACGCCGCCCTAGCCTGGGCGCACCAATTCCCTGCGCTGGTGACTTTTTCCGATAACATCCGGATTCTCGACGAGATAGAACAAGCTGGTTTGATGCCTTCACGTGATGTGCAACTCATGGTGGACGCTTACAAAGCCTATCGCTCCATCGGACATCGTCTAGCTTTACAGCAACAGCCTAATGTATTACCTGCAGATTCGTTGTTGGACTATCGTCAAGCTATCTCAGCCCTCTGGCAAAAGAGTGTCGCTGAAAATCCTGAAACCTAATCGCCCTGTAAAGCGATTAGAGCGCCCGAAGTTTGAGGCTCGGGCCGTGAAACTGAATTAAGTTGTTGAATAATCGTTGGAGTTTTCTATGTCGTTTGCAGATCGCGAAGGCGTAATCTGGCTTGATGGTGAGTTAGTTCAATGGCGCGAAGCCAAGACTCACGTGCTCACCCACACCCTACACTACGGAATGGGTGTCTTTGAGGGTGTGCGTGCCTACAACGCCGACAACCTTGGTGCGTCCATCTTCCGTCTTGAAGAACACACTCGCCGTTTATTTAATTCGGCACACATCATGAACATGGACATTCCGTTTAGCCGTGAAGAAATTAATGAGGCGCAACGAATTGCTGTTCGTGAAAACAAATTAGACGCAGCCTATTTGCGTCCTATGGCATTTTACGGCTCAGAAGGCATGGGTCTTCGCGCCGATAATCTAAAAGTACACGTTGTCGTTGCCGCATGGCACTGGCCGTCGTACATGTCACCAGAAGCCAAAGAAGTGGGTATTAAAGTTCGTACCTCCAGCTACACGCGTCATCACGTCAATATTTCTATGTGTAAGGCAAAGGCAAACGGTCACTACATCAACAGTATGTTAGCCCTGCAAGAAGCCTTGCAATGCGGCTGTGACGAAGCCTTGTTGTTAGACGTAGACGGCTACGTGGCAGAAGGTAGTGGTGAAAACTTCTTCTTGGTTCGTGACGGTGTCATTCACACGCCTGAGCTGACTTCTTGTCTAGACGGTATTACTCGCTCGACCGTGATGCGTTTAGCCGAAGATGCCGGCTACACCATCAAAGAACGCCGTATTACACGCGACGAAGTGTACATCGCTGACGAAGCATTCTTTACCGGCACCGCAGCAGAAGTCTTACCGATTCGTGAACTTGATGGCCGTAAAATCGGTTCTGGTAAGCGCGGCCCTGTGACCGAAGCATTGCAAACAAAATATTTTGATTGCATTCATGGCCGTGATGAAAAATACCTAAACTGGTTGACTCCAGTAGCGAAATAATTTTTAGTAGCGACTAAAATTCGAATATAGAAAAAGGCCTCATTTAGAGGCTTTTTTCTTATTTATTAAAGCTCTGATGACGTTAGAGGAAACTCTGGTTAACCTAGAGCTTCTCGCGACACAAGGATGTGTCGCCAATTTCAAGAACGGTAAGTGATTGAAATTGTGAAGAAATTGGAAATCGCATTTTCAATTTCTGTCCTCTGATTAAATCATGGATGAGTTAATCAGAGGTTCCTAGAGTTTTTACCGACACAAGCAGGTGTCGAACAATTTAATGACCACAAGTCGTTGAAATTGTGAAGAAATCGAATACAACACCGCCGATTTCTCTCTTTTGATTAAATCACGGATGCATTAGTCAAAGATCTTAGAATTTTTGAATTATCGATGTAACCCTACTTTCTGTACGGAAGGTTTTTGTGCGAATCCTGGTTTTAAATGCCGGAAATTTGGCTGACGTTGTTCAAATGCTACCCGCGTTTAGCGATGCCAAACATGCTTTTCCCCACATAGCAATTGATGTTGTCGTTGACGAGCGTTGGGCTCAGGTTCCTTCTTGGCATCCTGCGGTCGATAGAGTATTCACATTAGCGGTAAAAGACTGGCGAATCGGTATGTTATCGCTGGTTGCGTCTAACGAATTAAAACGCTTGCGCATTCAGCTGCGCAAACACGCCTACGATTGGGTGGTTGATTTACACGGAAATTGGTTGAGTGCATGGTTCAGTCGATCATTCAATACTAATAGTGTGGGCTTTAGTCGCCTAAACGATAAGAAAAAAACCTATTCGTTTTTGTACAATCAAAAAATTCCCGCCCAATGCAATCTGCATAGAGTCGAACAAATTCGCCGTCTGTTTTCAGAAGGTATCAACTACAAAATTACTTATCCAAATTGTTTTTATTCACTGGACGCAAACAGTTTTTGCCAAGGCTGTGATAACAGTGTGGTTCTGTGTTTTGGCTGTAAAGATAGCAAGCAGCGTTATCCAGCCGCGTTAGGTAGACAGTTAATTCAAAATTTGGTTGATCAAGGCTTGCGAGTGAAGCTGTTGTGGCGTGATGCCGAATCGGGCAGCTACGTTAAAAGTATGGCCGAAGGAATTTCTTCGGTAGAAATTATGCCAAGGCTTTCACTTTCGGGAATTGCTGCGGTAATGGTGCAGGCGCGCGCCATAGTGACTGTTAATAATGGTTTAAGTCATTTGGCAGCGGCATTAGGTATTCCCACCGTTTGCCTGCTTGGACCAAAATCGGATTTAAACACCGCCGCTAAAGGCGCTAATCAATTAAAAATTATTGAAATACACTCCCCCGGATTTGACTATCCGCCTGCAAAAATTCAAACAGAGATAAACGATCTTATCGATCAATACCCATCTATTTGTTATTCCACCGAATTTTTTATGCAAAAGAGCACCGCATAAAAACACAACACATTGAAACGTTATGAATAACCAAGAATCTGCGGCTGGCAACAAAACCAGCTGGGACATATATAAAAGACTTCTCGCGTATATAAAATCCCATAAACTCAAATTTGGTTTATCGATTTTGGGTTTTCTTATTTACAGCCTAACGCAAGCATCGTTTGGTTACGTTATTGAAGAATTTATTAAAGCACTGCAAAACCCACAGGAAGGTCATCTGTATTTCGTGCCTTTATTGGTGGTGGTTTTAGCGTTTATTCGTGGCGCCAGTTATTTTCTAGCAAACTACTCCATGTCGTTGGTCTCACTGGCCGTTGTTAATGATCTACGCAAAGAGTTGTTTGCGAAAATTCTTTATTTACCGAGTCATTATTTTGATCAACGTAATTCGGCAGAAATGGTTGCCATCATTACCTACAACATAAATCAGGTAAGCACGTCGGCTTCTAATGCGGTAAAAACCGTATTTCGCGAGGGTTTCACGGTAATCGCATTGCTGTGTTATTTATTTTATAAAAACTGGCAGCTCACACTGATCTTTTTATTAATCGCGCCCTTTATGGCGGGTATTGTTGCTCTGGCCAGTAAACGATTCCGTAAGCTCAGTAAGCGTATGCAATCGAGTATGGGTGATCTTGCTCACGTCGCCAACGAAGCAATTTCTGGATATCGCTTAGTGCGCGGCTACGGTGGCGAAGATTACGAACGTGATCGTTTTTATCAAAGCAGTGATCGTAATACTCAACAGGGTAATAAATTCAATTTCGTGCACTCCCTGCAAACGCCCGTGCTGCAATTTATTTTGTCGATTGCACTCGCCGGGGTTATGTTTTTGGTGTTGTTTATTAACGGCACTCCCGAAGAACACGTAGCCTATATTGTTATGGCGGGTTTATTGGCGCGTCCTATTCGTGCGCTCACTCAGGTAAGCGGCATGATTCAGCGCGGCATTACTGCGGCAGAAAGTGTGTTTGATGTTCTCGATAGCGACTCTGAGCCTGATCAGGGTCAGTATGAAATTGATCGAGTTAAAGGCCATCTAGAAATTAAAGATGTACTGTTTCGGTATAATCCCGAATCGAATCCGGTCATTAATGCCATTAATTTAACCATTAAACCCGGCGAGACCGTCGCTTTGGTTGGGCAGTCGGGCAGCGGTAAAACCACCTTGGCTGCGTTAATTAGCCGTTATTATGAACCTGACTCCGGTGAGATTTTGTTGGATGGTCGGAACCTAAAAGATTATAAATTAACGAATTTACGCAACCAAATTGCGTTGGTGAGCCAAAGCGTTACCTTATTCAATTGCAGCGTAGCCGAGAATATTGCCTACGGTACACTCAGTAAAGCCAGTGAAGAGGATATAATCCGCGCTGCCGAAGCCGCACACGCTAAAGAGTTTATCGACCAGCTTCCAGAAGGTTTTAAAACCATTATTGGTGAAGATGGTACCCGCCTTTCGGGTGGCCAACGTCAGCGAATTTCGATTGCTCGTGCACTGTTAAAAGATGCACCGATATTAATTTTGGACGAAGCAACCTCTGCACTGGATACCGAATCAGAACGCGCTATTCAAGCGGCGCTTGAAGAGTTAATGAAAAACCGAACTACCATTGTTATTGCCCACCGTTTATCGACCATTGAAAATGCCGATCGCATTGTGGTTATGGGGCAGGGTGAAATTCTTGAAATAGGTACTCATCAAGAATTACTGGCAAAAAACGGTGCCTATGCTCAGTTTCATTCCAACCAGCAACAGGACTAAAATCGACACCTACGGCAACACGAAATCATCCAGAGTTGCCAGTGATACAAGGACGTGTCCTTTGATTAAATCGTGGCTAAGTTAATCAGAGGTTACTTAACTACCAGCGTTGATGGAATACCGTCGAACTCATGAACTATTGGCAATATCAATTAATTTGGCGAGCCGCTTTACCTTTGGTGAAGCGACGTTTAAAAAAACGCGCACAATTAAACCCCGGATACGGCCAAAATGTTTCAGAACGCTACGGAACTTATCCCCAGAGTTATCACAGCAATAAACCGGTTGTTTGGCTGCATTGCGTTTCTGTGGGTGAATCCATTGCCGCGCAGCCGCTTATTGAGTGGCTTATCGGTCTAGATCGTTTTCAATTATTACTAACCTGTTCAACACCTACCGGACGAGATCAATTGCAGTCAACCTTTGGCGATCGCGCTTGGTTGGTATTTGCACCTTACGATCTGGAAAAATTTGTCACGTCTTTTTTGGATACGTTTAATCCTAAAATACTGTTGGTTATGGAAACGGAATTATGGCCGAGTATTTTAAAGCACTGCAAAAAGCGCGGTATTACCAGTTTTTTGGTTAATGGGCGTTTATCTGAGAAATCCGCAAAAGGTTACGCGAAGCTCGGTGGTTTAAGTCGAACCATGTTGGCGGATATTGATAAATTACTGGTTCAATACGAAACCGATAAAATACATTTTTTACAGCTGGCAGACGTTGAATCAAAAATCAACGTACTTGGCAGTATTAAATTTGATATTACGATAAGCGAAACCCTGCGTAACTGCGCCTTACAGCTCAAAAACCAATTGCGTGAAGCGGGTAAAGATTTTATTTGGATCGCAGCATCCACACATTTGGGTGAAGATGAAATTGTTCTTCAGGTTCATCAAGAACTTCTGAAACAAAATCCTAACGGCTTGTTGATACTTGTCCCTAGGCATCCAGAACGTTTTGAGTCTGTGGCGCAATTGTGCTCGCCCTTTAAATTCGTAAAGCGCAGTTTATGGATTGCCAATTCAGAGTTAAATTTTAAGGATGTACAGGTAATTTTAGGCGATACGCTTGGCGAATTAATGTTGCTTTACGGGTTGGCCGATGTGGCTTTTGTGGGTGGCAGTTTGGTTGAAAATGGCGGACATAACTTAGTAGAACCTGCTAACTGGTCGCTGCCATTGCTGAGTGGGCCGAGTTTGTTTAATTTTTCGGTGATTTCCTCGCAATTAAACCAAGTTACTGCCTTAGAAATTGTTCACGATTCAGGGCAATTACTGAAGGCATTAATGGAGCTACAAAGCGATGATTTACGCGCAGAAAAAGGTGGTGCAGCCTTAACTTTTGCCAAGAAAAATCGAGGCGCGTTGGATCGAGTTAAAGATGCGTTATTGCCGTTTTTATCGAAAATTTAAGGGTTTATTGTCGGCATCAAAGAACGCAAGCGTTGGTGAATAATCGTAATAACGCCGACGCTGATTGCCTGATAAATGCGAGCTTATTTTGTTGTCGTGCTTTAATTCATTCCAGGTGTTTATTTTTCCCGTTGAATTAGATTTTTGTGTTGCTAGAATTATTGTCTTATTTTTAAGAGTGAAATTCGAGTTTTTTAACGCGGTCGAAAGAATGTTGGTGGCGGTATTATCGAATTGTGCAAGAGTAGTTTCTGGTGTTAATTGAAATTCCAACAGATTTTTGTTTAAGGTTTTTGCGGTATTTTTAACGGTGTTGTAATGATTGATATAACATCGGTGTAGATGTTCATAAATAGCTGGTTGTTGCTTTTCTTCATTAAAATCCAACGAATACAAATCTCCAAAAACTCGTGTTAACGATCTGTGTAATAAAGGATGTAAATCCTTTGCGGGTTTTTGAGTAATTTTTTTAAGCAGCAACAGGATGGACGGCAGCCAGTCGTTAATGTTGCGATGTAAATAAATCCAAATACTGTTTGGAAAGACTTCGTTTAATTCAAAAAAGTCTGAAAATATAGGCGTATCGGCAATAACCTGGGCTTTTTCAATACAGGCTTGACTGTAAGCGGTATGTGCAACCGAATAGTTGAGTTGTAAAAAAAGCTGGCATATGCTGGTCGTACCTGTGCGCGGTAGACCAACAATGAAAATTTTGTGCATGAAATTGATCTGTGGCTTTATTGGTTTTGGTATTCTTCGTACATCAGATAATAACTTTCATGCATGCCCAGGTTTTGATAGGTTTTTTGCGCCGTAGTATTTTCTTTTTCTACGTATAAACGGTATCCACACACATTGCCTTGGGTTTCGGCAATTTCTTTTACCGCTGCATAAAGCTGTTTGTACACGCCTTGGCGACGAAATGGTTCGGCCACATAAACACTTTGAATCCACCAAAATTCTTTATTGCGCCAATCGCTCCACTCTTTGGTAATCATTAAACTTCCAGCAACCACATCATTTTGTGTTGCCACTAAATAAAATCCGCGAGAAGGGTTTTTAAGAAGTTCGGTGACACCGGCGGTTAAAATGCTGGAGTCTAGCTCTTTGCCTTCGGTTTCTAAAGCCATGGCTTGGTTGAAATCAACCAGTGTTTGCAGGTCGGGCAATTGTCCCTGACGAATAGTGAATACAGATAAGGTCATAAAAAATTCTTAAAAATGTTGATGGCAATAATGAATTAATTTCGTGGTGAACGCGCGTAATAAATCGGATTTTACCGACCAAGTATGCCAGTAAAGAGGCACAGTAATGGGAATTTCTGGATTTAAAATTATCAGTTCGCCACGATCAATGTATTTTTGGCATTGTAATTGGGGAACAATTCCCCAGGCAAATCCGAGTTTAATAAAATCCAAATAGTTTTCAACGGATGGAATTTGATGGTAGCGGTAATCCGCCAAGGTAATATCAAAATGCTCCGCCAAATATTTTTCTTGCAGCTGGTCTTTGGGGCCGTAATGCAGGGCCGGTGCTAATTTAAAACGCTCGGTGCTGGGTTTTTCGGGAAAATATCGCGCATAGAATTCCGGCGTGCATACGCAGTGGTAAATCATTTCGCCTAAGGTGTAGCAATCGCAGCCAGATACCGCTTGAGATTCGGCGCTCACAGCGCCAACCACTTCGCCGGTGCGCAATAGCTGCAAGGTTTGGTCTTGGTCATCAACACGTAGATCGAGCAACACGGTTTTTTGCTGCATAAATTCAGCAGTTGCCTTCAAAAACCAGGTGGCAAGGCTGTCGGCGTTTACGGCAATAGTCAGTTTGTGAACGGTGTTATTGGTGCTGCCGAACATTTCAGATTCAAGCAGTTCGGCTTGGCGGTAAAAGCTCATAAGGCGCTTGCCCAGCTCGGTCGGCACGGGCGGGCTAGAGCGCAACAGTAGCGTTTGCCCAGATTGCTGTTCGAGCTGCTTGATGCGTTGCGATACCGCCGACTGGGAGATATTCAGGCGTTCCGCGGCGCGATCAAAGCTGCCGCTTTCGATTACGGCGGCCAGCGCGCGCAGTTGTTTGTTGATGAGCTGCATTAGAAAAACTTATCTGAGATAAATATATTTAGTTTTTGTGGATGAAAGCAGTGTCTTAAACTTAGCAGAACTTGTCCACAGTACCCGATGAATTCCTCATTGGTTTTATCTCTATCCCGTATTTTTTAAGAAGAAAACTATGACCAGCTTGTTGCCGATCGTTCAAGGCTATTCTTTGACTCTTGGTTTAATCGCCGCAATTGGCGCCCAAAACGCGCTGCTTATCAGCCAATGTATTCGTAATCAACACCAGTGGTTGATGGCCGGAATTTGTATGCTGATTGATATCATGTTGATCAGCGCCGGTGTGTTCGGTTTGGGCCTAGTTATCGAAAACGCGCCCGGTTTGATGATGTTTTTTAAATTAGGTGGCGCTGCCTTTCTGTTTTGGTACGGTGCGCGATCGTTTATGGAAATGCGCGTCGAGCAGAGTTTGGTGGCCGATGATCAGGTCGTTACCGCGCGTAGAACCATCATTCTCACCACCTTAGCGGTGAGTTTGTTAAATCCACACGTCTATCTTGATACCGTTATTTTGATTGGCTCGGTGGGTGCTGCGTTACCAGAAAATCACCAGTGGTTGTTTGCCCTAGGCGCTTCCTTGGGTTCTATCTCTTGGTTTATTAGCCTATGTTTGCTCGGTAAAATTTTGCAGCCCGTGTTTGCCAATGCCAAGGCTTGGAAGGTGTTGCACGGTATTGTTGGTGTGACCATGTGGGCGATTGCTTCTAGTTTGTTATACGCGGCCATTAGCGCGTAAGTGCTAAACGGTAAAAGTACTCAACAGAAATGTGCTGGCTAGAAAAATAACTGCCAGAAAAGTAACAGTTAGGTTGATCTAGCGAGACATAAATTTTGCCAGCGGGTTGTCTTTGAGTTCTTGCTCCCGCTCGGCAGACATGTCCGCTTCAAGTTTGGCTAAAAACTTACGGTAGTTGTCGGCTTTGGCAGCAAGATTAGGCACCTTTTCAAGCGCGGTGACTAATAATGAGTAAGCAGAAAAGACCAACGACTTATCGTTAAAGCGTTTGTGGAAGTTGTTGAGTAGCTTAATTGCCGCCTTAGGATCGCCTTGGTTTAGTAGGTCCCGAGCCAGTTGAATACAAATATCGGGTTTTTGTGGCATGTAATCAGGCGCCACATTAATGATGGTTCTGTAGGTGCTTGTGGTCGCGAATTCTTCATTGCGCGACATAATTCTGGGTAGATAAGCGTCGGCATATCGAACCAATCCGTCTTTATCGTTTACCGCACACATCAATCGAAAGCATTTTTCCCAAAGACTTAAATTGTTGTAGTTTTTGGGCAGAATTTCTTTGTAAATCTCTAACGCGTCTTGATAAAGACCTTCTTTTACCAACACCTCAATGTGTGCCAGACGTACGTCTAACTCCTGGCGTGGCTCGCGAATAACGCTGGAATCTGCGGCGTAAAATCCTAAGGCATCTTGTTTTTGGAAAACCAAATAACCCATCATGTGAAAGGTGATGATTTGGTAGTAACCAGAGATCATGCTGTTGGCAATGATTTGAATGTTGGAGTGACCCGCACCAATTAATCCATCAAGTACCACCACCGACGACATCATAATGGCGATAAAAATTAACATGATTACATAGGATGCGCCGGTGGCCTTGATAAGCCGACTGATGTTGCTCGGGTTCACCGCTTCCGGCAGTGAACCTTCGATGGCCAGTAAAATAAATACGGCGGGCAGCAAGAATAGTTCGAGCAGCACCATCACAATGGCGAGCTCTGCGCCTAAAAATGCGCTGGTAAAATGCAGTAACGCAAACGCCAAGATCATGATGCCGATAAGTTGAATCAGCAGCTTTAAGCCACCCTGTAAACTATCGACAACCTGGGGCGGTTCCATCACGCCCTCGGCGGTTTTTTCTAAACAATCGAATGAGTAGCGCAGCGAAATTGCCAGTGGCAAGATATACACCCAGAAAATACCAATGAACTGGGCGACTAGCGTCAATACGGTTGTCAGTGCAATGAGCTGAAGTGCTTGAGGTTTGAATCCGTAGCGGTAGATTTTATTCAGACGGCGCCAAAAGGGCTCAACACTGTAGGCAGCACCTAAAAAACTGAGTGGCTGGCGACAAATAAAACAGCGCTTGGCTTCATCGTTTTCAGATGCCACATTCTCGTCGCTACAGTTATCGCAGGTAAAACGCTTACAGTGGCGGCAGTAGTAACTGGCCGAGACCAGTGGATGATATTTGCAGTGGCTCATGAATGGCGACGATCGAGGTTTAACCTCGTAAATCCCTTAATTTATAGTTTGGCGGTAAGTTCATCGGCCAACTGATCATAGTGAAGTTTTTTGTCGATGTAACCTTCACGTTCATAAAAATGCGATAACCGGCGCGCTAGTTTGGCGCAGGCGGCACCCACGAAGTTATTTTCTAAAAGGTTTTTCAGAATTTTTTCGCTGGCCAAGCCTTCTTTATTATCCAAGAGTTTTAATGCGATTTGCGCTTGGGTTTCATTGGCAAACTCGAATTGCTCGGTCTCCCCTAGGCTTCGCCAGTAGTTAGACCAAGCGGTAGCCAGTCCTTCGAGCTTATTGTGTTGATTCAAGCACTCGATCAAAAATTCTCTCTGGTTTTCTCCGCCCACGGCTTTGAATAAATTAAGTTTGATCTGCAATAACGGTGTTTGCTCACCGTGGGTTGCGATCATTTCATCCACCAGTTTTAGTGCACGAGTAAAGTCGTAGGAGGCAATTGCGCGATATACCTTGTCCTGATCTTCTAAAAAAGTATCAACCTGTTGATTTTGTTGTAAATAATCTTGGTCGATGGCGCGGCTGTTGGTATAGAGCGTATAGAAAATCAGTGCTCCACCGGCTAAAAAACCACCGACGTGAGCGCTGTAGGCGACAGGCGAGTTGTCATCAAAAATAAGCCGCATTAATTCGCTGACAATATAAAACGGTAAAAGCCACAGAGCCGGTGCTCTAAAGTAACCAACGAACACAAAAGCCCAATAAAAGAACTCGATTTTCTTCAACTGAAACAGGGTTACGTACATCGCCATAACCGCTGAAATGGCGCCACTTGCACCGACTAGATGCGTACTGCCGTCAAAGCTCGACGGAAAAATACAGTACATGAGGCCGCCGCCCATACCACCAATTAGGTAATAAATGACAAAGCGAGTTAATCCCAGTGCAGCCTCAACGGCGAAGCCGCAAATCAACAAAAACACCATGTTACCCAATAGATGCCAAGTATCGCCGTGTAAAAATTGGTGGGTGATTAGGGTGACAATGCTGAATTCTTTGGGACTTAAACCATAAGCGCGATGACTAACGGTGTTCACAATCGCTTGGACTTTTTCGCGGTCGGTACGCCAGCGGTTTAATAAATCGGGATCACTTTTGTAAAAGGAGTCGGTCTCGGCAACAAATTCGGCGAATTTCTCGTTGAACACCATATCGCCGAGCACATCGTTAGGATTTTCACGTTTGTATTCGGCGAAGGTCAGTCCTGTTTTTTCGCCGTAGGTCTTCTCCCAAAAATTTTCGTAGGGCGCTAATTCGAGTTCATTAAGGCCGCGGCTTTGATATTCCCCAACTGCATGTTCGAACTTCTTGTCGTCACCACTTTGATAAACAAGGAACACCAAAATATTGATTAGAATTAACGCAAACACCGCAACCGGTGGGCGGGTCCAATCAATTCGCTTTTCTGTAGGTAAGACGACCATAGTTTCGCAATTTGGCAGTTGTAGGATTAATGTTTAGGACGCTTTAGAAGTGCGTCTACATCAGTGCTTTTCTCAGATGACATTGACGTCACACTATTTTGACGATGCTGATCCTATTTTAGAAGAGTTTGCATCAAGAAATGTCATTCTTTACCCGGGTTTTGGTTATAAACCCGAGTAAAGAAGAATATGAAGAGATTTTTATTGGTTTTGCGGATAAAACACTGGTCTATTTATGACGTGTTATTTTTACAGCTTTCTGCCAAGGCGCTTTTCGATCTGACGTTTTTCCCAGTTAGCACCAAACAGGTTGGTGATTTCAAAAGCGCTCAATCCGTGACTGATAATGCCAATTCCCCAGCCCATCGCCGGCCACCAAGCCCAAATGTGCGAAGGATTTGTCGCCAAATTGATAATAAACAACAAGCTAATCACGGTTACATAGGTAACGCAGTGAGAATAGAAACTTTTTATCGATCTTACTTGATCAATTACAAGTTGTTCTTCCATTGTCATCGATGTGTCGTTTTGCATGTCTGGCTCCGTTTGTAATTTTTCGATCGTGGTTTCGAAAACAGCAGCTAAGGATTTCAAAGACTCCAAACTGGGCTTCTCGCCACGCTCGATTCTTTGAATCGTGCGAATGCTTAAACCACTTAGCTGGGCCAATTGGTCTTGGGACCAGCCGCGTTGCAATCGAAGTTTTCGAATGATCATATCGTTTTCCTATCTGCTGTAACGGCGTTAAAAGTAGTGCTAAAACGGCTTTGACGGTGACGACAGGCACCCGACAGCTTTATGACATGTTATAAAAATCAAGCACTTACAAAATTTTTTGGTTGTGGACAAATTCAGCACTTAAAAATCTGTGATGCATTTATGGTGCAACAATCTGGCATCAACCCTTCATAAAAAATGCTTTGGAAGCTGGAGTCAAACGATATAACAGTTCTTTGTAGTTGGGAGATGAGAGAGAAGGGTAGAGCGGATTGCGCGGCGAGAGGGTGTAGGTTTGAAAAGGTGCGAATCTTAAGAGCTTGAAGTATGTGCACCTATTAAATCGATTTGATAGGACAACCAATTTGATCGGACAACCAATTTGATCGGACAACCAATTTAATAGGTGCACAGCAACGATTAATCTACACCGTAATTAGCACGGGTTTTTTCATCGGCAGAATCAAGCCAGTTGTTTAACTCTAAGATATCCCCCGGAGTTAAGGTGCCAGCAGTTTGCTTCAACGACAGCGTATCGATGATGTAATCGTAAAGCGCGTTGTAGTAGTTAGACTTGGCTTCAAACACACCTTGTTGAGCATTCAATACATCAACAAAATCACGGGTACCTACTTCGTAGCCCGCTTGTGTTGCCTCCAAAGAGCTCTCACTAGAGATGATGGCTTGTTTACGGGCTGAAACAGTCGCGACATCGGTTAACACACCCAAGTGCTGTGAACGTGCCGATTGGATAACTTCACGCTTGGTTTGCAAATACGATTCTTGAGTTTGCGTATATTGGGCGTGCGCTTGGCGTTTTTGCGCATTCAAACCACCGCCATTGGTGATTGGCAGGGTCACCGATACAGTAAAACCATCGCGATCGATATCTGGGTCGCCGTCAAAGTTGTGATCCTGTGACGCCAATAGCGTTGCATCAACGGTTGGTAAAATAGCACTGGCTGCTGCTTTGGAGCTTTGTCTTGCTGCTTCGGCGGCAAGTTTTGCAGCTTTCAACGAGTTGTTGTTTTGCAGAGCAAAATCGACCCACTCTTGGCGAGTGTTTGGTACAGGTTCGGTGACCGGGAAGTTGTCCGACAACGACGATACCGAGTTTTGCAAAGCACCGGTAATCACTTCGAGTGTGTCGTAGGCGCTGCCCAGAGTGTTGCGGTTACCTAGGGTTTGTGCGCGAGCACTGTCGTAATCAGCCTGAGCGTTATGCACATCGGTAATGGCCGTTAGGCCCACTTCAAAACGCTGCTGAGTTTGCTCCAACTGGCTTTTAAGTGCTTTTTCAAGCGCAATGGAGTTCTCCAACACGTCTGCGGCACGCAAGACATCAAAGTAAGCGTTGGCCACACGAAGAATAAACGCTTGCTCATCGGCAGCAAATTGCGCTTCTGCCTGATCAGTTAAACGTAAACCTTGTTTGTAGGTGTACCAAGCGTTTAGGTCGAACAATGCTTGGGTCAGTGAGATGGAGTAATTCACTGAACGCGATGCGGTATTAAAGTTACTGAATCCGGTTTCAATATTAATGTCGGAATATTCTGCCGACGCGCCAATGTTTGGCACAATCCCGGTTCGGTTGATGATTTTTGCCTGAATTCCGGCTCGGTAGGCGGCTTCGTCGGCTTTTAATTGGTGTTCATTTTCCAACGCGAGCTGGTAAACGCCTTTTAAATCGATGGCGAAGCTGGTCAATGGAGCGGCCAGTAACGAGAAAGATAACAGATACTGAAGTGGTTTTTTTACCATGCGTATGAAGCCTTTGATTCCATAAAATACCTTTTGGATTTACCAAAAGGCTTGAGAATTGGAGCGAGTTTGCATTATGAAGCGTGCAACATTCAGATGATTGATGGTTCGACGCGATTCACCAACACAGTTCGAGAGTGGTTTGTGGACGTTAACCCTAAGACGATATAGGTGTCGAGAGTCGTCGAGTTGTGACCTTTGACGTAAACGGAACGAAAATGGTTTCACTTCAATCAACGATAAATGCAATAGTCTGTTTATATGGGTGCTTAAATTACGGTTTCAAATGTCAATGAAAACACTCAGTCTTAAATGATGTGCATTGTTGGTGGATCCATTCTCATTCTCCTGTAATTTTATCGCTTCTCTATCGTTTGTCTTGCACAATCCTGCAAATATATTTAACAAAAGCCCAAAGATTATGGTCGCTGCGTAAGTAAGTGCTGCGAACCATTAAGAATTGTTGTGTGCAGGGCATTAACGCACTGATTTAGGAAAACTTTATGGATACAAGCAATAAGTCATCATTCACAGACCAAGACGTTACGCTTGAAAATACGCAGGTTGCTTATCAAGGCTTCTTTAAGATGCTCAAGTACACACTTAAGCATCGATTATTTAACGGCGGCTGGAGCAAAAATTTTTCTCGGGAGCTATTTGTGCGCGGCGATGCGGCTGCGGCTATTTTGTACGATCCAAAAGCCGATCAAATCGGCTATGTTGAGCAGTTTCGGGTAGGCGCTATGGCCGCCGGACAAAATCCATGGTGCTTGGAGGTTGTAGCAGGAATGATCGACAAAGGCGAAACCGGCCGCTCGACCATTGAGAGAGAGCTTGTCGAAGAGGCCGACTTTTATCCCGCAGAAATTATCGAAATAGGTTCTTATCTATCAACACCTGGAGGTTGTGACGAGCGCGTTTGGCTGTATTGCGCGCTGGGAGATCTTAGCAAGATTGGCGGTGTTCATGGTTTGGATGACGAAAACGAAGACATTCGTGTGCACGTTGAATCTGCGGAAACTGTGCTAAATCGAATCTTTACGGATCGGTTCAATAACGCTGCAACCGTTATAGCTTTGCAGTGGCTAGCGCTAAACCGAGCGCGACTTATCGAGGCGCATCGAGACTAACTCTTCTTTTGGGATTATCGGGAGAAGCAAAGCAAGTCTCCAAATCCGAAAAGTTGGCGTATTCATTGCGCCTAGCCATGTCTTTGGAAATTCGTTAATTTGGCTGACGGATTCTAAACTGAAGGAACCTCTGATTAACTCATCCATGATTTAATCAGAGAACAGAAATTGACAATGCGATTTCCAATTTCTTCACAATTTCAATCACTTACCGTTCTTGAAATTGGCGACACATCCTTGTGTCGCGAGAAACTCTAGGTTAATCAGCGTTTCCTGAACTAGAAATTGGCCGTTTAGGGCAATCATTTACCGTACAAAACTTACCGTACAAAAGAGTTGTTGGAGATTATGAACTCAGTACTTAAAGAACGCCGTCAGTATGTCGTCGACTTGCGCGCTCAGCAGGCTGAGTGTGATGCCAATTATCATCGCCTACTTAAACTGCTACCAACCATGGAGCCAAAAGAGTCTAGAGATTATGTGCTTGATGGTCGTCACCATCACAATCGCGAACAGGTTTCTCTAAAGGTTCTTGAGCAGGCGCCGTATACCTCGACCATTGAATTTAAACAGAGCGAGCCTAGTCATGGCTGGTCGCCCAACTGTGTTTTGCGTGTGCGTATGTATCACGATGCGAAAATGGCTGAGGTGGTTTCTTGGGATGAGCATTGGAACACACGTGCTCGATATCATTATCCCAACAAAAACATGTACCACGTAGATGAGAAGGCACAGCTCAACAAATTCTTAGGTGAATGGCTTGCGCACTGCTTATCGTGTGGTCGAGTTGACACTCAGAATGTCAGTTGACGGCTTGAAAATAGGTAGATTTTACAAGATTTCGACGCTTTGACGCTCCAATTTGTGTACTGGAGCATAAAATCAGACAAAAGATTCTCGAATTCAACCCGTATAGTTTCTGATCACCAATCTATTTTTGTATACTCCGAACTAAATAGCTCTGACTGTTCAGACCAACGGAGTTGGAACCTTGATATCAATATTTTCAGGGCTACTACGCAAAGCTTTAAACTCCGCAAAACGGGGGCAGACCTTGTATATGCACACATCAAAACCGATTCGTATCGCTCAAGTTACCGATCCTCATTTGGGTCGCAGCTACGGCGATAAGCTGCTTGGCGTTGACGCCGACCAAAGCCTACGGGATGTGTTAGCAGATCTGTCTGCTCACGACTTATTGATTGCATCTGGCGATATTTCTAACGACGGTAGCCCAGAATCATACCGTCGCTTCGCCGATACCATCGCTGAGTTTGGGTTCTCTCGCTATGCGTGCTTGCCTGGTAACCATGATGACCACGAAGTCATGGCCCGAGTGATGGGGCCTGCGGTAATGAATCCGGTGTTGGTTAACGATTCGTGGATATTCATATTGCTCAATTCACGAGTACCCGGATACGAGTACGGTGATCTTGCCGATACTGAGTTAACGTTCTTAGACAAAACGTTGGCGCGTCACCCTAATCACCACGTTATGGTGTTTTTGCATCACCAGCCGGTGCGTGTTGGTAGTGCTTGGATTGATCAGTACATTGTTCGCAGTGCCGATCGGTTTTTTAGCATCATCGACAAGCACAAAAATGTTCGCGGCGTTGCTTGGGGACATGTTCACCAAGATTTTCATACCGAGCGTAATGGTGTGCATTTGTTTGCCAGTCCATCAACGTGTATTCAGTTCAAACCCAATTGTGATGACTTCACATTAGATACTGAGATGCCCGGTTATCGAATGTTTGAATTACACGCCGATGGTCAAATCACGACGGAAGTTAATCGAGTGTCCGAGAGGGACTACAAGGTTGATTACAGTTCTCACGGCTATTAGTCTCCGGTCATATCTCTCAAATCCGCAAACCGCTTAGGCTGCGGATTTGGCATCACTAAGTTCATCGATTAGTATTCCTGAAGCATTAATTGGAATACACCAACCATGTCTGATGAAACTCTCTTATACATTCACGGATTTTTAAGCTCGCCGCAGTCTTACAAAGCGCAAAAAACCAAAGAATGGCTTGCTGAATGTCATCCCGAGATACGCTTTGTTGCCCCAGAGCTAAGCCCATATCCTTTTGACGTTAGAGATACTTTGACGCAAATCGTTGAAGGTTTGGTCGGGCGCGTCTATTTAATGGGAAGTTCACTGGGTGGTTTCTGGTCTACTTATCTAGCCGAGCGCTACGACTTGCCAGCGGTTTTGATTAATCCTGCCTGTGAACCGCATAAGTTACTCCCGCGATATGTAGGTCAAACCGTGCAAAATTACCACTCCGAGCGGAGTTACCATTTAAGTCAGCAACATGTTGATGAGTTGGCCGAAATCGGATCTGCTCCCATGACCAAGCCAGAAAACTATTGGTTGATGGTGCAAACTGGCGATGAAACCCTTGATTATCGCTTGGCTGTGGCCAAATACGCCGGTGCTCGTCAATTAGTTGAAGAGGGTGGGAATCATGGTTTTGAACACTTCGAACGGCATCTACCCGCAACCGTTAGCTTTTATCGTGAATTCTTCCAAAAGGGCTAACTGATTGATTTTTGAGGGAATACATTTTTCCAAGAAACGGTTACGCTAGAACTATCGCCACTATTATTTGAACGCTTTCATGTCTAAATATACCTCTCAAGATATCGAAGTCCTAACGGGACTGGATCCGGTGCGAAAGCGCCCCGGCATGTATACAGAAACCACACGGCCAAACCATTTGGCACAAGAGGTTATCGACAACTCCGTGGATGAAGCCTTGGCCGGTCACGCCAATGAAATCATCGTTACTTTGCATAAAGATCACTCCATGACCGTTACCGATAATGGTCGCGGTATGCCTGTGGATATCCATCCCGAGCAAGGTAAACCGGGTGTTGAAGTGATTTTGTCTACCCTCCACGCTGGCGGTAAGTTTAACAACAACAACTACCAGTTCTCCGGTGGCTTGCACGGGGTGGGGGTGAGTGTTGTAAACGCGCTGTCGAAGATTCTTGAAGTAACCATTCGTCGAGATGGACAAATACACCGCATCGGCTTTATGGGTGGTGACAAAGCCAGCGATCTAGAAGTTATTGGCACCTGCGCTAAAAAAGATACCGGCACCAGCGTGCGCTTTTTACCCGATCCTAAATACTTCGATACCTTCAAGTTCTCGATTTCACGCATGCGCCACGTGTTGCGCGCAAAAGCGGTTTTATGTCCCGGTTTAAAGGTGGTTTTTAATAACCAGCAAACCGATGAAATCGACGAGTGGTATTTCGAAGACGGACTTAAAGATTATCTGTTAGCAGCAACTTCAGGCTGGACAAGCCTGCCGGAAGTGCCTTTTGTCGGGTCATTCACCGGTGAAACCGAAGGCGCCGATTGGGCCGTGCAGTGGTTGGTTGAAGGTGGCGAACTTATTCAAGAAAGCTACGTAAATTTAATTCCCACCTCCCAAGGCGGCACCCATGTTAATGGCCTGCGTACCGGTTTATTAGAAGCTTTGCGTGAATTTTGCGAGTTTAGAAACCTGCTCCCGCGCGGTATTAAACTAACGCCCGACGACATCTGGACTAACTGCTGTTTTGTTCTGAGTTCGAAAATGGCCGATCCGCAGTTCTCTGGCCAAACCAAAGAAAAGCTCTCCTCCCGTGAGGCGGCAGCTTTCGTTTCGGGTATATCCAAAGATGCGTTCAGCCTATGGTTGAACCAGCACACCGGAGAAGGTGAAAAGCTTGCCGATTACTGCATCAGCAATGCCCAGCGTCGAGTGCGTTCCAGCAAAAAGATTGCCCGTAAAAAAATCACCCAAGGCCCCGCTTTACCCGGCAAACTGGCCGACTGCTCCAGTGACGATCCGGTTCGCGGCGAGCTGTTCTTGGTGGAAGGTGATTCGGCGGGTGGTTCTGCCAAACAGGCGCGCGATCGCGAATTCCAAGCCATCATGCCGTTGCGCGGTAAAATCTTAAATACCTGGGAAGTTGATAGTGCCGATATTCTTGCCAGTCAAGAAGTACACGATATTTCCGTAGCGCTGGGCGTTGATCCCGGTAGCGACAATATAGAAAGTCTGCGCTATCACAAGGTCTGCGTACTGGCCGATGCCGACTCCGATGGATTGCATATCGCCACACTGTTATGTGCATTGTTCGTCAAACACTTCAAACCTTTGGTAGAAGCTGGCCACATCTTCATTGCCATGCCACCACTGTATCGAATAGACCTAGGCCAAGAAGTCTATTACGCTCTCGACGAACAAGAGAAAAACGGCATCTTAGAGCGACTAAAAGCCGAGAAAAAACGTGGCACACCCAACGTACAACGTTTCAAAGGCCTTGGTGAAATGAACCCCATGCAACTGCGTGAAACCACCATGGCGCCAGACACCCGCAAACTTGTACGACTCAACATCGACGACGAAGAACAAACCTTCGGCACCATGGACATGCTGCTCGCCAAAAAACGCTCCGGCGATCGCAAAGTGTGGTTAGAGTTAAAAGGAGATTTGGCAGAGGTTTAATCGCTAATAAATAATATCTTTGAATTTTATAAGACAAGCCTCAGCAAATTTGTTGGGGCTTTTTTCTAGCGGTTGATGTGATAGATTTTTAAACTTAACAATTGGAAAGTCTTAATCAATATCAATGAGATACAAAAACCAATGAGATACAAAAACGTTATCTAAAACCATAATAGGTAGAGAACTCTTTTTGTTGGCGTTTTCCAAGCTTATTAGTGGAACTTGATGTTATTCGTAAAAACCGTATATATCTTTTAGCAAGCAATAATTTAAGTTATTTTAGGTTCGTAAATTATTCTCTAGTTACTGCTTTCTAGTGTTACGTCAATATAAGCCTGAAATTAATAACAAATAACACAGATGCTTTTATTAAAAAAATAACATGCATTTAATGTGTTTATTTGATTCGATAAAAATAAGCAGTTTCTTGCGTTTGCAACACTTTTAAAAAGCTCAAAGATTTTGTAAAAACTTTTGAAGCTAAAAATACTTTGCATTAATGCTAAGGGTCTTATCTGATTGCATCGCAATTACCAATCGCAACGCAAAGTACATTTAAAAAATGTTAACAAAGCTCAATAAGCCCCTTGTATCCCCACGAATCATGAGGCTCAGGTGTCCGGCGGCCAAGTTGACAGCTTTTCAAGGATTTCTTAAAACTGTTAGAAATAAAACAAACTATTTTCTGACATCAAAATTTACGAAACTCGCGTTAGCTAACACCTTTGTATGTTCTTTTTCTACGTATGGGTAATTGATAAGAATCCGGATTTGTGACGTAATCAGCGACTTGTCTAATTGGCGCAAATATCTGAGTTTTTCTTCTAGAATCTCAATTAACATCGTAATTGGATAGAATTTGATGTAAGTCTTGAGACTATCCTTAGCCCTGCATCACAAATTTGCTATCTGCCAATGTTTAAAGAAGTTGTTTAGGTTAAAAATAAACATATTCATATTTGTTTGTTGCGTTATTGTTTATTAAATTAGCAGAAAGAATTGAGCAATACAGAGCACCCGACACCGCCACACTCAACTTTAGAGTGTGTATGTGGTTTCCTGTTACTGATGGCTCTATCAATTAATTTCATTTAAGTTAGGGACACCATGTTTAACCTGCACGTAAAAGGTAAAGATGGCGAGCGCTTTTTGCTCTTACCAGGGTTAGGTACCTCCACACCAATCACAGGCGGGCCAACCGCTCAAGAAGCCAAAGCTATTTTAGATAACTTTGATGCCGCTGCCAGAAAGAAAATCTACGAAGGTTTTTTTGGGCCCGGCAAGCCTATCGACCCGTTTGTTGAGCAAAAACAATTCCCTACCGGTAATGGTGTTTCTCGTCCCTCATTCAATCCTACCGCCCGAGCCGAAGATATTAATATCCATGTTGTTCGCTTGGGTATTGAAGATCGCATGGGTAAAGCACTATTTCTGGCATTTTTAAGTAAACGTATCGTTGTTAATGCGGCGCCACTTAATAATTACGAAAACGAAGAACGCAGTGCGAATTTAAAGGTGCAAATTCGCCAAGCCCTGCAAAAAATCATTGCCGAAGAAAAACGCGAAGCGGCAGCGATAGAAGCTAAACTCAGCAAACAGGGCTGGTGGGAGAAAACAAAAACTTATTCTGGTGCATTAGGTGACGGCCTATACGAAGCGGGCAAAGGTTTAGCTATATGGGCTAAGGATGTTGCCGAGGTTGCCGCCTATGTAAACCCAGTCCGTCAGGCCGTGGTGATTACAGGGTCATTAATTGAGCAAGGCGAACTCAGCTGGGAATCTCTCGAAAAAGCCAATAACACCTATCTTACTGGGGCAAAAAAAGAAATCGTCGATGTATTGGGGTTTGATCCTTCTGCGTTGACTGCCGAACAGTTCGATATGGCACTTGAAGTTGCCACGCTTATTTATAACGATTCCGGCTTGCGCAGTATTTTCTATAAATTTGCCAAAGACTACGCGGCTGCCCAGCATTCGCTTGAATTAACCGAAATGGCCGGTGGCGGCGTCTTTGAAATCATTCTCACCGTAGTTTTAGCGGCAGTAACCGCAGGTGCCGGGGCGGTAGCTTCTTTGGGCAGCAAAGTTCGCTACATGAAGAACTTCCAAAAAGTGGGTGATTTGGTGATGGACTACGTAAAAGTAATCCAGCGCCGCAAAAAGCTAGAGCAAGAAGCCAATGCCAAAGTCAACAAGGGCACGCTTTCTGATTTAACCACATCCGAGACCGTCGAGACCGATGCGCCTAAGAAGGCCTCCGGTGACGGCAGTAGCAAGGCTGATGAGTCTTCTAACCAAGCAGACGACGGAAAGTCTGGCGAAACGGATACCAAAACCTGCTCGCCAGATGCTGCCAATACCTGCACCAACGGTGAACCCATTAGCATGGTCACCGGCGAAGAGCTGTTGCAACAACAAGACTTCGTTTTACGTGGCCCCATTCCGCTGGCTTGGACGCGGACCTACCGCACCACCAACCCTCGCAACCGCACTCTGGGTTTCGGTTGGGGACATCCTGCTTGCGAAAATCTGTTTGAACTCGACGATAAACGCATTCGCTTTACCACCGGCGAAGGGCTTTACGTGGTTATTCCAAGACCTAAACTGGGCGAGACCACACACAACAAAGCCGAAGGCTTGCGTTTAACGCGCTTCGAAAACGGCTACCTGCTGCAAAAGAAAGGTCATCCACAAAAATTCTTCGAAGGCATTGGTTCGCGTAAAAAAATCAGCCGCTGGGTGGATACCCTTGGCAACGCCTTGACCTTCAACTACGACAGCGATCTGCGTCGTAAACTGATTTCAATCTCGTCAACAACTGGCCAACAATTAGCGTTTACCTACAACGGTCAAGGCTTAATCACCGCCATTGATCTGGTGTCTTCATCTCAAGAATCAGAATCTACAGAGACATCACGAACTCTCGTTCGCTATCAGTACGATGAGCACGGTGATTTGATAGCCATTGTGGACGGTAACGACCACGCGGAAAAGTTCGAATACACCAACCACATTGTTACCAAGCGCACCCTAAAAACCGGTTTTAGTTTTTACTTTGAATGGGACAAGTTTGCTCCCGATGCCAAATGTACCCGCCAGTGGGGTGATAAAGGTCGTTACGACTATCGCTTTGAATGGGACGACGCCAATAAGCGCTCCAAAGCCATCGACAGCAATGGCAATGTGCTGCAATACGAATACAACGATCGCGGCCAAATCACCCAAGAAACCAACCCCGAAGGTGGCGTTACCCGCAACGCCTACGATGCCTACGGCCGGCTGATTCACACCCGCAATCCCAACGGCGACGCTACTCAATATCGATACGACGACAACGGTAACCTCATTGAAACCGTTGATGCCTTGGGCAATACCCAAAAGCTCACCTACAACGAAAACGATCAAGTTATAAAGCTGGTTGTTAACGATCAAATTGTCTTCCACCGCAGCTACAGTGACAATGGTTTATTGATCGAACAGCAAGACGCCGAAGGCAACAAAACCGAATACCAATACGACCAACGTGGCTTCCCAACCAAGATCATTCGTCACGGCTTTGATGGCGAATCCATCAGCCAAGAACTCCGCTGGAACGCTCTCGGTCAACTGATCCAAGAAACCAAACCCGACGGCAGCGAAGTCAGCTACAACTACGATAACCTCGGTAACATCACCCGCGTTGCAGCACCTTTAGGCACTCAACAATACCGCTACGACGATAACGGCAACGTCATTCTCGCCATCGACCACACCGGTGGTGTGACCCGTTTCGCCTACAACGAAAACAACCAGCTTACCCGTTACACCGATGTCAGCGGTAGAAGTACCGAATACCACTATGATGGCCTTGCTCAGGTGGTTAAAAAAGTACTGCCCAACGGTGCCGAACTGCATTACGAATACGACAAAGAACGCAATCTTACCGGCCTGATTAACGAAAACGGCGAACGCTACCAGCTGGAATACGACGGCAACGAACGCCTTACCAAAGAAATTGGCTTTGATGGCCGCGTACAAGCCTATCAATACGATGCCGCTGGATTCTTAGTCGCGCACATCGAAGGCGACCACAACAACAGTCATCAAGCCAAGCTCAACACCACCCAATTTAAACGCGATGCGTTGGGTCGCTTACTTGAAAAACTCAGTCCCGATGGCGAAGTAACCACCTTTGCCTACGATAAGCATGGTCGTTTAGCCCAAGCCAACAACGCCTCGCAACAACTGCGTTTCCATTACAACGCCAGCGGCCGTTTGATTGAAGAACACCAAGGCGAACAGGTTTTACGCCATAGCTACAACAGTTTAGGTTTACGCACCCAAACCGTACTGCCCAGTGGCGATACCCTAAAGTATCGGTTTAATAACATTGGTCAATTACAGTCGGCCTCATTTAACGACCAACTGATTACTAAGCTAAAACACAATAATTTAGGCCAAATTGCCGAGCGTAAACAAGGCGAACTCACCAGCGAATACGACTACGACGCCATGGGCCGCTTGTCGGAACATCGCGTACTCAGCCAAGCGCAAAAACACGCCGTTATCCAGCGCAACTATCGTTACACCCAGGCGGGTAATCTAGAGAGTATCGACGACCTCAACAAAGGCAGCACCCAATACTTTTACGATGCGCTTGATCGCTTAAAACAAGTCGAAGGCTTTGTTAACGAACAATTCGACTTCGATCCAGCCAACAACCTTATCCAGCAGAGCGAACAACCCAAAGCTGAGCAGGCTCAACAAAATCCAAATCAAGCCACAGAAAGTGCCCAAGAATTTGCAAACAACAACGTCGTATCTCTGGATAAAGCCCGAGAACAAAAAGCGGAAAAACAAGCTAAAGGCAACCGCCTCGCCTTCCAAGGTGATAGACACTTCACCTACGACTCACGCGGTAACTTAATCAAAGAAGCGAGAGGCAAAAACGGCAAGTTAGTCACAAGCTTTACCTACAACGCCCAAAACCAATTAATCGAAATTGACAACTGCGGTACTAAAACCCGGTACCAATACGACGCCTTAGGCCGCAGAATCAAAAAAATCAGTGCAGACACAGAAACTCAATTTCTGTGGAATGGCGATGTACTATTAAGCGAAACCCAGTATGGGAAGAACGCAGAACAAAAAGAATTATTAAACGCAAAAATCTACGTCTTTGAGCCCAACAGCTTCAAACCATTAGCGCAAATCCAAAACAAAGAGATTTATCACTACCACCTAGATCACCTAGGTACACCACAAGAACTTACCGCCAACGACGGCAGCATCGTATGGAGCGCCCAATACAAAACCTACGGTAACCTCGCCTTAAAAACCGTAGAAACAATCGAAAACAATATACGGTTCCAAGGCCAATACTTCGACCAAGAAACAGGCTTACACTACAACCGCCACAGATACTACAACCCCAACACTGGGCAATTTACCCAACAAGACCCCGTTGGGTTATTGGGAGGATTAAATAACTACCAATATGCGCCGAATCCGATTGGGTGGATTGATCCTTTTGGTTTGACCTGTAAGGAAGGCTTCGCATATATCTATCATTATGAGGGGCCAACTAGCCCTCATTTCACAATTGTTACCGAATTTGATGGAAAAAAGTTTGGTACAGAGCAGATAGGAAGTGAAGGAGAAAGAACTCTAGATATGGAGTTCAACCCTCTTGACGCAGAAATGCCTCTTCTTGCCGTATATAAAGTAAAATTAGCTGACGCTGAAGCATCTCAAAAATATCAACGCGACCTGGTGGATCAAGGTTATGGCGCTTTGGATCGTGCTGGCTATGATCCTGATAGGCTTGATACACCTATGTATTGCGTGGAAACACAAAGCTGCTTGACTCATGTTTTTGATGTATTGAATGCCGGAGGTAAACCAGCTCCGAAAACCTCACCTGTAGGCTTATCTACAAGAAGATACATGAAAAGTATCGAAAAGGAATCTAAATCTTATGACTCGAAAGGTTAGTTGATATGGCTCAATGGTTGTGTAGACAGCACGGTAAAATAAACCATATTCCTGCGTGTATTCATATAAAGCAAAGTGTTTGTGATCTGAAGTTATTAGAGTTTAGATTAGTGCTGGAAGAGCTGTCACAGGTAGGCACGAGTTATATTACTTACCTTCTATGTAAAGACTGTGCTGAAAAGATAGGTATGCAAAATAAAGCCACTATCTATTTCGATCCGCAACTTCGAAAGTTTGAACAAGATGAGGATTTTGATGAAGAGGAAGCGATATATGAGGGTATTTTCGATCAGCTTGATGAAGGATTGGTTTCGATTTGTGAAAAATGCTTATTAGATATTTTTCCTGAATTTTTTTCGGTATTAGATGAATATAAAAAAGGTGTGGTAGAGGTACCGAAAAAACAAGGTTGAGTGCTGACAAAGGAAAGTAGCATGCTATTCAATTACTAATTTCTTCAATGAAGTAAAATGGGAAAAAAATATAACATAACAACAAATATGAAAAGGTGATAATTACGGTATTAAAACCGAATACCGATACGACGCCATGGGCCGCTCGTCGGAACATCGCGTACTTAGCCAAGCGCAAAAACACGCCGTTATCCAGCGCAACTATCGCTACCCGCAAGCGGGTAATTTAGAGAGTATCGACGACCTTAACAAAGGCAGCACCCAATACTTTTACGACGCGCTTGATCGCCTAAAACAAGTCGAAGGCTTTGTGAACGAACAATTCGACTTCGATCCGGCGAATAACCTTATCCAACAAAGCGAACAGCCCAAAGCTGAGCAAGCTCAACAAAACCCAAATCGAGCCAAAGAAAACTCCAATCAAACCACAGAAAGTGCTCAAGAATTTGCAAACAGCAACGTTGTTTCACTCGATAAAGCCCGCGAACAAAAAGCCGAAAACCAAACCAAAGGCAACCGCCTCGCCTTTCAAGGTGACAGACACTTCACCTACGACCAACGCGGAAATTTAATCAAAGAGGCGAGAGGCAAAAACGGCAAGTTAGTCACAAGCTTTACCTACAACGCCCAAAACCAATTAATCGAAATTGATCATTGCGGTACTAAAACCCGATACCAATACGACGCCTTAGGTCGCAGAACCAAAAAAATCAGTGTAGATACAGAAACCCAATTTCTGTGGAATGGCGACGTACTGTTAAGCGAAACCCAGTATGAGAAGAACGCAGAACAAAAAGAATTATTAAACGCAAAAATCTACGTCTTTGAGCCCAACAGCTTCAAACCGCTGGCGCAAATCCAAAACAACGAAATCTACCATTACCACCTAGATCACCTAGGCACACCCCAAGAACTGACCGCCAACGACGACAGCATCGTATGGAGCGTCCAATACAAAACCTACGGTAACCTCGCTTTAAAAACCGTAGAAACAATCGAAAACAACCTACGCTTCCAAGGCCAATACTTCGACCAAGAAACCGGCTTACACTACAACCGCCACAGATACTACAACCCCAACACTGGGCAATTTACCCAACAAGACCCGATTGGGTTATTGGGAGGATTAAATAACTATCAGTACGCACCTAATCCGGTTGGGTGGATTGATCCGTTTGGGTTGACTGCGGAAAAAGAAGATCCAAATAGACAAGCTAATGCTATTGTAGCCGTAACACCTGATGACATAGCTCAAGCTATCAAATCTATTGAAGCTAAAGGGTTATTTTTTGGTCAAGACTATGTCTACATAAAAGGCTCCAACAAAAATGTGAGTAAGCATAGCGGAGCAATACAAGAAAAAATTCGAGACCTTAATGATCCTAACGCTTCCCTGAATTATCCAATGATTGCAGCAGATAATGTAATTGTTGAAGGTCACCACACTATGGTCGCCATGGAGCTGACGGGCCATTTAGATAACGAATTAATTTCAGGTATAAAACACGAAACAAAATTAATGTTGGAGGAGGATGGTACAGATCCAACCAAATGGAATCACGGGGCAACTAAGACACCATCTTCAGATGTGAGAATATTAGATGAAAATGGAGAGTTGGTTAGGAAGGTAGGTAACAACACTGAGCCAGAGGTTGTTGCAAAGAGTGTAACTCAGACTAGCGTAGACGATAAACTCGCGAAATATCTCTTAAATAAAGATCACCCTGTTGGCGGTAGTAAGGCGAAATGGTTTGATGAGGCACTAGGGTTTGGTCAAGGAAATGCCAATGATTTGGCCAAGCAGATTGTATTTAACGAAAAGTCCGCTGTTAAAGGAGCGTTAACACAGCATGGGCAGAAGTTTGACCAAATCATCCCTATAACCGGAGCTAATGGGCGAGTGATCGATGTCAAGTTTAGCTGGATACGAAATAATGACGGTGCAGTAAGGCTCGTTACAGGTATACCAACGAAGAAATAATTATGTTCAATGAGTATGATGTTGTAATTGCCAAAGTAGATCTTTCAGAAAAAGTCAGGTCTGGCTGTCTTGGTACAGTATTGTTGTGTTTTGATGGTGATGACTACGAAGTAGAGTTTGTTGATAGTCAGAAAGATACGCTGGAAGTGTTAACTGTTTCTGGCAGTAATTTAGTACTTCAGTCTGAATTTGAATCTAGTCGTCCTTGATGCTAAAGCCCGCACTCGCGGGCTTTTCTTTATGGCAAATCCTTAGCTGCAAAGTTCTGCCGCTGATGGATCACGGCCAGCACGTAGCGGTTGTCACCTTTGACTTCGTACATGATCCGATAGGAATAAATGTGCAGTTCTTGCACCTCAGGTTTATTTACTTCAGGCACCATCTTGCCAATGTTAGGGAAGCGGTCGAGGATGTTGGTTTTTTCTCGGATCTCCTGGGCGACCTTTTTGGCGTAGTGCTTGGAATCCTCAGCTATAAAATCATGGATGTGTTTTAAGTCTGCCCGGGCAGGCTTTGTTGCAAAGGGGCCAAAACCTGCTAAGAACTTCAAGCCTTTGACCAACCCTGCACAGAAACCGAAGGTTCCAGACGGGTATGAAGCTGTTCCTGGCACTAAGGGAGGAACCGTTTACAGAAAACCAGGCACTGAAGGAAATGCGAATACTATTCGCGTGATACCACCAACTAAACAATACCCGAACGGGTATTGGCGGCAATATAACTCTCACGGGCAACCGATTAACCCATCTACTGGGAAACCTGGCCTTAAACACGAAACTCATATTGAATTACCACCTAGTTGAAGGTTTTCACATGTACGGTATAGACAAAGCGGTTAATTTTAAATTTATGATCGGTAAAGAGTTGTTACAACTTTGTATCGGCCTTTATCAATTAATATTGAATTTTACAGACCAACTTATTATTTCCGCAGAGTGTGTGTTTCGTCTTGAGTATCCTGATGGTTCTGTAATTGAGATTTCATGTGATAGCCCTGAGCACACAGGGCACTTGGCCTGTTTGCTTGGCAGAACTATTGAAACCATTCAAACTGAAGTTAATGGTGAACTAAATTTGGTTTTCTCTGATGGCTTTCAGTTATCTATTATTGATAGTAACGAAGATGAAGAGTCTTTTACTGTTACGATGGGTGACCATGAAATAGTTGTGTAATTTAATGTTCCAAACAGTAAATTGTTTGGAAGGTAGTTAAATGAAACAGTTGAGTTAGAAGCTAACCATCAAATTAATACACTATCGAAGAATCAACTGAAAAAGCTGGCCGCTACATCGAGAGCCGGAGTTGCTGAGTTGGGAATTAAAAGCAGAAGGTTTGAAAATCTTCAAGCTAAAATCCCAGAATTTCCTGGGCTACAAGTAGATGGGAAAAACTTCACGATTGTTGATAAGGATGTATTTATGTCTGAAGTAAGAGTTATGTTTGGGCAATCAAATAATCCTTTAAACCCTATGACAGAGAAATTAATTCTCAATCACATTGGCTCCAAATCATCATTCCCCACTACGGCAGGTATTCCAGGATTACATGCAGAGGTTCAGGCTGCGAATGATGTGTTTAATCAAATTGCAAGAAAGGGAATTGATGTAAATACTTTTGATCTAAGCAAAGTACAGGTTTCGACGTTTAGATTGGCCCCAGATAAAACTGGTGGTCAAGGTCTGGCCTTCGACGCTTGTAGTAACTGTGGAAGTATTCTGTCGCCTCCTATTAATATTTTGACTGGGAGGAAGTACTAATGCTCAGAGTAAAAGCTAGCAAACTGAGTTATCTAGATGATGTGGCTAATTATAAGGGGGCACTGTTTACTGGTATTGCATATTTTATATCAGGCGGTGTGATTGCAAAGGTATCTCGATTCAATGAGGGTGAAGAGGTTGGAAGTTATGTATGTGAATTTCTGCCTGATGCCGTACCGTTGATATCTATTGATACTGATTTATTAGAATCAGAAGACGATCTGGAGCCTTATCTTTACCATGATAAGGCATTTACGGGCTTAGCTTATGACTTTGATGGTGATAAGTGTGTTGGTGAAGCTTTATATAGAGATGGTATTCTTTGTTATGAGGCTTCTTGGTACGATACTGGACAAATTGCCACTTTGGAAATTCTTGATGAAAATCTATATCAAAATGTTTGGTGGAATAAGGATGGAAGTTATCAGTATGTAAAAATATCTGAAAAGAATTCTTTTAAACTGGATGTTAGATTTAATGAAGATAGGTTGATTACGAGCGTAAGAATTGAGGGTGATTATTTCTCTCGTGTGCCTTTTTTGAAGGAGAAAATAAGAGTTCGGTTTTTAGAGAGGCGCTCTGATATTTGTAATTTAGAGTTGGCTTCTTATTTATATCTGGCTGGGTCTGGAGTGGATGACCAATTTTTAGATGCCTTAGAAACGACGAAAGGATTTGGCGGGCTTAAAAAGCTCCATGTTAATAGTTCTGAGTTGAAGGGTCAGAGACTTATTGATTTGGTTGATCAGAATGATTTGCAAGAACTTCTTATAGATGACGACGCTAATAAATTATCAGAGGCAGCAGGAGAGGTTAAGAATAAATATCCAATGTGTTATATAGAGTACAATAGAGTCGTATTAGCATAAAGGCTTAAGGCTTTGCGAACAGCTTGATCGGCTTGCCGAGTTGTTTCCGGTAGGCGGTATTTAGGCGCAAGCTTTAATACCCATCCACACGCTGTTGTTAACGAAATTCGATGGCCAATGGATATATAAACTGGGTTGATACTGGTCTTAGTTCTTAGCACGTTGCCAATTACTTCATCGTTATCAACAAGGGGGGCAAACGCGCCTCTTGTTGTTTCTGGTTCTTGATACTCCCCGAGTAATCGTGTTTTACCACAGTCAATAGTTGGCACATCAAAAATCACTCCCAAATGACAGTCAAGCCCAAAACGCCGTGGATGGGCAAGGCCCTGCCCATCACAGACAACTAAATCCGGTGTGTATTGAAGCTTTGCAAACGCTTTAATTAATGGCGGTAATTCCCGAAATGGAAATAGCCCCGGTATATAGGGGAAGCTTTCAATGTCTTAGGCGGTTGATGTTTCAATAATCTCCAATGTCTCGGCGTTAAGTATAACGACAGCAGCAACTAGTCTATCGTTGTCCTTCTGGTAGGCGACATCAACGCCAGCAACCAGCTTTACTTCATTAATTTGGTCTGTCTTTACAACTTTAGCTGCTAGCTCTTGTTGCAGGTTTAAAGCTTCTTCGTCGGATAAAGTCCAAGGGTGATGAATGATAGGTTCCACTGCTATTTGCTTGAGCTTACTGAAAGACTAATGGCCGTACGTTTCAAAATCACGCCTACGATAATCGATTGAATGAAGTGCCGATCTTCTTCTGACATCTGGCCCACAGTCTCAACATAAACGGCGTGAATTTGGTGAGTCGGTATCTCCATTGCTTAGCCTCTGCTAACATCTAATCAACATCTATAGTCCAAATATTCAGTCTAGATAGTTCTTCTATTAAGTCGTGTGCTGTTTTTTTTGATTGAAATTCAAAGAGCGTATTTTTTTCATCAAAGAACTGTATGGTTGGTGGGGACGATAAAAGAGCTCTGTGTCCTACATATATTTTATCTGGTAGATTGTAGTTGGTATCCATTTCGTCAAAGCGGATACTGTTTTTTTCTTCCGCGTTATTTGTATAATCTATCCCGTGTTCGCTAATACATAATATATTCGCCAGCTGGTCTTCGCCGAAAAAAACGTCCGCCTTTCCTGACGGTGAATGAGACAGCGCAGGTCTACGCAGTTTCGATAATATTAAATTTTTCGATTTTTTATTCATGGTAAATTAATTTTTCGAATTTGGGTAATTGATAATAAAATGATTCCGATATTAATATGGTCTTTAATGACTTCATTTATTGTCACTTAAATATAATTGTAACAATAATATAAAACTGATTTTATTGTTATTGAAGCTCACAATATAGGATATTCACCTAATATAAAAGAACGCCCTAAAAACCGGTATTCGCTATTACTTTGGGTGGGACAAATTTGCTCCCGATGCAAAATATACCCACCAATGGGACAATAAAGGCCGCTACGATTATCGTTTTGAATGGGACGACGTCAAAAGCACTCTAAATCTATCGACAGCAATGGCAATGTACTGCAATACGAATATAGCGATCGCGGTCAACTGATTCAAGAAGCCAAACCCGACGGCAGCGAATTCAGCTACGACGATAACGGCAACATCACTCTCGCCATCGACCACACCGGCGGTGTGACCCGTTTCGCCTACAACGAAAACAACCAGCTTACTCGCTATACCGATGTCAGCGGCCGCACTACCGAATACCACTCAATACGCCGCCGCTGGATTCTTAGTCGCGCACATCGAAGGCGACCACAACAACAGCCATCAAGCCAAGCTCAACACCACCCAATTTAAACGCGATGCGTTGGGTCGCTTACTTGAAAAATTCAGTCCCGATGGCGAAGTAACCACCTTTGCCTACGATAAGCATGGTCGTCTAGCTCAGGCCAACAATGCCTCCCAACAACTGCGTTTCCACTACAACGCCAGCGGTCGTTTGATTGAAGAACACCAAGGCGAACAGGTTTTACGCCATAGCTACAACAGTTTAGGTTTGCGCACCCAAACCACACTGCCCAGTGGCGATACCCTAAAGTATCGGTTTAATAACATTGGTCAATTACAGTCGGCCTCGTTTAACGACCAACTGATTACCCAACTAAAACACAACAAATTAGGCCAAATTGCCGAACGCAAACAAGGCGAACTCACCAGCGAATACGACTACGACGCCATGGGCCGCTTGTCGGAACATCGCGTACTCAGCCAAGCGCAAAAACACGCCGTTATCCAGCGCAACTATCGCTACACCCAAGCGGGTAATCTAGAGAGTATCGACGACCTTAACAAAGGCAGCACTCAATACTTTTACGACGCGCTTGATCGCCTAAAACAAGTCGAAGGCTTTGTGAACGAACAATTCGACTTCGATCCGGCCAACAACCTTATTCAGCAAAGCGAACAGCCTAAAGCCGAGCAAGCTCAACAAAATCCAAATCAAACTACAGAAAATTCTCAAGAATTTGCAAATAGCAACATTGTTTCACTCGATAAAGCCCGCGAACAAAAAGCGGAACAACAAACCAAAGGCAACCGCCTTGCCTTCCAAGGTGACAGACACTTCACCTACGACCAACGCGGAAATTTAATCAAAGAAGCGAGAGGCAAAAACGGCAAACTCATCACTGAATTCCGTTACAACGCGCAAAACCAATTAATCGAAATTGATCATTGCGGTACTAAAACCCAATACCAATACGACGCCTTAGGCCGCAGAATCAAAAAAATCAGTGCAGACACAGAAACCCAATTTCTGTGGAATGGCGACGTACTGTTAAGCGAAACCCAACGCTTAAAAACCATAGAAAAAGACGAATCAAAAAGTACAGAAAAAACAGCAGTCGCAAAAATCTACGTCTTTGAGCCCAACAGCTTCAAACCGTTAGCGCAAATCCAAAACAACGAAATCTACCATTACCATCTCGATCACCTAGGCACGCCACAAGAACTCACCAACAATCGTGGCGACATTGTATGGAGCGCCCAATACAAAACCTACGGCAACCTCGCCCTAAAAACCGTAGAAATAATCGAAAACAACCTACGCTTCCAAGGACAATACTTCGACCAAGAAACAGGACTGCACTACAACCGCCACAGATACTACAACCCCAATACCGGACAATTTACCCAACAAGACCCGATTGGCTTATTGGGTGGGTTGAATAATTATCAGTATGCGAACAACCCAATACAGTGGGTTGATCCATTTGGGTTGGCGTGTAAGGAAAAGCTATTACCGAGGTTTAAGACTCAACATGATGCGGCTAGGCATGCATCTACACAAGTTTTGAAAAAATCAATATCAGAAGACATTGAATATGGAGGAATGATATACAGAAATAATGACGGTACTTTTGGTTACACTGGCCCGATTAAAGATGAGGAAGGATCTGTTGACCCTGGAGGGACTGAAAGTGTTCCAGAGGGTACATCTGTTGTTGCCTATTGGCATACACATGGTGCAGATAATCCAGACTATGACAATGAAAATTTTTCAAATTACTATGATGAAGAATATGAGGAATGGGTCGGCGATATACCATATTATGATTATTTTAAAATTGATGGGTATGTTGCAACACCAAAAGGCCAATTCAAGCATTATGACCATATCTCTAAAAAAGTAACTACGTTAAGTGGGTTTAGCTTGTGAAGCTATTTTGGGGCATTCTAATGGTTTTTTTAATAATAAACAGTAGGTTCTCAATGGCTAATAACGTTGATTTAGAAAAATTAGATGAGCAGAAAGTTAGAACAAAAATACATGGAGAGTATTTATTAGTATGGAATAAGGTTATGGAACATCTTGACAATTCTGATTCAAAGTTGAAACTAAGCGAGTATCTGATTGTATTCGATGAAACTGAAGATAATTATATAGTTACATTTACCCGTCCTTTTAAAAAACCTATTTTAGGAGGTGGAGTTGGGGAAGTCATAATTAATAAAGATACTTTTGAAATCATAAAATTTAAATTAACCCGTTAGTTGCGATGATGCAAAAAATAAAAAGGAAGGATAAAAGCTAGGTTTGAAAGCGTATCCATAAAATAAAGTAGATTTCTAATCTCACTGGTTTAATCAACGAAAATGGTGAACGTTACAGATTAGAATACGACTGCAACGAACGCTTGGTGCGAGAAGTCGATTTTGATGACCGGAGACTGTAACCAATTCTGTGTAACCACCCTAAATATATTGTAAGCGCCAATCCAACCACACTCTACACAGCCCCCAATAAAGAAGCTAACCTCTCAAACCAATTAATCTTGGAGGTTACCCATGGTCCAACGCCCTCGTCAGCAAGCAAACATAAAAGGACATCCATAATGTTGACTTTCAGCACCGCAAACAGGCTAACATGCAGACGACTCAACAGCAGTAGATGGCTCTATCAATTAATTTCATTTAAGTTAGGGACACCATGCTTCTCCTAAAAGGTAAAGATGGCGAGCGCTATGCGCTCTGACAAGGCTGAGCTCCTAAAATCTACGAAGATTTCTTTGGCCCAGGTAAGCCAATCGGCCATTTGAATGGGACGACGCCAATAAGCGCTCCAAAGCCATCGACAGCAATGGCAATGTGCTGCAATACGAATACAACGATCGCGGCCAAATCACCCAAGAAACTAACCCCGAAGGTGGCGTTACCCGCAACGCCTACGATGCCTACGGCCGGCTGATTCACACTCGCAACCTGCTCCAGGATATTTTGCTGAAGATAATTGTTATCTGGGGTGAAAGGGAAATAAGTAAGTGTCTCCGCTTTTATTAGCAATGGAATGCAGGCCTCCATACCACACCCATCTACTTTGCAAAAATGCACGCTGAGAGGCCACCGCTCTGCACAGGATAGATAAGTCTAATATTGTAGCCCATTCGTGAAACACCTCAGTACTATGCCGCTGCATTCTTAGTCGCGTCATTTGGTGCGAGAAAATACTGTGTCACAGCTACAACAAGTTTAGGTTTACGCACCCAAACCGTACTGCCCAGTGGCGATACCCTAAAGTATCGGTTTAATAACATTGGTCAATTACAGTCGGCCTCGTTTAACGACCAACTGATTACCAAACTAAAACACAACAAATTAGGCCAAATTGCCGAGCGTAAACAAGGCGCACTCACCAGCGAATACGACTACGACGCCATGGGTCGTTTGTCGGAACATCGCGTACTCAGCCAAGCGCAAAAACACGCCGTTATCCAGCGCAACTATCGTTACACCCAAGCAGGCAATTTAGAGAGTATCGACGACCTTAACAAAGGCAGCACCCAATACTTTTACGACGCGCTTGAGCGCCTAAAACAAGTCGAAGGCTTTGTGAACGAACAATTCGACTTCGATCCGGCGAATAACCTTATCCAGCAAAGCGAACAACCGAAAGCCGAGCAAGCGCAACAAAACCCAAATCGAGCCAAAGAAAACTCCAATCAAACCACAGAAAGTGCTCAAGAATTTGCAAACAGCAACATTGTTTCACTCGATAAAGCTCGCGAACAAAAAGCCAAAAAACAAACCAAAGGCAATCGTCTAGCCTTCCAAGGTGATAGACACTTCACCTACGACTCACGTGGAAATTTAATCAAAGAAGCGAGAGGCAAAAACGGCAAACTCATCACTGAATTCCGTTACAACGCGCAAAACCAATTAATCGAAATTGATCATTGCGGTACTAAAACCCAATACCAATACGACGCCTTAGGCCGCAGAACCAAAAAAATCAGTGCAGACACAGAAACCCAATTTCTGTGGAATGGCGACGTACTGTTAAGCGAAACCCAGTATGGGAAGAACGCAGAACAAAAAGAATTATTAAACGCAAAAATCTACGTCTTTGAGCCCAACAGCTTCAAACCACTGGCGCAAATCCAAAACGACGAAATCTACCATTACCATCTCGATCACCTAGGCACACCACAAGAACTTACCGCCAACGACGGCAGCATCGTATGGAGCGCCCAATACAAAACCTACGGTAACCTCGCTTTAAAAACCGTAGAAACAATCGAAAACAACCTACGCTTCCAAGGACAATACTTCGACCAAGAGACCGGCTTACACTACAACCGCCACAGATACTACAACCCCAACACTGGGCAATTTACCCAACAAGACCCGATTGGATTATTGGGTGGGATTAATAATTACCAATATGTTCCTAATCCAATCACGTGGGTTGATCCGTTTGGTTTAAGTTGTAAAGAGGGGAAAAATCGTCAATTACCGTTAACTCCAGAGAGTGCGCCAAAAAGAGTAGACTTCTCTAATCTAAACCCTGCATTTATGGAGTTGTGGAAGAAAAGCTTTCCGAAAGGAATAAGCCAAGAGCACGGAGGAACTTTAGTTTCAATTAAGGGGAAAATACAATTAATTAATAAAGGTGCGGGGGATCGAGGAAGTTTTTCCTCTGACTTAAATGTTCCTGATGACACCCAGGCTGTTGGGATTTTTCACACACACCCTTACGATGAAACTGAAGGTGGACACACGGGCATATCTCTCAGTGGTGGTGATGCCGCATATTTAATTAATCAAAACCACGTTTTCATGATAGCGCAAAGTGGTCAAGAACAGTTTATGTATATAAGGACACAAGGCACTCCGAATTCTGTAGATGCAGTTAAATTAAACGATCAACAGAATGAACGCATGTACGAGCTAATGGATGAAGGATATTCATTTAAGGACGCGAGTAGGATTGCAGCTGAGGAAACTGCGAAAAAGTATAAGTTAGCTTATTATGAGGGGAGTGGTGGAAAATTTGTCAAAACTGATTGGTAGCTTAATCATTTTGGTGTTAATTAGTTCAATGAGCTATAAATTACAGGCCAAAGAATGCCACAATAATGAACCAAAAATATTTGATCAAAAAAGGCTGAATATGCTCGAAAAGGTAAAGAAAAAACTTTATTTGGCGAGAGAAAATATTATTTCCGAATGCTTTGATATGTCCATTAAACTGTCTAAAGAAGGGATTGATGTATTGGGAAAAAACTACCTTTCAGATGGAATGATTGATGATACTGGAATGAAGTTTTCCCTTGCCCGTATAGAAGAAAAGAAAAATAATCTAAAATTGGCTGCGACCATATATAGTGGTGTTTTAGAAAGTCGTATTAATCAACTTCAAATTAGGCTAGGCAATGGAAATTGTAATTATAATTTGAGGTATTGAGCTTCGAAATGTGAATAATCGAAGTTTGCCGAGAGCTTCAAAGTGTTCACAAGCAACAGGGATTAGCATGATAAGTGATTGGGATCTTGTGTAGAGGTACTACTACTGCTTCAAACGGCATTGGATATTCTGCTTAAGGAGCGAGAAATCCTTAATTGTGTATACAGTGATGAGTCTGCTCCGGGGTATTGTGTAGAAGAAAGTTATTTTATTGATCTGTTAGATATAACCTGACTTCAAGTTTGAAGTGCGACAAAATAGTTAATGTTCATTAAACACTTCCTCTGGGGTTTTATATCGTAAACATTTTCGTGGTCGTTGGTTGAGTTGCTTGGCAATATAATTACATTGGTGTTGTGTTACGGATTCCATACTTTGGTTTTTGGGTAAATATTGCCGGATTAACCCGTTAGTGTTTTCGCTTAAGCCGCGCTCCCAAGAATGGTAAGGGGTGGCAAAGTAAAAGGTCACACCACTGAGTTCTTCAATCGCTTGGTACTGATGGAATTCGGTACCATTATCAGCAGTAATTGTTTTGAATCGAGAAGCATTTTGCAGAATCAACTTCAAAACTCTTTGATTCAATTCTTTAGTCGATTTGTTGGGCAATTTGCCAATCAAAAGGTATTTCGATTTACGTTCAACCAGAGTTACGATGCAATGCTTACTGCCTTTACCAAAAACTGTATCGATTTCCCAGTGACCAAAAAACCGTTTATTTTCAACGCTTAAGGGGCGTTCAGAAATAGACTTTTTGTTCGTTAATCGGCCACGGCTGTCATAAGCGTTATACCGTTTACGGCGTTTCTTAGATGATTGTCTCAGGAGTTGCCATAAGGTACCTCCGTTACGTTTATCTTCCCAAATGTATTGATAAATGGTTTCGTAACTTATAGAGCGCTTCAATAATCAAAGAAGCGAGATCGGATAAATCGTATCTCGGCAATTTACTGGCTATCAACTGCCTCAATCGCATAAAAAAGCGAAAGGCTGTATTGGGGGGTACTCCAAGCATTTTAGCCGCCGCCCTAGCAGTTGCTCCAACGACAAAATATTCAATAAGTCTACTTTGTTGTCTAGGTGTTAACCGGCTTTTTCTTGTATACATGAGCTTTAAACTAGCCTCTATGGCTGCTCTTAGCTACTTCAGCCCCAAATTTAAAATCAAAAAAATATAGTGATTTTATTTTTAATTCAGATCTTTAGATTTGGATATTTGTAAGCGAAGAGGAGGATTTTACGAAATTTATGGGCGAAGCCTACGAAGATACGTTGCAATCGATTTTATTCATTTATCTGAGTTTAAATGGTAAAGCTCCAGAGGCGATTATTTACGCCTTTTAATGATGTTTATACTACTTGTTGTTATTTCATAAAAATTAGATGCGCCATCTCTATCCTGCTTCAGTGTAAAAGCAATAATAAGTTATATTGTTCTAATGAATTGCCATCATAAAGTATAACTATGTCGATATCTGATTAACTCGTCCCTGTTTTAATCAGAGGTCGAGTAAATCGGGGTTTTCTATAAATAGCCGAAATTATGGTGAACTCCTTCACTGAAATATAAATCTTCTTCCCTCAATAAAAGTTATACCTACACGAAATGATTTGGATCAATTGTTACGAATTGTTTTAAAGGCACACTGATCATAGTTACATAAATAATGAAAATAAAAGTAAGGATTTTATCTTTAAGAGTTTTTGATTAATGTCGTCCTGATTTAATCAGAGCTTCTTTTATATTAAGTAATAAAAAATAGATAAAACCACTTTTTTAAATTTTTGTTAGAAAAATTAATTGTGATGCCATTAAGCAGTAGGTGAGTTCATGAATACGAAAGTGTACCGATTAATAGCCGTTTTGGGTTTGATGTCTAACATAGATGTTGCATTGGCTGAGGAGCCTATTCAACCGATAGCTCCGGTTAAAGAAATTAATTTAGCGCAGGTTGAGCTAGGTAAAAAATTGTATTTTGATCCTCGGTTGTCAAAGTCTGGGTTTATTTCTTGTAATTCTTGCCATAATTTAAGTATGGGTGGTACGGATAATCTAAAAACATCCATTGGTGATCATTGGCAACGAGGTCCTATTAATGCGCCTACGGTTTTAAATTCGAGTTTAAACGTAGCGCAATTTTGGGACGGGCGAGCAGACAGTCTTAAAGCGCAAGCAGGTGGCCCCATTGCAAATCCCGGCGAAATGGGTTTTACCCACCAATTAGCTGTTGATGTGCTTGCGTCTATTCCACAGTATCGAATCGAATTTAATCAAGTATTTGGTACCGATACCATCACTATCGATCACGTAACTACCGCTATTGCAGAGTTTGAGAAAACCTTAGTCACGCCGAATTCGCGTTTTGACCAATGGCTTTTGGGTAATCAGGATGCGCTCACCTCTAAAGAATTATCGGGCTATCAATTATTTAAAAGCAGTGGTTGTATAGCTTGTCATAATGGTGAAGGCGTTGGCGGAAACTCGTTCCAAGTGATGGGAATTGTTGAACCCTATCAGGCAAAAAGTCCGGCGGAAGGATTAATTGCGGTTACCGGTAAAGACGCCGATCGTTTTAGATTTAAAGTGCCTACCCTACGTAATGTTGAAATGACTTATCCGTATTTCCACGATGGTGAAGCGGAAACTTTAACAGAAGCCGTGGATGTAATGGGGCGGTTACAGCTGGGTAAAAAATTTACCGATCAAGAAAATGCCCAAATTGTAGCATTCTTAAAAACGCTTACCGGTGATCAACCTAAATTCCAACTACCTATTTTGCCACCGTCTACGGAAAATACTTTGCAGCCACGCCCTTTTGAATAATAACCAGTAGGAACTTCTATTAATTCAGACATTTTCGGAACAAAAACTTACCGATTTTAAACGCCGTAAGTGATTTAAGCTCAGAAGAGATCTAAATTTTTATTTCTAGTTAATTCAAAATTGTCTTTACACAGATGACCTGTAGAAGCCTCTGATTAATTCGTTCGAGATTTAATCAGAGGGCAAAGGTTGAAAGTACGATTGTCTAATTGTTCGTAATTTCAACCATTTAAAGCTCTTAAAATCAAGGCTATATTCTGGCATCGCAAGAAATACGAGCTTCACCCGAATTTTCCATAAATTATAAGTGGATTTAATAGATCTTGCTGATATTGGTCTACACTCATAAGACAGTCACGATGTTAAGTGGAAGTGTAAGAATAAAACGTTAACTGTCTGAGAATTTTTATGAATAACAACGATGCCGCTTTAGTTAATGATTACATGAATAATTTTAGTAAAGAGGTTGAAGGATGGTTTTTTCCTATTGATATGTTGTTGTTTGCATTACTGAATGAATGGCAGCAGACCGTTTCGGTGCAAGGCAATATTGCTGAGATTGGGGTTTATAAAGGTAAGTCTCTGATTTTGCTGGCACTCTTAGCTCGTGAAGGTGAAACCATTTATGCAATGGATTTATTCGAAGACGATTTGTTGCCTGCTGCCAAAAATGCAGTATCTAGATTTGTGCCGAATAAAAAGCAAGAACAAATACTCTATTTTAAGGAAGATTCTGCTAACTATACTCTGGATTATTTGAGAGAGAATTTCCCTACGCCTTTAAGGTTTTTGCATATAGATGCCGGCCATGAACATCACGAGGTCTTGCACACATTAACGCTATTATCGCCTTTGGTCACCGATGCCGGAGTAATTATGATGGATGACTATCAGGACAGAGAATTTCCAGGTGTAGGATCCGCGGTTCTGGAGTTTTGTTACGGGGATAAAAGAAGTAATTTTGTCCCATTTTTGGTGGGTGCCAACAAAATGTACTTGGCTAATCCCTATATCGCCAAACAAATTCAAAAATATTTATTGCAACACAATTTATTATTGGATAAATGTCGTTTAACCAGAACTCACGACGATCCTGTATTAATTGCATTGAGTAAATTGCCGCAATTGTCTGATAAATTAATTCGTCAATTAAATCACTACGATCTATCAACCATTGATACCGCGAAAATAGATTTTTTAGCGAAAAAAGCCAGTGTTCTTGGTCAGCAGAAAATTTCTTAGAAATAAGTAATATTGATAAAAGAGGTTTATGTACAAATCAGACCGCAAATAATGAATCTACGGTCTGATTCGATGTTTGTAAATAATTAGGCGAATTGGGTAGAGAGTGTAGACTTACGACGACTACTCTCTGATCTTAGCAGTAACAAACCCACTAACAAAAACGCAACAATCGATCCGCTTTTAGCGTTTAATTCGGGAACAGCCACTGGTGGCCTTGTTACTGTCGGTAGATCGGGCGAATTAATTGCTAAGAAAATAAAGGAATCCCCACTACCAAATAATCCTGCATCGGCTATGGAGATTTCCAATGTATGGGTCGAGCTTGTTGAATCGAAAAGAACTTGGGAGAAGCTAATCAGGTCGCTAAAGCCATCTGCTTCAGTGGCGAAACCACCATCAAGACCAGTACCTATGGCGGCGTCTTCATTTAAGTTTGAATTAAATAAATTTGCTAAATCACCTTGTCGGTTGATCCTATCAACGGATAAAGCATCACCAAAGAAATTTCCACCATCGATTGATATAACCGCTAAATCATTGGGTTCACTAAATCCCTGACCGTTAAAAAATTGGTACTCATCGGACGCGAACACAACATCAATATCGATCGTTGGAAAGAAAAATTCGCCGGCAGTATCAATATTATCAATTTCAAAGTTAAAGCTTAAGGTCACGCCATCGGATGAGCTTCTACCGCTAACGTTTGAGACTAGGTCCGATCCAGCATTTCCGAAATTAGTACTGATTCGATTACTAGTATTCGTTGTACTTACAGCGTCAAACACCGAGCCGGTAGACAAAACAATGCCAGAACTTAAACCGAGATCATCTAAAAATGAATTACCGTTGGTAGAAAAAATACCGCTTTGTAAGCTGTCACCAATATAACTAACGTTAGAAATTGATACAGCGCCTAGGCTGTTGGTGAATAGATTTGCAGCAAGTTGTTCTGCACTGGCCGACGCGTTTAAATTAATGATATTCGCTTGCGCGCCAATCGAGCCTGTAACTCCTAAACCTAGCAACGCCGCAGTTAGTAGTGGTTTTGATTTCATTGTAATGCCTCCCTAATGTCCTTGAATGTTGGTTATTAAACCGTAGGCATGGAGAAATGCATAATAATCAAAAAAACTATGAATATTTTTTAATAGACGATTATCTAAATGTTAATAACGATAACGTATAAAAATTAGATCTGTTGATCAATGATTCGTCGAAATGGAAGAAATTGTAGTAGTCATAGAACTTATACGAAACAATTCTACGATTGATTAGAATGTAAATTAGCAAAGCTATTTAATATAGATCAACCTTTATTGTAATGAATTTTTATCTTCCCTAATATGTAAATTATCTCTAAGAACCTCTGATTAATTCTTCTGCGATTTAATCAGAGGTAGAAGGTCTACAATATTAGCCAGTATCGCATCAGTGAATGTTCAGTTTGCAAACACATCATTGCAGCTTGTATAACTTGAGATCAATTATCTCTCTAGGCCTTAAAATGCGAACTTACCAAAAAGCTGGAAGCGTCTTAATTCTAGGTCTTCGTCTAAGCCATTAAATTGTGTACGTTTTTTCTCGGCGCGAATAATCTCGGCTCCAAAAGTTAGTGGCTTGTATGGGTTGTAGACTAGGTTGATGTGGAAGGAACTGAAATCACCCATATCGTCGCCGTCTAAATCGTTTTCGGTTTTTGCGTATCGTACAGTAGAGCGTAGGGTTGGTGTAAATACGTGTTGATAGGCGAGCTTGTAGCCGGTTTGTTCAGAGAGTTCGATTTCGTTATTAACGATACCAAAAGAGGCTTGGTCGCCAAAGTTTAAGTAACGGCCAAGACCTTCACCGCTAATTACGGCAAATTTCAAATTGTCTTTACCCAGATTAATGCGGCCAGAAACACGCCCTGCAAAAGCATTTTTTGCTTCGTCAATCTCTTCAGCGTCATCGTTAATTTGTTGATACAAGGCGCCCACGGCGATGTGACCAAAATTACCTCGCCAGGTGTATTTTGCTACTAGGTCTGGAAGTTTTGGATCGGGAGAGTTTAATGGTTCTTCGGCGGCAATTTCTAAAGTGTCTTTTGCAAAATGAAAGGTATAGCGAATTTGTGATTGTCTTACGAATACACGTGCAGCCGGGCCACCAAAGTCTGCGGTTTCAGCAAGAGCGCCAAGATCCATAAAGGTTGACCAAGTTTGGCCGAGGGTTAGATTGTCTTGGGTAAAATAGGCGTGTCGTAAATTAAAGATATTTTGGTTTGCGCCAGAATAAAAATCACCTTCAATTACCGCCGATAAATCACCTACCGGTGTACCTAGGCTTTTGTGCGTAAATTTAATTCGCGATTCAAAAGCAGATAATGTTAGGTCGTCTTCTTCGTCTTCGGGTTCGTTTTGATTCAGCGTTAATAATGCTTGTTCTCGTAAACCGCCAGCGCCATCGTTTTCGGATGAAAAAATTGCGTCGAGTTTAATGTAGCCGTTAATTTCGTTGGTAGAAACAATTTCTGCCTGGCTGACCGAGGTGCAACCGGCAAGAATTAAGGTCGTTGCAGTTCTGGTTAGAAAGGTAGGTTTATTATTATTGAACATGAGTATTCCTCTCTATCGTAATCGTTATGGTTTTTAAGAGTGGTTTTTTATCGTTAAGGAAGCTTTCCGATGACAATAATTTATCTCTCTGCCATAACAATGGCCTACCGTAAGATGGTAGGTGTTGAGAAAAATTATGGAATTATTTCCCTATTAAATTATTTACGCTTGGTGTTTAAAAAATAAAATATGGGATATAAAAATATTCCTACCGTAAATTGGTAGGAGAAGAAATTAATTTTTGTTTAATGACAGGGTTGTGTAATTCGTGCTGGTGTCACAGTTTTACGATAGCGGTTGTTATCGCAATAGGAATGGAGGTAGTATTCTGCGGCAATAAAAATAACTACTAAGAACTTCTGATTAGCTCTTGCTGATGTAGTCAGGGTTTGCGACAACCAAATAATAACAACTAGGGCATGTTATGTACGATATCGTTATTGCAGATGATCATCCTTTATTTAGGCGAGCGCTTACCGAAGCGTTAGCAGAAACCCGATTTGAGCACCGAGTGACCGAGTGCGAAACCTTTAATCAAACCTACGAGTGTCTGCGAGCCAATAGACCCGACTTACTGCTGTTAGATCTTAAAATGCCGGGCGAAAGTGGTTTATTTGGATTAATGCACATTCGTGCAGAATTTCCAGAAGTTGCCGTCGCTGTTGTTAGTGCCAGTGAAGACAGTCAAATTATACATTCTGTTCGTCAAGCCGGTACCTTGGGATTTATTCCTAAATCCAGCCGAATTGAAGAGCTGGTGACGGCCTTAGAAACGGTATTACAAGGGAATCTGAGTTATCCCAGTTATACCGATTACGCCAATAACGCGGTAGCCAACAAACTTGCCTCCTTAACGCCTCAACAATTAAGAGTTCTACAATTGATTGCCGACGGCGCGCTCAATAAGCAAATTGGCTACACACTGAATATTAAAGAGACCACCGTTAAATCGCACATTAGTGATATTTTTCGTAAGCTCGATATCTATAATCGCACTCAGGCTGCATTGTTGGTTCAGCAACTCGAAATTCCCGATTGATATTTTATCCCAAGCGATTGATCAGTGAACGCAGTGCTAAGGGTTTTACCGGTTTGCGTAACAGGTAGTAACCGAGTTCCTGAATTTGTTGTTTAACTTCATCGGTATAATCGGCAGTGACAACAATGCAAGGAATAGATTTGCCCCACTGTGCCGTTAGCTCTGCCATAACATCAAGTCCTGTCACACCACGATCAAGATGATAATCAACAATAGCGAGTGCTGGAACAGTCGAGCCTAAATTTGATCTTGCCTGATCTAAATCTTTCGCTAAGGCGATATTAAATCCCCAATCGGTGAGCAAATTAGCCATGCCGTCGAGAATTTGTTGCTCGTTATCAACGCATAAAATGATGCCGTTAAAGGCGCATTCATGGAAAATTTGCCGGTTCATTTGTGCAGGGTCGAGAGCAGGTTTAGACACCATCGGAACGCTCACAGAAAAACAACTACCCTGATTGGGTGCAGATTGCACATTCACGGGATGTTCGAGTAGAGAGCATAATCGTTCGACAATAGAGAGACCTAAACCCAAGCCTTTGGTTTGACTGGCTTCTATACCAGAATCTAAGCGCAAAAATTCTTCAAAAATTAATTTTTGTTGATCTTTGGGAATACCTAAGCCAGTGTCGATGACTTGAATTTCGGCGATATTATTTTTTCTGCGGACACCCAAAAGCACCGAGCCCGATTGTGTGTAACGCAGCGCGTTGGTGAGCAGATTTTGTAGCACGCGGCGCAATAAAACCGGATCGGTATCGACGACAACGCTGCTTGCAACATATCTTAATTGCAAATTTTTCTGTTCCATTAAGGGTTGAAATTCTTGCGCCAAAGAATCCAAAACTTCTTTAATGTTTAAGGCGCGTCGGGCCGGTCGAACAATATCGGCATCGAGTTTAGAAATTTCTAATAATTTACTTAATAGTGATTCCGCAGACATCAACGATTGATTTAGATGTGTTGCTACCGGCAGTAGCATTTTGGTAAGTGTTTGATCGTCTTTGGCGTATCGATTTAATTTATTGATAATGGATTCTGAAAATAACGAAGCAGAATTTAACGGCTGTACCAGATCATGGCCAGCGGCGGCCAAGAAGCGTGTTTTATTGGTATTGGCCTTTTTAAGATCTTCATTGAGCTGAGTGAGCGATTGGGTACGTTGTTCAACGCGTTCTTCTAGTACTTCGTTGGCGCTACGCAATTGGGCCTCGATTTTACGGTGTTCGGTAATATCGGAATAAACTGTTACATACAGGTTGGCATTGATCGGAATTCCGCTCAATTCAATGTGACGGCCATCGGCAGTTTCGCGAACGTAGTGTAATGGCTGATGTTTTCTGACTTCTTCTAAGCGTTTATTTACCAAGGCTTCGATGTCGCCGGTGCCGTAGCCACCGGAATGGGCAATAAATTGCACTACCGCAGTTGCGGTTTGGCCAATGTATAAATAATTTGCCGGAAACTGATACAAATTGGCGAAGGTTTGATTCCACGCAACTAGATTTTGGTTTTCATCGATAACCGTAATGCCTTGATTTAAACTGTGCAAAACGGCATTTAAGACATCGCGATTGAATAAAACCACTTCAGATACTTCGTCCATTAAGGCGTTTAAGTTGGAGTACTGTGTGCTGTGACCTTCCATTAAATTACGCAGTAAAAAATCGGAACCACGTCGGCCCATCACCGAGCGCAGCAATCTATCGGCGGATTTGAGCATGTCGTCATCAACGCGATCACGATGAATTAATCGTCCCGTCAACGGATTACTGCGTGCGCGAAAAAAAGCGGAGACTTTTTCGGGTGTCAAAAAACGTTGTAACAAAGCTCTTAAATCTTCGTTGCTTAAGTGATAACCGCGATGACTTTGGGTTTCGGTACTGTGTTGTCGATAGACAAAACGCTGCGCTTGTTCAATGTCGGAAAACCGTGGTTTGTAATACAAAGAGCCAATCACCAAGGCAATGCAGTTAAACATTAAACTCCAAAAGGTGCCGTGAACGGTTGGGTTTAATCCTTCTAGGCCTAATAGCGAATGCGGACGTAAGAAAGCAATGCCAAATGGCCCCAATAAAAACTCCCGTGATATCCAATCGGTTTCGACAAGCAGCGGCAAGAATAACGTGTACATCCATACGCAAAAACCAATGCCGATTCCCCAAAAAGCGCCAACACGATTAGCGCCGTGCCAAATTAAACCAATTAACATCGCCGGTGCAAATTGTGCAACGGCAACCAAAGAAAGCACGCCAATTTCTGAAAGGCTGTGATATTGCGATAAAAGTCGGTAATAAAAAAATCCCAACAGTAAAACAAAAATAATCGCAATACGGCGAATTAACAATACGCGATGCTTAATGTTGCCAGAATCGCTAAACCAACCCAGTTTAATAAAAAGCGGTAAAATTAATTCGTTACAAATCATGGTCGCCAAGGTAATTGACGAGATAATCACCATGGATGTGCCCGCCGAAAACCCACCTAGGAAGGCTAATAAGGCGAGCCAGTCTTGTTCAAAGACAATCGGAATTCGCAGTGTTATAAACGTAAAATTGCCGATTAGATCTTGGTTCATTAATGCAACCAAACCTAAGGGTAATACGAATAAATTAATGAGCAGTAAATAAACCGGAAATAACCAGCGCGCGGTTTGAATATCCCGTTCGCTGCGATACTCAACCACGGTTACGTGAAAATGTCTTGGCAGTGCAATAATGGCGATAGCGCCCAGCAACGCTTGGGTAAGATACGCACTTGGGTTGGAATATTCAGTGAGAGTGCGAGCGATATCGATTTGACTAAAAGATTCTTTAATCAGATCGCCGAAACCATCGTAAATACCGTAAACCGCAAAAAAACCAACCGCGAGTAAGGCAACGAGTTTAATTAATGACTCAAACGCAATTGCCAGCATAATACCTTGGTGGCTTTCGCTCGAGTCTACGGTGCGCGTACCGAATAAGATACTAAACACAGCCATAATCACCGAGATATAAAATGTCGGATCGGATAACCAATTTAATTCTACGGACGTGGTTTGCGTTAATAATTGAAAACTGCCAGAAACGGCCTTTAATTGTAGGGCAATATAGGGCACAACGCCCAATAAACATAACAACGCTACGACCATGCCTATGCCACGGCTGTGACCGTATCTTGCTGAGATAAAATCTGAAATAGTGCTGCTGTTTTCTTGTTTGGCAACACGAATAATATGATCGAAAACTTTCCAACCAATAGTAATTAACACAATCGCGCCCAGATAGGTTGGGGCTAAAATCCAACCGTGGGTTGCTGCTTCGCGAACCGTTCCGTAAAAGGCCCAAGTTGTACAAAATATCGCGAGGGTCAGGCTATATACGTAAGGCTGCCAGGACGCACGCATTACTTTGTGCCCCCAAGTCGCAATTGCGAACAAAAACGCAACGTACATCAATGCAACGGCTCCTACAAACCAAGTTGCCGTTAAAAAGCTGCCCATATTTGTTCTCTTCTCATGATGTTCGTGTTTTTGAACGCACAGTTTGATTGATCAAAAATATTCTGTGTTAAAAATCTGCAAATTTACGGTTTGATCATCAATTCATAATCAAAGGCGTTATTTTTTAATCAACTGTCTAAAAATTCCGAAGTTAAAACCCAGTTTGTTCAAAAATCTACCGTAAAAGCCTCGTAATACGGCCATTTAGATGGGTATCTATAGTTGGAAAATTTCGCCATTTTGACAACCTACTTTGGTAGGTTTTGCGGGCTTCCCCTACGAAAGAAGGGTTGGATGGTGGCGCCAGTATTTTATAGTTTTTTCACATTCAGGCAGGCGAGCATGGTTTTGTGTTCTGCCAGTCATCAAACAATAATAATTAGGAACAGGCTATGAAAAAACCACTACAAACACTACTTGCCTCTTCAGCGTTAGCACTGTGCTGTGCAGCCGCCCATGCAAAACCCGTCTTGCTAAAAACGCCAATTGCGTTTGGCTCCAACTTACCTGCATTGGGTACACCCATCGCCTGGGTTGCCGACCAGTTACCGCTGGTCTCCGGTGGTGAAGTAAAAATGAAGATATACGAGCCGGGCAAACTGGTTGCGCCTTTACAAATTCTAGATGCGGTTTCTGCCGGTAAGGTGAATTCGGGTTATTCCATTGCCGGATACTGGGCAGGAAAAATCCCCGCTGCCGCGATTTTTTCAACCATTCCGTTTGGCCCAGAAGCGCCAGAGTTTTTAGCGTGGATGTATTACGGCAACGGTTTAACGCTCTATCAAAAAATGTACGACGATGCCGGTTATAACGTACACGTTGAGCCTTGTTCATTGGTGAGCCCAGAAACCTCCGGTTGGTTTAAAAAACCTGTGGAAAAAGTCGAAGACCTAAAAGGCTTGAACATGCGCTTTTACGGTTTGGGTGGTGAAGTTATGCAGAAACTGGGTGTTTCTACCTCGTTAATTCCCGGTGGTGAAATTTTTGGCGCTTTAGAAAAAGGCGCTATTGATGCAACGGAATTCAGTCAACCGGCCATTGATGAGAAATTGGGTTTTTATAAAGTTGCCAAACACAATTATTTCCCAGGCTGGCATCAGCAGGCCACGGTTTTCGAGTTATTAATTAACAAAGATACCTGGAATGAAATGACCGATCAGCAACGCGCTGTGGTGTCTACCACCTGTAAAGCGTCCATGACCAACTCCATTGCTGAGTCGGAATACATTCAGTTTGAAGCTATCAAGAAAAATACTGAAGAGCGTGGTGTAACGGTTCATGAATGGTCGCCAGAAATGCTCGATGCCTTCCGTAAGGCATGGAGCGAGGTTCTGGAAGAACAGAAAAAAGACCCAACGTTTGCGGCGGTTTATGAAGACCTTTCTACCTTCCGTGAAAATTATAAATTGTGGTCTTCACGCGCATTTGTACCCAGAGAACAATAATTTTTTAGAGCAGTTGAGGTTGCAGGCGATTTTCGCTTGCAACACGTTTTTTTGCTGCATTTTTCAGGAAATCCCATGAATCAAACAACTCCTCAAGAAGCTGGTAGTGTCCGCTTTGCCGAAATTATCGACCGAGCGCTTATCCGCATTGGCCAAGCTGTGGCTTGGATATTTTTTATTTTAATGCTGGTGATTTTAGCGCAGGTAACTTTACGTCGAGGATTTAGCGCAGGTTTGATCATTCTCGAAGAATTGCAGTGGCACCTTTATGCCATTGGCGTATTTATGGGTGTGATTTACGCACAAGCTCGTGATACGCACGTGCGTGTGGACGTTTTGCGTGAACGCTACAGCCAAACGGCCCGACATGTTATTGAAATTCTTGGTTTAACTTTTTTATTAATGCCATTTTTATGGGTAGTTTTTTACCACGGAATTGCCTTTACCTACGAGGCGTGGCGCATTAACGAGCGGTCGTTGGCACCCGCAGGCTTACCTTGGCGGTGGTTAATTAAGGGATTAATTCCATTAACAATGGGTTTATTAATGATTGCGGTATTAAATCGAATCGCCAAAGAAAGTGTTTTATTAGTGCGTCATATCAAAGGAGGTGTTTGATATGGAAACCAACGAAATTTTAATTGTGGCGATGTTCGCGACATTCATCCTCCTGTTGTTTACCAGTTTTCCGGTTGCTTGGGTTTTAGCCGGTGTAGGAACATTATTCGCGTTTATTGCTTATTTATCGGATATCCATCTCGACACGCTAACGGGTATTGATTTTACTTCCATCGGTTTGGTGGTAGATCGAACCTATAAAATTATGGACAACTGGATTCTGGTTGCCTTGCCCATGTTTATTTTTATGGGCAATTTGCTGGATAAATCCGGTGTGGCCGAAAAACTTATGACGTCGTTTCAAGAGTTATTTGGTCGCGTACGTGGTGGTCTAGCCATTACCGTTGTATTGATCGGCATTATTCTGGCCGCTTCTACGGGAATTGTGGGCGCTTCGGTGGTTTTATTAGGTGTTATGTCTTTACCGGCGATGTTAAAGCAGGGTTACAGTAAAACCGTAACCGTTGGCACTATCGCAAGCTCGGGAACACTTGGTATTTTAATTCCGCCGAGCATTATGCTGGTGATTATGGCCGATCAATTAGCGCTATCGGTTGGCGATTTATTTATGGGTGCCGTTTTACCGGGCTTATTATTGGGCGTGTTATACATTGTTTATATTCTGGGTTGGGGAATTATCAAACCCAATTCAATGCCCTTATCAGAAGACGTTAAGCCTGTTACTAGAGCGGTTTTGTGGAATGTCATTAAGGCGGTAACACCAACCTTAGCCATGATATTAGCCGTGTTAGGCAGTATTTTTGCGGGCATTGCGACACCTACAGAAGCGTCTGCGGTAGGTGCGGCAGCGGCAATGGCACTGGCTTGGCAAAATGGCCGCTTGAGCATAAAAGTTATTCAAGAATGTTTGCGCGATACACTTAATGTTAGTGGCTATATTTTTGCGATTTTTATCGGTGCAACCATGTTTGCATTAGTGTTGCGCGAATTAGGTGGTGACGAATACATTGAATCTTTATTAACGTCTTTGCCTTTTGGTCCTTACGGAATCATTTTATTTATTTTGTTTGTGGTGTTTTTACTGGGCTTTATTTTAGATTGGATCGAGATCACATTAATTATTTTACCGCTTGTTGCGCCGGTAATTAATGCATTGGAAATTTCGATTAACGGTTATGGTGTGTTGGATAATCCAACGCTGGTGTGGTTTGTAATGCTGGTTGCGCTCACGCTACAAACGTCATTTTTAACACCGCCGGTAGGCTTCTCATTATTTTATTTAAAAGGTGTGTGTCCACCGGATGTGAGCTTGGCGACAATTTATCGTGGTGTGGTGCCGTTTATTATCTTGCAACTTACTGCCCTTGCTTTATTGATTATTTTCCCGGCTTTAGTGAATTGGTTCCCCGCCGTGGTGTACGGATAACTCCCTGTCAGAATACCGCTAGGTCACGCCGCTTGCTGAAACGCCGCCAAAGATTTTTCATGGCGGCGTCTTTTTTTGCCAATTTCTTCACAATTTCAATCACTTACAGTTCTTGAAATTGGCGACACATCCTTGTGTCGCTAGAAACTCTAAGTTAATCAGAGTTTCCTATAGTCTTATTCAAGAAAACTTTGATTAAATCCTAGAGAAGTTAGCCCTAGTCTCCCAAATACTTATCGAGCACTTTGTTGTTCATAGATGAGTTCATCTAAAAAACGCTGCTCGGATAGCAGAGATTCGCGAATATCGCTTACCGCGTTGATTAATTCCACGTTCTCATCTTCAATCGCGCGCAATTCTTCCAGCGCTTCTTCTCGTTCTTCGCCTGTGGTTTGGTCGCTGACAAGGACTGCTTCTAAATGTTCGATTTGATGATGATTATCTTCGATAGAATGGTTTAGAGAATTGATTTCTGATTGTAGCTGGTGTATCACGCGATTTTGTTGGTATCGCTCATAACCGTGCTCATAACCCAGATTAAATTCGGCCAACGTTAGAGCCGGACAATACTCTGGACGGGATCGGCCGACGTTTCCTAAGAGCAGACCGTTGTCGTAGGTACAGTAGCGCAACAAACCTTGAGTATGGCCTTGCTCGTAGGCTTCTCGGTCTGGAGTAACACCGGCTTTAGCACAGGCTTTGCGATGACGACCAAGCGTTAAAGGGTCTTTGCCTTTGTTGCCGTCTTCTAATCCTATTTGATACCAGTCTGCGTACAGACATTCTTCTTTCGAGAGGGTGGCGCAACCTTGCAATGCGAGGGTAATGCAACCTAATAAAAATGCAGTAGACGCTCTTTGTGACATGAATGACCTTATTGTTTGAGTTATGTGTTCCGTCTATTTAATGCGCTCCGAATTCATCAGAGCTTTCTACAGTTACTTTGATTTACTGCTCCATGATTTAATTGAAAGAACAGAAATTGAACATACGCTTTCCAATTTCTTCACGGTTTCAATCAATTACCGTTCTTGAAATTGGCGACTCATTCTATGTTGCTGAAAACCCCTGAATAATCTGAAGTTCCGTTAGTTTAATCGAAGCGGTGCGGATCTTAAAATCGGCCAATGCTGGTTCATCAGACCTAAACTCATGCTGTTCCGTTTACATACATTCCGTAATTAACCAGATTTTGAACATTTGTACTGAGATTGCCGATGCATTTCTTTTTGAACGCACTTGTTAAAATATTAAATATCGGTTTTTTAATGACAATTTTAATAATGTAGCGTGTTAGCTGTATGCTTTATTAACAGCGCACTGCGTGAGTGAATAGTTATGCAATCGTTAAATAAAAAAGCGGGAATTTTGGTAATTGCGATGGCCTCTGCCGTGGCGCAAGCCCAAGAGCGTGTGCTTATTAAGGCCGGTGCGTTTCAAATGGGGTGTTCAATAAACGACACCCATTGTGAGCAAGACGAAGGTGAAGCGGGTGGTGTGCGTGTTGAGGTACCGAGCTTTTATATTGACCAGTACGAAGTTACCGTCGCGCAATATCAAGGCTGTATTGATGAGGGTAAGTGTGATCGCCCCAAAGACCATGATCGAAACAAATACTGTAATTTAGGGGCTCCGGGACGAGACAATCATCCGGTGAACTGTGTTGATTGGCAGCAAGCATTGACTTATTGTCAGTCAAAAAATGGCCGCTTACCCTATGAGGCCGAATGGGAAAAAGCCGCTAGAGCAACCAGTAAAACACGTTACCCTTGGGGGCAAGAAGTCTCTTGTGCAAACGCCATTGTTGACGACGGTGTGACTCAGGGATCTGTTGCTAACGAACCCGACGGCTGTGGCGAAGATCGCACCTGGCCGGTAGGTTCAAAGCCTGCGAACGGCTACGGCCTTTATGATATGCACGGCAATGCCGGTGAATGGACCATGAATTGGTATACCGCAAATGGCTTAAGCATCTACGCCGAGGGTGATTTACAAGCACCGGCAAATGGTGCCCGCAAAGTCGTACGTGGTGGCTCTTGGGATGAAAATAAAAATAACCTGCGCAGCTCGTTTCGCAACGTAAAACTACCCGACAGTGGCAAAACTGTGTACGGTTCTATTGGTTTTCGCTGCGCCTACGATTTATAAACACAGGAACCTCTGATTAAATCATGGATGAGTGAATCAGAGGCTTTAAAAGAAGTTTCTTAGAAAACGAACAAAATTGCAGTTAACGAAACCGTTTTTATCACGCGTTAATTAACGTTGTGCCATTTGCGTTGGTGTTCCGATGCGTAAAAAACGATAATGATCAACGTTAAAAACTACTCTTTTCATCTTCTTCAACATTCTTTCTGGGCAATATTATTAGGCGTTCTGCTGAATGGTTTTGCTTTCACAATTGCCACCGCGGCTACTTTGGACGGCAAGTTAATTGTTGAATAGATATTTTCGTAAGCGTTCGCGATTGCTAAAGAAATTCACCAAAAGTTCTGGAATAAAAATTATTGGCATGAAAAATAGTTATTGTCCTTCACCTGTTAACAATGAAAGATAAAAACCCTAAAAATAGCTAACTATTTAGGGTTTGTAGTTGCTATTTTTGCGGCCTTTATAATATTGATGTTCACAAGCCCAGCAAGCAGAGCGCGCCATCTATGCATTTGATGAAAACTACTTTTGTATCTTGCGGTTTTATTGTTGTTGCACGAATGCTTTCTTAGCAACTTTTGTTCGCATGTTTGGGTATCTGTCTAAACAAAACTAAATTAAAGATAGTTTGTGTATTTCTTTTTGTTATTGGAATTTTATGGTCTATATTTACACAATTAGGCAACTCGGATTCTTCGCAATACTTATTTGAAAACGTTATCGAGTTTATGATTTCTTATTCGAGTGTCAGTACTTTGGTTGTGTTAACAATCATTGGAATAACTATAAAGTGACCACGTTTGAGAGGGTTAAAATGAATAATAATAACAGCCTGTTGAATAACACTGTGATTGATATTGATCACAAAAAATCGGTAATAGTGACTTTATTCGGCGGATTTATAGCTCTGGTTTTTTCGATTGTAGGTGGTTTATTTGTTGAATCTTGGGTGCATTTTTCCCTTACTGGAACGGTTTCTAATCCCAATGAACCGCAGATTTATCTTTTACCCACAATTTTGACCTCATTAGTGAGCTTTTTCTGCCTTACCAGTCTTTTGATTAAGTTTTCTGGTCGTTATGCTATTTATTATGTAAGTCTTCCTCTGTTATTTTCTTGTTTTACGTTATTTTTAGGCTATGAGCCTAGTTACCCTTTAGCACATAACATCGCTATATTATTTGCGATGACAACGGGTGCCTTGGCAGCTATATACAAGAATCACTATGTTGTTAGTAAACATCATTAGTTTAATCGGATTGTCAGTACTAAATTTTTTTAAACGTTAAAAGTAATAACCCAAACCCTTATTGGTATTAGCATTTTAGTATGCTAATACTGTCGCCTATAAAATTCTAAAAACCTCTGATTATCGCCACTAAGGTTTAATCAGAGGTTTCTCTCTTGATTCCCTAACAAAAAAACCTCTCTAGAACTTAAAAAGTTCTCACTCTTGTTTGGTTTCAAAACACAGTTGCTGTGATATTGCTGGTAAGTTTTTTGTGAATGCCTATCGAGAAGCTTCTGTTCAGAATGGAGCTTCTTTGGGTAATGCAGAAGCAATTTAATAACCTGCTCAATGCGATTACGCCGTTTAGAGATGAAAATTAAAAATTGCATTTTGTGCAACGGAGCAGGTTTTGTTGATGGACATCACAAATATATGCTGAAAAGATCTTTTTTTATTTAGATTTATAATTAATTACACGCGTTCTTATAATTTTATATCACTGGATGAAAATTCTCTTTGCGAATCTTTTACGGCAGTAGTAACCTTCTATAGATACAAACAAGGGTTACTTGGGGTGTTTCCTATCGTTTGTGAATACCCAAGAGCAGCTTCATGAGGCCTGATAATTTCGTATTCATAGATTACGGCCCATCTACGCTCATCATAATAATTAATGTGGAGAATTATCATGGCGACTCTGCCTACAGTTGTATACGGTACCGAAAAGGTTGGTGATTTGGAGATTTTTTATCGCGAAGCTGGCGATCGCTCAAATCCAACGATTGTCTTGTTACACGGCTTTCCAACGTCTTCGTTTATGTATCGAAACATTATCAATGGTCTAGCGGATAAATATCATGTAATCGCTCCGGATTATCCCGGCTTTGGTAACAGCAGTTGTCCTAGCCCAAGTACGTTTAAATACACTTTCGATAAGCTAGCAGACGTCGTTGATCAATTTCTTGAGCAAAAAGAAATTTTCAAATTTTCAGTTATGATGCAAGACTACGGTTCGCCTGTTGGTTTTAGAATTGCGACTAAGCATCCGGAGCGTGTACAAGCGATTATTACGCAAAACGGTAATGCCTACATGGAAGGTGTAAACACAGATACATTTGCACCAATTATTCAGTATTGGCAAACTCAAACCGAAGAAATTGAAAATATGATTATCGATAATATTTTCTCACTTGAAGGTTTAAAGTGGCAATATGTTCACGGCGTACAAAACCCTGAAAGCATTTGTCCTGATAACTGGATGCTTGATTTTGCATGTATGCAGCGTCCCGAGTTGCATCGCTTGAACTTGGATTTATTTTTAGATTACCAACATAACGTTGCTCTCTACCCTGTGTGGCATGAATACCTTCGCGATAGCAAAGTGCCTGTTTTAGTGGTTTGGGGTAAAAATGATGCATTCTTCCCTGAAGCCGGCGCGCATGCGTTTGAGCAGGACGCGCAAGATTTGGAGATTAACCTGTTAGATTCTGGTCATTTTGCGCTAGAAGATCACCATAATTTTGTTTGTGAAAAAATTGCTGCCTTCTTATCAGCTAGAAATATTCAATAATTTTTAAGTATATTTATTTCGATTCTTTCTTTTTAAATTAAGGCGTCGAAAAAGGCTGATATTCGTATACTATCGAAATATTTTACGTATTTTGCACTGATATAGATAAAATAACTAATCTATGGCGGTACTGGATAGTAACTTGATTAAGTGATGCACGTTAAATTAACTGCCATACTATTTTTCAATGTTGTGTTTTCAATGTTGTGTTTTCAATGTTGTGTTTTCAATGTTGTGATTGCCTCTTGTTTAACCGCTATTCTTTAGACTCTGTAACGTTTACGAGTCTTTTTTGTATGTAAGAGTTTTAACTACCACAAGCCCTAGGCAGCACTTAGTGCTGCCATTTTTTTATTTGTGTGTAATAGCTGCTGTTAAAACAACCGAAGCATCGGTGTTGTGAATTTTGACGGATGAATAATTTATGACAAATACCATGTCATTTAATGTTTGTTCGTTGATAAAAAGCCGTGATGTTATTTTTGCGTGATTTGAAAAGCGTCAACAACTGATATTGTATACCAGTTCTAGCTTACATGAGCATTATTGATTGTAAGTGGAATAAAGAATTTATTTTTTTAAAACAAAATAACAAGCTCTATGGTGAGAAATATGTTCAATCGTTTATATGACGCTATAAAAAATAAATCGGCGTTGGTTCTTTCATTGGGAATTGTGTCTTTTACTGCAATGGCTGAAAGTACAATAACCGAAGCAGAGTTTGTTGATCAAGGCATCGCCAATGCCAAGGTATACAAAGAGTTTGCGGCGCGTGGTGATAAAAACGCAGCGGTTTCAAGTTTGACGGTGTTTGAGTGCGGCAAAGTACAATCGCCGGATCGTTCACACTGGTCACCGGGTGTTGATGTTAATGTTGCCCATAAAATGGTGGCAAGCTGTTATCTTCTAAAACACGGCGATGACTACATGGTATGGGACACGGGAATCCCGGCGCCGGTAGCGAACATGAAAGATGGTCTTTCTATTGCTGGTGGTAAAATCAATTTATTTTTAGATACCCCTTTCCCAGTATTGTTAAAAGAATATGGTGTTGAGCCTACAGACGTTAAATATTTGGGGTTATCACACATGCATGCCGACCACACCGGCAATGCCAATGTGTTTACCAACGCGACTTGGTTTATTCAAGAGGTGGAATACAACGCGGCTTTTGGTGAATTGGCTCCAAAATTAAATTTCAATCCAAAAACCTACGATAAGCTAGATCAAAATAAAGTGGTAAAATTAAACGGTTATCACGATGTATTTGGTGATGGTTCTGCGGTAATTATTCCGGCACCAGGTCATACACCGGGTCATCAAATTTTGTTTGTTAATTTAGAGTCTGGTCCAATTATTTTATCGGGTGATTTGTGGCACTTTACCTCTAACTACACTAACGAACGTGTGCCCGGTTTTAATTTCGATATGGAACAAACTCGTGCAAGCATTCGTTTAGTTGATGCCTTGGCAAAGGTATCGGGCGCGAAAATTTTAATTCAGCACGATCATGAGCGTAACGAGCACGTACCTCATGCTCCAGATTCAATTCATTAATGCTAAGCAACAAAAAAGGCTCCATGGGAGCCTTTTTTATGTTTATCGCTTCATGAGTGAGAGTACCATAAACAGAATTATTGCTCAGCTTATTAACTGCACTCAAATTTCTTGCGCGACGCTTTTAAAGACCTTTCCAGATTTCATCACAAAATCAACATCCAAAAGTTCTTCGATGTTTTCAAGAGGCGATCCTTGCGTGGCGATGATATCGGCGGCTTTGCCAACTTCTAAGGTTCCAATCGAATTACTCATATCAATTAAGTCTGCGGCATTTACTGTAGCAGAAACCAAAATGTCCATCGGTGACATACCGGCTTGATGCATTAATACCGCTTCTTGTGCGTTTATACCGTGTCTTGATACGCCGCTGTCGGTACCAAAGGCGACTTTTACTCCAGCCTTATGAGCTTTAGCAAAATTAGATTGCATATCGCCACCGACCCGAATGGCTTTTTCTTTGATGGCTGGACTCATAAATTCAGAGTTTTCGGCCAAATGTTTTACCGTGTCTCCAGCCAGTAAGGTTGGCACCAGGTAAGCACCGGTTTGTTTAAAAAGTTTAATGGCTTTAGGGCCTGTGTAAGAACCATGTTCGATACTGGCAACACCGGCTTCTAATGCCGCAATAATGCCATCTTCTTGGTGAGCGTGGGCAGCAACCTTTTTACCCATAGATTTCGCCGCTTCGACAACTTCTTTGAGTTCGTCATTGTGCATTTGCTGGCCGGTACCTGTGGCCCGATCGGTAAGCACGCCACCGGTGGACGCTACTTTAATGAGGTCGCCACCAAATTTGATGGCTGATCGAGCAGCGCGACGACAGTCATAAGGGCCGTCGCAAATTTGCTTGGTGGTGTAAAAATCCAAAAGCTCGTGTTTCATACCACTGACATCGGTGTGACCGCCGGTAATGCCCACGCCACCTGCGGCGATAATTCGCGGGCCATCAACCCAGCCTTTGTTAATGGCGTCGCGCAACGCGTACATGTATTGTGGGTTAGAACCAACATCGCGAACGGTGGTAAATCCGGCCAATAATGTTTTAAAGGCAAAATGAGTGGAGCGCATGGCCATAAGCTCATCCGACATCTTTAGCGCTTCGGAGTCGTTCTCTGGGCCGAGCTCGCCTTGCAGATGCACGTGCATATCCATTAGGCCTGGCATTACAAAACTGTCTGTTAAATCAATGATGTGATCGAAGTCATCGCTTTTAATATAACCCGATTCGATGGCGGAAATTTTTCCATCTTCGATAATAACGGTTTGTTCGGTGAGTGGTGTTTTACCGGGAATAGAAAGTAAGGTTCCCGCATAGATCGCCGTTTTGTCTGCATAAGAAGCATTGGCTATGAAAAGCGCTGAGCACAGGCCGAGAGTTGTTATCGTTTTTAGCATAGTAAACCCTTATCGCTTATTTTAAGTAACACGTCTGTCAACGAGTTAGCATCGAACAACCTCACTTATTATGGTCATTAAAATAAACCAATTCGAATGAGGTTTCGTCTATATTCGAAATTGACAAACAATCTTGTTGGTAACGACTATGTATAAATTAATTTTCAGCATTTTGGCACTGGGTTTTTTACATGCTTGCGTGTCTGTGAACGCCGATGAGGGGCAGAGATTTCCCTATACATCGGAAAAATTAGACAGTTTTGATACCGGCGATGCCGAGAGTGTTCAGATTAATGTAGCCGTTGGTGAAATCGAAATTATTGGCACCGACAGCGATACCATTAATGCGAAAATCGAGTTGAGCTGTAAAAAGGTTAACGCTAAATGCGAGCGTCTACGCGAAAAACTGGCTTGGCGTGTTGACCAAAATAATCATCAAATAACACTGCATTTAGATCCTAGCGGTAAAACAACTTACAACAATGTAAATGTTCATATTTTACTTGAAGTGCCAAAAAATAAAGAACTCGATTTAAAAGTTAATGTGGGTGATATTGATGTTAAAAATATCGACGCTTGCATTAACGCACATGTTGATATTGGCAAACTTTCTGTTGAGGCCAAAAAAGATATTATCAGTGATATCTCGCTTAAGTCCGACGTTGGTGAAACCAACTTGACCGTGATCGATACCAAAATTCGTGAATCGCGTAAATCCTTGGTGGGTTCATCCAGTAAGTGGTCTGGTTCGGGCAGTTGTGATTCTAAAATGACAGCTGATATTGGTGAGGTTTCTGTCACGCTCGTAGAATAGATTTTAGGAGCCTCTGATTAACTCATCCGTGATTTAATCAGAGGACAGAAATTGCAAATGCGATTTCCAATTTCTTCATAATTTCAATCACCTACTGTTCTTGAAATTAGCGACACATCCTCGTATCGAGGGAAACTCTAGGTTCATCAGAGTTTCCTTTATTTATACTTGAAAGGCGAGAGGATAGTTCGTATGAAAAATTCTAGATCCACTGAAGTTTTTATCGCTTTGTGAGGTAATTATTTAAATTACTCTGGGTGAAGAAACGTTGCTGCTTAAAAGAATCAGAGCCTTTGGCAATAGGTAAGACCAAAGGCTCCTGATTTATTATTTTTTAAGATGCCATTAGTGCTTCAATTTCTTCAACCGTTTTTGGTACCGATGCCGTCAATACTTCGTGTCCATCTGTGGTAACCAAAACATCGTCTTCAATACGAATACCAATGCCGCGCCATTTTTCATCGACATTTTCATTGTCGGGCGAAATGTATAAGCCCGGTTCAACGGTTAAACACATGCCGGGTTCAAGAACTCGCCATTGACCCGACACTTTATAATCACCCACGTCGTGCACGTCCATTCCAAGCCAATGACCAGTGCGGTGCATGTAAAAATCAACATACGCTTGGTCGGCAATTAATTCGTCCAAGTTACCTTCAAGCAAACCCAAATCAATTAAACCTTGGGTCAATACTTTTACCGCAGCTTCGTGGGGTTGATTCCAATGATTACCGGGTTTTACTGCATCGATTGCTGCGTATTGAGCGTTTAGAACTACTTCGTACAAGGCTTTTTGTTCTTCGCTGAATTTTCCGTTGACCGGAAATGTACGAGTAATATCGCCCGCGTACATTTCGTATTCGCAACCGGCGTCAATTAAAACAAGATCGCCGCTTTCGAGTTTTTTGGTATTTTCGATGTAATGCAAAATACAGCCATTCTTACCACTGCCAACGATGGTGTTGTAAGCCGGTGCACGCGCGCCGTTTTTCAAAAATTCGTGGTGCAGTTCGCCTTCGAGCTGATATTCGTACATGCCGGGCTTGCAGGTTTTCATAGCGCGGATATGCGCTTGTGCAGAAATTTCCCCGGCGCTTCTCATTAGCTTTGCTTCGGTGGCGCTCTTAAATAAACGCATGTCGTGAAGGAAGTGATCCAGATCTTGCAGTTCGCCGGGAGGCACAGCACCGGCTCTTGCTTGGGCACGCAGTGTGTTTATCCAGCCCATAATGCGTTGATCAAAATTAGGGTCGCGGCCAAGGCTGTAATAAACGCGATCGCGGCTTTCAAGCAAGCCGGGTAGAATTTCGTCGATGTCATCAATGGGGAAGGCGTCGTCTGCCCCAAAGTTTTCGACAGCACCTTCAGGGCCTTGGCGGTAGCCGTCCCAAATTTCTTTTTCACGGTTGCGTTCACGTACGAACATAACAAATTCGCCATGTTCGCGACCGGGAATAAGTACAAGCACGGCTTCAGGCTCGCAAAAACCACTTAAATAATAGAAGTCACTGTCTTGGCGATAGGTAAAGTGTGTGTCGCGACTGCGGGTTTTTTCTTCTGCCGCAGGAATAATCGCAATGCTGTTTGGCTCGATCATGGCCATCAATTCTTTGCGACGGCGAGCAAATTCTTGAGCATTAATTTTGGCTGACAAGGTGGCTTCCTCAGTGAATCAATTTTGACGGTCCAGTGTTATTTGCCGACGAGTTATTGGTGTTTGTGGGACGTTTAGTGTCGAAATTCTCGTAAAGCGTAAGCACCGCAACCTTTACATATTCGGTAATTTCTACGAAATCAAATTCGGATTGATCATCAAGTTCTTGGTAGTTTTCTGCGGTTTGCTTGCTGATTTGGGCGAGATCCATGATCAACTCTTGGGACTCTTTTGAAAGTGCCTCCATGCTCAGCGCGGTCTTGTCTTTACTTTGCGCAAGTCCTGCTAAAAAACCGTGAATCCACTCTGATAATGCTAGGGCTCTTTCTGAAAGAGGCGCATCATCGGTGTTTGGCAGTTGTGGCTGAAAGCTTAATGAGTTTTGCGCGAGTACTTTTGCGCTGGCCAGATAAAAGCTCAGCAAGGCTGTTCCTAAAGCTTCGTGTTCGGTTGGACTCTTATCGATGAGTATTTGCAAATCTTGGAGCCACAGCTCAGGTGGCAGTCGTCTGCACAAATACGCGGTTAGAAAGCCGTGAATTTCACTGGCTCCGGCCAGTGCATCGAATTCATCCAGCGTTTGGGTCAATTGTGCATAAGAGGTATCGGCTTGGTTATCAGACATAAGGCAGTATTTAACGGGTTGATCTGTTGGTATAAGTCTACAAGGCGGTAAGTTGTTGGGGCATTTCCCAAAATTCACCAGTATTGCCGCCATGCTATCATGTTTCTTAATTGTGGCTGGGAGTTCTGTGAGAGCCCAATCACCAAGCCAATAAGAATTAGTGCCTAATAACGGCAAATTCGTAAAATTTAAACCTAAGTATCGGCTAAAATTGATTATTTGAGACTTGCAGGTTGATCAAGGTTTGATCCAGTCTGCAGCCAAGCAAGTGAGCGATTGACCCGCATAGATCGCCGCAATATAGTTAGTCGATTCGATAGGACGATACAAATAGTTATGGTAGACGATATTCCGCCAGAGCAATCTCTTGTGGCGATGGAGCGCAAGATCGAGGCTCTGATTAGCGCTGCTCAACAACTGTTGAAAGAAAATCAGGCCTTGCGTGCTAATGAACAACGTTGGCAGCAAGATCGCGCTCGCTTAATCGAAAAAAACGACCTCGCACGGACTCGTGTTGAGGCCATGATTCATCGCTTAAAAAGTTTAGAATCCCAGCCGTAGCTGTGATTTTGTCGATAAGAACCCTATGCAAAGCGCCAAAACCGTCATCGTTAGCATTCTTGGTAAGCAATACCAAGTCGCTTGTGCTCCTGAGGAGTACGAGGATTTGCTGCGTGCTGCCCGCCAGCTTGATGAGCGTATGCGCGCTATTCGTAACTCCGGAAATGTGATTGGCATTGAGCGTATCGCGGTTATGGCGGCGTTGAATCTCTGCCACGAGCTGCTTGCCGCTCAATCGCAACCAAAACCTATCTTTGACGAGTCTATGCTTGAGCGAATGTCGTCTAAACTGGATGATGCGTTGTCAAAATTAAACGATCAGTAGTTTCTTTAATACTCATACGTTATAAATTGGCAGCTATAAATTAAAAATCATCTAGATACAAGAGTTTTTCCGGCGACAGTTTTCGGTATACTAGATCTCCCCTGAGGTACTCGCCAGTCGACAAGTCCTCGAGCCGATAATGTTACCCCCGGAGGTAACTCGCAAATACCGGTGTGCATGTCCGCGTGACGGAAAGCCTAAAGTATTTCAGTTGCCACCCCTTGAACCCTACGGTTCAAGGCCAAGTTGGCAGCGGTATTCTCGGGGTTCCTATACCTAGGCCACAGTCGCTTGCTCTTTAGACACAAAGTGAACAACAAGCATGTATGATTTAGGTTCAGTTGAGCGTAAACAAGACCTTCGTAAACGACTTCGTCGCGCACGTGCACAGCTGGATATGAAAGCGCAAATAGCGGCCGGTGAAAAGCTTGCCGAACAAGTTGCAACCAGTTTGATGTTCTTGAGTGCCAAACGTATTGCGATTTACCTTTCCTATAAAAGCGAAATTCAAACACGCCCCCTTATTGAAAAAGCGTTGTGCTTTAGCAACAAGCGGATTTTTGTGCCCGTAATTGATGAGCACAGAATGTACTTTCAACGCTTTGATCATCAGACGGTATTGGTGCCTAATCAGTTTGGTATTGATGAGCCTGAGCGAAATCTTATCCAGACGATAAGTCCGCGGTTTTTAGATATTGTTTGCCTACCACTAGTGGGTTTTGACAGTAAGCTTAATCGGCTGGGTATGGGCGGCGGCTATTACGATAAAACGTTCGCTTTCAGAAAAGAGCGAGGCAGAAAGCCGTTTTTACTGGGATTGGCGCACTCTTGTCAGTTTAGTGAAGATCCCATTCCAACCGAACCTTGGGATATTCAATTAGACGCAGTGGTTACCGAGCAACGCTGGTATTTTGCCAACCAATAGCAGTGATATTTTGACTATAAAAAAACCGGCAATAGGCCGGTTTTTTTATGGGGGATTTTCGTAAACCTTATTTAAAGGCAACACCCTGTTGCAGTTGCGCAGGCGGTTCGGACTCTGACTTAAACAAATCGCTAGCCCCAACGCTGGATGCCAAAACGCCAATAAAAAATATTGCTGCAGCCAAGGTAAGTACATCATGTTTCATATGAATGTCCTTACATTTCACTCTTCTTGTGATAATAATTTTTTTTAATAAGCGATATTGGAAGAGCAAGCTTTATACCTAAAAATGCTGACAAGACCAAGTACTTATGAAGCCATACTTATCACAAATTAGTTCTCAGAACGGTGGGTATTCTAAGCAATGTAAAATCCTATAGATGCTAAGCGGATCACAACGAAAGTGAGTGCATGCTAACAAACTGTGAAGGTTTCTTTACCGTGGGAATCTGTGCTTAAAGACGGCCTAATAGAAGAATTTCGTGATATTTTGAAGAACTTGAATAATACCAATTTTGGTCTACGGCGCTGACGCGAACGGTAGGTAGGTATCAGATGAGCGCACAGAAAGATTTGTGTGTGCGCTCATTGGGCAAAAGTTCGAGCCGAGCTTACGCTAAGAACAATCGGTAGGCTTCGTTATCAGTTTCATCCCAGAGTCGATAGCCGTCTAAGGAGCGTAAGAAAGCCTCCGCTGTTTCAATTTCGTTTTCTGGAATCTGCATGGCGACCAGAATCCGAGCGAAAGCACTGCCGTGATTACGGTAGTGGAACATGGAAATATTCCATCGTCCGGCTAAGTGCTTTAAGAATTTCAATAAAGCCCCTGGGCGTTCTGGGAATTGGAATCGATAAACTCTTTCGGTTAAGGGTTTACCTTCAACGATGGGCCTGTGCCCGCCAACCATGTAACGAATGTGAAGCTTGGCCACTTCGTTATCTGTTAAATCAACAACTTTGTAGCCTTTTTGCGCTAACTCATCGACCAATTCTTGGCGACCGTTACCACCGTGAGAAACTTGGATACCCACGAAGATGTGAGCCTTATCTGATGTGGTAAAGCGATAATTAAACTCGGTAATATTGCGTTGACCCAAATCAGAGCAGAATTGCGCGTAGGCACCAGGCTTTTCAGGAATTTCTACGGCGATAATTGCCTCGCGCCGCTCACCGATTTCGGTGCGCTCAGAGATGTAACGTAGGCGATCAAAGTTGGTGTTGGCGCCGCTATCGATAGCGATCAACGTTTTATCTTTAGCACCATTTTGTTCCACGTATTTCTTTAGGCCTGCCAGTGATAAAGCCCCGGCGGGTTCGGCAATGGAGCGCGTATCTTCAAAAATATCTTTGATGGCTGCGCAAATTTCGTCAGTATTTGCCGTAATTACGCCATCAATGGTGTCTTTAAGAACCTCAAACGGCGCCTCACCAATCTGTGCCACGGCTACGCCGTCGGCGAAAATTCCGACCTCTGATAAGACTTCGCGCCGACCCGCTTCCATAGCCAATTTCAAACAGGCGGCATCTTCCGGCTCGACGGCAAACACTTTGATGTTAGGTCGAACGTATTTGATGTAAGCAACTACCCCAGCGGCAAGGCCGCCACCACCGACGGGAACAAAAATCGCGTCTATGTGCTTCGGATGTTGTCGCAGGATTTCCATCGCGACGGTGCCTTGTCCGGCAATAACATCTGGATCATCGTAAGGTGGAATATAGGTGTAGCCTTTTTCCTTCACGAGGTTTTGCGCATAGCGAGACGCTTCGTCGAACATATCGCCGTGTAAAATTACGTTGGCGCCAAATCCACGTACAGCGTTAACCTTAATCGCCGGCGTAGTTTTGGGCATAACGATAGTGGCACTGACACCTAAGTGCTGAGCGCTATAGGCAAGTCCTTGAGCATGATTTCCGGCCGACGCGGCGACAACGCCTTTCGCTTTTTCTGATTCAGATAATTTCAAAAGCTTGTTATAGGCGCCGCGAATCTTGAACGAAAATACCGGTTGTAAATCTTCGCGCTTAATATAAATCGAATTATTTAAGCGTCGAGAAATTGATTTTGCATAATCGAGGGGCGTTTCAACAGCGAGATCGTAGATGCGAGCGTCTAAAATACGCTTTATATAAGAATCCAACATAGCAAGAACACGAGTTTTGGTTAGCAAAGGCGGCAATACTAACTTAACTTAGCTAGATAAGTCATGAAAAGGGCTTTATTCCGATTAGACGGTGACTATAATGGCGCCAAAAATTGAGGGGAAACCGCAATGAACCAAGATCAACTCAAGCAAGCTGTGGCGAAAGCCGCCATCGATTATATTGCACCTAAATTAGAATTGGATTCGATTGTGGGTGTAGGTACTGGCTCGACGGCGAATTATTTCATCGATTATCTTGCCGAAATCAAAGGCACCTTCGACGGAACCGTCGCCAGTTCAGAAGCTTCCGCCGAGCGTTTAAAAAGTCATGGCATTCCTGTGTACGATCTCAATGTGGTTGATCGAGTTTTGGTTTATGTTGATGGCGCCGACGAAACCGATCCTAAAAAAATGCTGATTAAAGGTGGCGGCGCGGCACTAACACGCGAAAAAATTGTTGCCGCGGTTGCCGACGAATTTGTGTGTATTGCCGATGGCAGTAAATGGGTTGATGTACTTGGTGCGTTTCCGCTTCCGGTTGAAGTCATTCCCATGGCGCGTTCTCACGTTGCCCGTGAGCTTGTTAAATTAGGTGGAAGTCCTGTGTATCGAGAAGGCGTGGTTACCGATAACGGCAATATTATTATTGATGTTCACGACATGCAGATTCACGATCCTGTGGCGTTGGAATCGCAGATTAATCAAATTGTTGGTGTGGTTACCAATGGATTATTTGCGGCACGTAATGCGGATGTATTACTGCTTGCGACAGCCGAAGGCGTTAAAACCCATTCGTAAATATTGTGTTTAAAATGAATTTAATAATGTAAGTAATAAATTCAGAAAAGTTGTATCAAGTGGTTGTTAAAGTCTAGGGACCTCTCATTAACGCATTCGTGATTTAATCAAAGGGAAGAAATTGAAAATGCGATTTCCAATTTCTTCACAATTTCGATCACTTATACTTCTTAGAGTTGGTGGCACATCTCTGTGTCGCTGGAAACACTAGGTTAACCAGAGTTTCCTCTACTTGATTACGTCACAATAAAGGCCGATTTTTATCGGTCTTTATTTTTTATTAAGTGCTAACTTTACCTAAGCTGTGATGGATTATGATTGATTTCGAATATTGGAGCTTTTTCTTTGTTGCAGCACTTGCACTTAATTTATCGCCCGGTCCAGATTTAATTTATGTGCTAACGCAAACTATTTCTGGTGGCAAAAAAGTCGGCGTTGCCGCTGCATTAGGTGCTTGTTCCGGTGCTATGGTGCACGTTTGCGCTGCCGCATTGGGTGTTTCTGCGGTTATACAATCCTACCCATTCGGGTTCAAACTTATTAAGTATTTAGGCGCTGCTTATCTGGTTTATCTTGCTATTCAGGCGTTTAAAACATCTAAAATATCGCTCACCGATTCAAATATAAAAGACAAAAGCCCTTGGCAGGCGTATAAACACGGCGTATTAATTGACCTTTTTAACCCCAAGGTTGCTATTTTCTTTTTGTCTTTTTTACCACAATTCGTTCGTAAAGATACTGGGCATGCAGGGCTACAAATGTTACTGCTGGGAGCCATTATCGTATTTATGGCCGCGATCGTAGAAGTAATTGCTGTACAGCTTGCTGGTAAAATTTCGTCAAAATTAAGAAATGAGCCAAAATACGGTGTGTGGCTTAATTATTTTGTTGGTTTTGTATTTACTGGTTTAGCGGTAAATCTGCTGATTCCTTAAATGAAATTTTTAGTGTTTCCAACAATTTTTTGTGCGGTAAGGTTGCCGAGAGACGTTATAGAATTGTTTAGAAAATTCTATTAAAGTCCTCTGATTAAGTTATGAAGAAATTAATCAGAGGGAGGAGGTCAAAAAATGCGATTTTCAATTTCCTCACAATTTCAATTACTTACCGTTCTTGAAATTGGCGATACATTCTTGTTTCGCGAGAAACTCTAGGTTGATCAGAGTTTCTTATGCAATTGATTCGAGCTTTTTGTTCAAAGCAATAGGTAATTCTCCTTTGTCTTTGCATTCCATATACTTCGAACGAAGTCGTACCAAAAGAGTTGTATAATCATTCAGCTCTTCTTCTATTTCATAAAGTTCATCGTCATCTATTTCGTTAGATTGGACAGCTTCCCTTAGTTTTTCAATATTTGAGATAAGTGAGCCAAAAAGAATAATACAATCCGACCAACTAATTTCAATTTTTTCAGCACTCATGTCTATGCTCTCCTCCCAGATAGTTTCGACTTGTTTAAAGCCATTTCGGCCTGTATGTTCTCGATTTTTTCAGCCTTTTCAAACATTGTTTCTAGCAATGTAATATATTCGCTTTGTTTCATCTTTCTGGTAGCGACAATATGAACGTGTCCAGGTGAAACCAAGTCAACAGCAATAGCAAGGCCATTCGGTATCACTGAGTTTGCTTCGATCTTCCACCGATTCTTACCTCCATCAAAAACTTCATTTGCAGAGACGCCAGCATGTGAAGGAAGTACATACGTTATACCAGTTCGAGGATCTGTAAATAATTTTGAGTCTTGAGGCCTTATATCTCCATCTTTATTAGTGAATTTAGGAATCTTACCATTACCGTTACGATACAGATCTTTTTCGATTTGACGAATATCTGATATATAAAAATCTCTTTCTGTCTTCATTAAACTTTCCTTTTTATGGTGATGCAGAAATTGTAACTTGTGAATATATACAGATAAGTATTGCCATTTTGAGAGATAAAAGATGTAGAATTACGCGACAATATATGCGATCGAGCGCACAAGAACGGAAATTTTATTGTTAATAGGCGTTTCCAATTTCTTTTCTAAGTAATTATCTAGAGTAAAATAACAGAAAATTTAATGCTTTAGTTTATTTTTATAGGAACCTCTGATTAATTCCTTGATGATTTAATCAGAATTTCCCAAAAATGCGCATATTTATATTTGCTTAAATGTCTTCTCTAATATGTCCAGTGTATATTTTCTTTCTTTGGCATAATCAACAATGGGTTTAGGATAGTTTAATGTTGCGCACTGTGTGTCTGTGGGTTGATGGATTTTTTTATCGGTAATGGATTTTAGTTCGGGAACGAATCGTCGAATATAATCGCCATTGGGATCAAATTTTTCCGACTGTCGGTAAGGGTTGAATATTCGGAAGTAGGGCACTGCGTCGGCACCTACTGAAGCGCTCCATTGCCAACCACCGTTATTACTAGCGAAGTCGCCATCGATAAGATGTTGCATAAAATAGGCTTCGCCGAGATGCCAATCAATGCGCATTAATTTTGTAAAAAACGCGGCGACGATCATCCTTACTCTGTTGTGCATCCAGCCGGTTTGATTTAATTGTCGCATTCCTGCATCAACGATTGGGTAGCCGGTTTGTCCAAGACACCATTGATCAAACAGTTTGTCATTGTTCCACGGAAGGTTATCGCCAACGGGTTTAAAGCAATAACCTTTGCTGAGCTTTTTATCTTTGGCCATTAGATGGCGATAAAACTCTCGCCAAATTAATTCCGTTGTCCATTGTTTTTCTAATGCTTCGTGTCCCGAATGTTTTAATAATGTGTTTAGGCATTCTCGAACACTTAAGGAGCCAACGGTTAAATATGGCGAGACGGTACTGGTACCGTTGATGTTCGGAAAATCACGGTTTTCTTCGTAGTCAGATTCTCTATTTTGGATAAAAGACTCAAGATGTGCGTGTATTTTATTGGCGTCACTCAGCCACAAATCTTCACGATAATTTCCGCCGAAAGCTGGAATTTTATCGCTTTTTATAGCGCTTTCTGATTGTTTTCTGGGGGCTTTTACAACGTCTAAATCCGATAGTGTTATGGTTTTTCGCCAGCGGTTTGCAAACGGCGTGAACACTTGAAACATGCTGCCGTTGCCATTTACGACGCTACCGGGTTTTGCAATAACGTCTCCGTCAAAGCGGTGAGTGTTAACACCAATATGCGATAAGGCCTTTTCTACCTGTAAATCACGTTTGGCTTCGTTAACAGGGTATTCGTTATTAAACCAAATCGATTCGACATTTAATTTACTGCAAAGCTTTGCGAGTTGTTTGGGAATATTCGCATACCAGTCTGATATTAAAATTTTTACAGGGATATTTTTGGTATTTAGTTGTTTCGCTAACGCAATTAATGTGTCTCGTATAAGACCTATTTTTGCGGGACTATCGTTGTGCTCTTGCCATTGTTTTTCGCAGATGCAAAACACGGCAACCGTAAAACCGTTTTTGGAGGCGTTATAAAGAGCTGGATTATCGGTGATGCGAAGGTCGTTACGCAGCCAAACCAGCTGCGTTTTTTCAGTCTGTGTCATTTATATTTGATTGCGTAGGCCGAGTTCAAGAGGATAGGGGTCTAGGTAGACTTGTGATCGAATATAGTCGTTACCGTAGCGATCGACATAATGTTTGATCATGGTTACCGGTACACTTAACTGCACAATACCTCGGCGGTATAGGTCGATAACTTCTAATAAGTCTTTGCGAATTTCTCCGTCAACGGTTCGCTTTAGATAACCCAAAATATGTTGCAGGGTGTTGCAGTGATTTTTTCGCGTTGCCGGTTTGCTGAGCGTAGCCATAAAGCAATGAATGTATTGGTCGAGTACTTCGCGTTCGGACTTTTTGTTGTGATTGGCCACGATTCGGCCAGCTTCACGATAACCTTTCTGCGAATGCGCCATTAAGGTGTATTTGTAGCGACTGTGGAAGTCAACCAGGGCAGCAAAGGACGGCTTTTTCTCTACGGATTCACGCCAGTAATGCAGGGCGAAAACGCGCAAAATAAAATTCTCGCGCAATGGAGGGTCGTTTAATCTGCCTTCTTCCTCAACCGGCAGCAGCGGATTGTTGTCCATCACTGCTGCGGCAAATACGCCCCTACCTTTCTCTTCACTGGGATAGCCGTAGCTCTTGCTACTGGTATCGTCGTTGTAGACCTTTACTCGAAATGCACCACAGCTTGGTGAGTTCTTGATAAAAATATAGCCGCACAGATCAGTTAATTGTTTTGATGTGGTATCGCTGTAACTGTACATGCGCTCGGTAACATCAAGGTTTGGATCGTCGCTGCCGATAACGCGCGGTTTTTCGGGGTCACCCACCAAGCGAATGGTTGGTCTTGGAATACCCAAGCCGATGGCAACTTCTGGGCAATAGGGTTTGAAGTCGAACACTTTACTGAGAATGTCGGTACAAAATCGCGACCGTTTATGACCGCCGTTATAGCGAACTTCTTGGCCGAGAACGCAGGCACTGATACCAACGGGTATGTTTTGAGAATGTATTCGGTAGGGCAAGATTAATATCCAATAAGCTGTATGACTGTGTACGACTTAGAAGTGATTACGCGTAAGCCAGTCGTGATTAATCGGAAACACTAATCGGCTCGTCCCTTTTTAACGCTTTCTTTAGTTAGTCGATAAAAATACAGAGGCAATTAGAGTGTTCGATAATAAATTTACGTACGTTACAGATTACAGCTTAGATCAATTAGCAGCGGCTTTTAGAAGGCCGCTGTAATTTTTTAGACATTTATTGAAGAGGGAACCCTGATTAATCTAGAGTTTCTCTCGATACAAGGATGTGTCGCCCATTTCAAGAACGGTAAGTGATTGAAATTGAAAAGAAATTGGAAATCGCATTGTCAATTTCTGTCCTCTGATTAATTCATGGATGAGTTAATCAGAGGTTCCAAGAGTTTATCAAGGGCACTGGTACATGCTGAATTGTTGGCGGCCTTCTACGGGCTGGTCAATTGGTACGATCACGTTTGCATTCATGGCTGCCGCGTCGTTGCGCGCTTGGGTGAGCAGTTCTTTTTCAACCTTGTCTTTATTGCGTGAGATTCCGGTAACCTTATCAACGCCGCTGACGGTTAATACGCCCAAAGATTTACAATTGGCGACACTGGTGGATCGTCTCACGTCCACTTGCTCACCTTGATCAGTCAGTTTTACCCAGCTACAAGCACTTAGGCCGCTTACTAGCAGCACCGCAGCCACGATGGCGGTCTTTTTGTACAACATTTGTTCCTCGCTTTTGTGTATTTCTCAAATTACCAATAACGTGTATATGACAACTCTTTGATTAATTTTGTCGCAAAAATTCACCAATTTCAGCAATCGCTTGATTGGCTTCCGGCAAAATTGGCGCAAAACCTTGGAATACGTGAGGCATATCGGCAAACACCGATAATGCCACAGGGCTGCCCTGTTGCTGCGCTGCGTCGATAAATTCTTGGGCATCTTGCAGCAATATTTCGCGATCGCCCACTTGCAAAAGCGTTGGTGGTAATTCGTTTAGATCGCCAAAAACCGGAGACACCAGCGGATTATTGAGAGTCGCTTGTTCCTGCAAATAATTGGCAACTACATACGGCAGCGCTTTTAAGCTCAAAATAGGATCGTTGTTGTCGGTAAGATTTTTGCGCTGGTAGTTTAAATGTATTGCCGGAGACAATAGCACGCAGGCGTCCGGCAGCTTATGTTGTTGCTCTTTTAAGGCCAATACCGACGCAAGCGCTAGATTACCGCCCGCAGAGTCGCCGGCAATGTAGCAGCGTTCGGCTAGGTTCTCGGAGTCTGGGCCGTGTTTGATTAACCATTGAAAGCCGTGGATGACATCTTCTAAGCCATTTGGGAATGGGAATTCCGGCGCTAAACGATAATTTAGCGCTAAAACCGCGCTTTGACTGGCCTCCGCGATGCGAGAAATCAGGGCTCGATGGCTTGACGACGAGCCTGCCATCCACGAGCCGCCGTGCACGTACAAAAGTCGTCGCTCGGTTTGGCAGGTGGCTGGAAGAATCCACTCACAGGGCAGATCTCCCACCAGTACGGGTTTTATGGTTGTGCTTGGCACTAGGTTGAGTGTTTCGGGACTGGCTGCGAAATACAAATCCAATAGCGCACGTTTGTGCATCGGGTGGTTACCACTCGACCAAGAAAGATCCGCAATGGATTTCATGTGTGCAATCACGGTATCCAGACTCATCGTAAACCTCAGTCAGTTAGTTGTACGTTTACCGATTCAGGTTCGAATACTAAAGCCGGTAAAAAGATTAATTACTGATCAGCACTTGGGAACAATCAGGTCTGTGCTATTATAGCGCCCCTTTTTCGCCGCAGAGCGCTGTTTAATTGCGCTGACTCGGTGATTAGAGTTTCGAAGCGTTAGGGATTTCTGATGAATTTATTCGTAAATAATTCAGAAAACAGGCATTTCAATAACGCGATGGTTATTGAAATTAACGACACCTTTTTTGTTTGTGTCGATGCAGTTTTATTTGTGTCGATAGAGTGTGTCGACAGAAGCTCCGCATTTATGCGAGTTTCCTATTATAACTCCATGAGAGAAAGCGCTACGGCGCCAAGCAATTAGCTGGTTCAGCGACAGCTGACTGGCACCACCGCCAATCAACGTTACAGTGATTGCAACCATTTAGTTGAGGTTAAAGAGCATTATGGCCAACACGTCGCTCAATAAAGACAAGATTAAGTTTCTCCTGCTTGAAGGCGTGCATCAGTCGGCGATTGATACACTGACCCAAGCCGGTTACAGCAACATCGAATACATAAAAACCGCAGTGCCCGAAAACGAGCTGATCGAAAAAATCAAAGACGCTCATTTCGTTGGCATTCGTTCCCGCAGTCAATTGACTCGCCGAGTATTTGAAAACGCAGAGAAGCTAATCGCAGTAGGTTGTTTCTGTATTGGTACCAACCAAGTTGATTTAGACGCTGCACAAGAGCACGGTGTTGTGGTGTTTAACGCACCATATTCAAACACACGTTCTGTAGCTGAGTTGGTAATTGCTGAGGCGATTTTATTATTGCGTCGAATTCCTGAGAAAAACGCCGATGCACATCGCGGCGGCTGGCAAAAAAGCGCTGAAGGCTCCTACGAGATTCGCGGAAAAACCTTGGGTATTGTGGGTTACGGCTCGATTGGTACTCAAGTCAGTGTGCTTGCCGAAGCGTTAGGCATGAAAGTGTGTTTTTACGATACCATTACCAAGCTTCCTTTGGGTAATGCAACGCAAATTCGCGATCTGAACGAGTTATTAGCCATTTCTGATATCGTCAGTTTGCACGTACCAGAATTGCCATCCACCAAAGATATGATCGGTGAAAAAGAAATTGCAGCCATGAAAAAAGGCGCAATTCTTCTGAACGCTTCTCGCGGATCGGTTGTGGTTATTGAAGCATTAGCGGCGGCACTTGAGAGCGGTCACCTTGCCGGTACGGCTATCGATGTATTCCCGGTAGAGCCACGCGGTAACGACGATGAGTTTATTTCTCCTCTGCGCGGCCACGATAACGCGATTTTGACGCCACACATTGGTGGTTCTACACAAGAAGCGCAAGAAAATATCGGTTCTGAAGTGGCTGAAAAATTGGTCAAATACTCAGATAACGGTACCACTATTTCTTCTGTGAATTTCCCAGAGGTTGCGTTACCGGCACACACGGGTACACACCGCTTGTTGCACGTTCACAAAAATATTCCGGGCATCTTGTCTGAAATTAACCGAGTATTTTCTGAAAACAACATCAACATCTGTGGCCAGTTCTTACAAACTAAAGGCACCGTTGGTTATGTGGTGGTTGATATCGACGCAGACTACAGCGAAATGGCTCTAGAGCGTCTTCGCAAAATCAACGGCACAATTCGCGCGCGCATCTTGTTTTAATAGCGTTTGCTATTAACAACCGTTGAAATAAAAAAACCTCGCATTAGCGAGGTTTTTTTATGCGTTAATCAGAGGATAGAAATTGCAATGCGATTTCCAATGTCTTCACAATTTCAATCACTTACCGTTCTTGAAATTGGCGACATATCCTTGTGTCGCGAGAAACTCTGGTTAATCAGAGTTTCCTGTAGCATGGTTTGATTTAGCAGTAGTGCGCGGTTATTGCCGATGTTCTTTAAAATTAGCGTTCGCTTAAATCCTGCTTAATGGCATTCAGTCTTGGCACGTCGCTGATGCTTAGGCTGTTGGTTTGGCCGTCTTCTGTGTGCTCTAGCTTCACAATGCTGTAGGCCAAGTCTTTTGCCAGCCACACTCGTGTTGCTCGGTCGTCTTCGCTATCACGCTTTTCAATCAATAATGCCTCGAATTTGCCAACGTCGGTATCGATAACATCATTGCCAACAATTTCAAAATGATACTCTTTAACACCACGTTTTTTGGCAATCGTATAATCAACACCTTGTTCTTGAACCTGCGGAGCGTTACACGCTACATCTAATTGCAGGCGCAATTGGTAATTCAAAGCATCGTGTAACTCGTTGTCGAACATCACCGTGTTTTCGCCTTTGGCGGATTCACTCACATAGGTATGCTGTTGGTAGTCGGCTTTAATGGTTAAATCTTTGCCGTCACCCATGCCTTTGCGCTTATGTTCAAATTCGCGCAGCTGCCAGCTGGGTAAATCGAATACGCTTTTTTCCTCAATTCCTAGAAATAACCAATTGGCTCTGGATTGCATTTCCCAGGCATCGTTTTCAAGGGAATTGATGGTGCGTTCAGACTTAACCGATACAGAGTTTACGGTGGCATTGTATTTAAAGGTAACGCCATCGAGCTGATTTAATATATTCAGTTCGCATTCATTGATGGCATTGTTTGGGTTACCAACAAGGGTGGGTTTAGACGGTTGTGAGCTAGAAGCAAAGGGCTCAGAGGCTACTTCTGCGTGGGCAGATGTAAGCCATAACATGCCAGAAAATAACGCCAATGAAATTGGTTTTAAACCAATAAGAGTCGGTCGCAAAAAGTGCAATCTACGAGAAATCACTCAACCCCCAAAGCTGTTTAACGCAAATAATGTGATTAATTAGAGAAGGTAAATACGCTTTACTTTAGCTCAAGTCTTGATGATAACTCGGCTTGCCTGAACGGGATCAAAACCAGCGACGTTAAGACATAAAGTCTAGCAGCTTGTTCAAACCTTTAACCAGCTGCGTTTAAACAGAATTTTTGACGGGAGCTTTTATAATTTTTGGTGAATTTAAACATTAGGAAACTCTGATTAACTAGAGTTTCTCGCGACACAAGGATGTGTCGCCAATTTCAAGAACTGTAAGTGATTGAAATTGTGAAGAAATTGGAAATCGCATTTTCAATTTCTGTCCTCTGATTAAATCATGGATGAGTTAATCAGAGGTTCCATTACTAATAGGCGAGAAGTTCTTTCTCAATAATGGCCATGACTTGGTTGCGATAATAATCGCTTTCGTTCACCAAATTATGTTGCGCGTCCATAATAATCTCGGCGGTTAAATTAGGCATTTTTTCCTGCGCCAGTGGTAGGTTGTACGTCCAATCTACGGTTTGATCGTCATCGCCTTGAATATAAATTATCTCAGACGAGTTTGATTCGAAACTATTAAAACGCGCGATCCACTCTTTTAACGCGGCAATCCATTGCATAGAGACCTTATTAAATTGCAAAGGATCTGTGCGTAAAAAATTGGCGAATTCTTTGTCGTGGCTACCGACCTGATGCAGACTTCTTGGAAAATACTTTAGCCAGGGATAAACCAAGCTGTGGGCGTTGCCAACAAAGCCCCAACTCTTGATGCGAATCAGCGGTGCTAGTAAGAGTGTTTTGGCGAAATTGTGGTCTGGATGGGTAAACAAATAATCAAAGATAACGGCGCCACCAGTGCTTTGGCCAATGGCGATTTGCGGGCCGGTAAGCTGCAAAGTATCTTGGATTTGCTCGATGATATCCTCAAAAACTCTGGTGTAGGTAGTAAACGAATCGATTTCGATACGTGCACCGCTGCTTAATCCATGCCCCGGCTCGTCGTAAGCAACCACATTGAATCCCAAGTTAATGAGATGACGAATTAGGTGATGATACAAACCGGTGTGATCCCAATAACCATGCACAACTACCGCAGTGCCGCGAGGGTTCTCCGGTTGCCAGCTTTGCACTGCAATTTGATAACCCTGTGTCGATAACTTACCAAATAGATAGTGATGTTTAGATGCAAACCTCAGTCGGTAGTAGTCGAGGTAATTTTCGTGACGTTCGGGCAGTGTTTGACCGATTTGAGCGGCTTTTGCAGCGTTCGCTAAGGTTGGCCAGTGGTTGGCCAAATCGAGAAAATCATCAGTCATACAAAGTGTTCAATGTAAGTAAAACTGCCAAGGTAACCAAAGCCTGAATCAATAACAAGGCGCAAGGTTTTTTAATGCGATCTAGGCTGGATTCCACCAGCAAGAGCAAGGCTAAACCAAGCTCTTACTGTAATTGATGTTAGTTGGAGATACGAAAACGAATTTCGATACGGAAGTTATATAGGCCTTCTTCTAACAGTGATAACGGCGGCGCCGGAAAAGGTTTGCTGTTTTCAACCGCCCGAGAGGCGGCCTTATTAAAAAAGGAATACTTTGACTCTTCGGTAACCGCAGAGTTAATTACATTGCCTTCGTTATCGAGCTGAATCGAAATGCTCACCTCACTTTCGCGGCCCAGTTTTAAACCACGTTCAGGAAAAACCACGTTTGAATAAATCAGGTCGCGAACCGATTCGTAGTAGCGCTTGTTCGAGAGAATATCTTCGGCGGTAATGGCGGCAAGATCTTCTTCAGATTCCTCTTCCTCTTCTTCAGGTAGGTTACCTGCAGCGGTGAGAGGCACGGGCGATGTGGAAAGCGACGCGGCAAGAGGCTGAGCTGCGTCCTCGTCTTCCGATTCTGGAATCGTCTCTGCTGAGCTTACGGAGTGCTCCGCAATTTGAGTCACCTCCGGCGCAGAATCGTCGGACTCTTGCTCGTCGGCAACAAGTTCTAGTGGTGGCTTAGATACCGGAGTATCGACGGTTTCAGCCGGTGCTTGCTGAGCTGGTGCGCCGCTGTTGTTGCCATTATTGCTATTGTTATTACCACTGTTGGTAACATTACTACTGTTGTTGCTATTGCCGTTACCGTTGGCAGTTTGAGCCAAGCGCTGAGAATTCCCTTGATTGGGTGCAGTTGGGGGTGTAGTTGATCCCGTTTGCGCTCTAGGTACTGGTGTTGCGGCAACGGCGACTGTTTCGGTCTCTGTTTCGCTGGGGTCCTCTGGGGCAGCCAGCCAGTTTGCTGTGATCTGCTCCAGCCTGGTCGGCGTTGCTGCTAAACTGTCGTATCGAGACTTTAATTCGGTACTAACATCTCCGGCGGCGAGAATTTGCTCTTTGAAATGAGTAGACGGTGGCACAGGGCCAATCCAGGTTTGCATCAGCAACTGGAACAGACCACGCGACTCAATGGTACCTAATGGCAAACCATTAATATCGACGGAGACTCCGGTGCCGGTATTGACGATGCGAAGTTTATCGCCCGGAATAAGACGGCCTTTGATGAGGGAGGTCAGTGAAACGAGATCATTGGCGTAGAATTCTAAGTCGTCGGGTTTGGCGTTGATGGAAACTGCTTCTACCCAGAGACGCGACATGCTGCGCGGACTGATCTTGTCGGAAACAATTTGGTATTCCATAACCGCATTCGTATTAATGCCTAACGCGGTAGTCGCATCCGTAGTCGGTTGATCTAAATAAAGCGCGGCAATGTAACGTTCTTTGCCGAAGCTTTCATACACAGACATTCCATTTAACGCTGCATTTGCAGAAACACTAAGCAGGCTACCCCAAAACAGCCCTAGAACCGCGTATGCGTTTAGATGAGATTTGAATGACATCCTCGAAGCGACTTGCTTTCTCACACAATTCCCCTTTTGCCAGTGCCAAGTCCTGAAAATAAAAAATGGCGATGTACGTTGGTGTTTTTATCAAGCTAAAAATAATTGTTATATGGGTCTAAGCCCTGTCAGGTACTCAATCAGTTAAGATTAAAATACAAACAATTTATTGACGCTTTAGACCGAAAAAGCCTTACATATATATGTGATAAAAAATTTAAGCGACAAACAATATCGTATCGTTATTGTGGTAGTGTGAAAGTTAGGCAAATTTGTTCTTATGTATATAAAAAAAAATCGGTGACGAAAAGAGGCGCGCGCTCGAAAAAAACAAAAATGGCTGTTCGAAATGTAAAAACATTTTTTATGGTCGCTTATAGTAGAGTTGCACTCGAAAAGGCTGCGTTAAGCGACAATGCAGTGCGAAAAATAGAGTCAGCGAGGCTCGTTCTTATCGACACTAAATACGAGCAAATTTAGCGCCGATAAGAACTTCGAATTTTGAGGCGGGATAATCCAAGGCTTTTTCAATTTGCTGTGGATAAGTTCCCAGAGTTTGATACAGGCCTTGGGTATCGGTGTTAAATTTTTGTGGGCTGGCTGTGTGTAATTTGTGTGTAGTGACGGACAGTTTGTCCTGCCGCCAATTCTGGTGCGTTGTCTAGCAGTGAAGCAGACTCTACGCACACCATCTTTTGATAGTCCTGTGGATTAAAATCACTCAAACGCTGCGATTTATCGACCCAAGGATTCCAAATTACCCAGCTTGGTAAATTATGACTGTGAATATCGATACGACCTTGCTGGTCTTCCTCAATCAAGTGCACGGTTGATGGTCCAGTTGGGCACACTAAATCCGTTTCTTCCGTAAAGTTGAGCGCGTCATCCTGGGATTGCTCTAACCAATTTTCGGCCGCATTAAAACAAACAGTGTCTTCTAATCCGGTTAGATAACATTTTTCAACATTATCTACCGCCAAATACGAATGCAAGGCCAGTGAATATTGGAATGCACTAAGGCCGGTATTTGTAACTGAAAGCGTTAACTTCAAGCTTTCACCAACGCGCACTTCTAAAGAAAGCCGAGCCTGATATGGCCAGGCTGGATAAGTTTGTGGCGTGACATCAAGGCTCAGCGTCAGCGTGGTTTCGTTGGGCAATGCCACAATATCATGGAGCTGCCATTGCAGATTGCGCACAAAACCATGGGCAGGAGCGTTTTCGACATCTTCAACCTGTTGGCTAATGGCTGCTGGATTGCGTTTTAAATCGCCAAACCATGGCCAGCAAATTGGAATGCCGCCGCGCAGTGGAACATCCGGTAAAAATCGATTGGCACTGCTTAAAAACAAGGTCGGTTTTTCGCCGTGGCGCTGATATTCGCTGACTTGTGCACCCTGTAAAAACACGGTGGCTACGGCCTTGTCATTGGTTACGGTTATCGCCGGTAGGCTTTTATGAATTTCAATTTGTACACCCGGTAATTCGCCAAAACGGGCGTAAAGTGTTTGAAGCGTTGTGGCAAGATCACTCGACATAGGATTTCCTCGAACATTTTCCCTATTCTCGCAAAAAATTAGCGTCGATGACGAGGCCCAATCCATAGCAAAGACGTGTTATGGACTCTGCCTGGCTGCCACTTAAGGTGAATTTGTGGTACTTTTAGATACTGGAGTAGAGAAAGCCTGAAAATGTTTTAGGCAAACTCGCCACCAACAAATTATCAACTTGCCAACCCGCCAGTTCAACGAATGGGAAGCGTTAAACTATGACCAGCTTTACTCAACAACTCGAGAAAATCAAAACGCAAAAGGGATTTATCGCCGCTTTGGACCAAAGTGGGGGCAGTACTCCTAAGGCTCTTCGCCTTTATGGAATCGAAGAAGATCAATACAGTGGTGACGAAGCTATGTTTGATCTTGTGCATCAAATGCGCACTCGCATCATTACCAGCCCTGCATTCACCGGTGAGCGTGTTCTCGGAGCGATCTTATTTGAAAACACTCTAGATCGTGACATCGAAGGAATGCCATCGTCTGCGTTCCTTTGGAAAGAAAAGAACGTTGTTCCATTTTTGAAGGTCGATAAAGGTCTTGCCGATCTTGAAAACGGCGTTCAACTTATGAAACCTATGCCAAATCTTGCTGAGCTACTTCAAAAAGCCAAAGCTCAAGAAGTGTTTGGCACCAAAATGCGTTCTTTCATTGCCGAAGCCAACGAAGAAGGCATTAAAGCAGTTGTTGAACAACAGTTTGAAGTAGGCTTACAAATTGTTGAAGCGGGATTGGTTCCAATCATCGAGCCTGAAGTAGACATCAAAAGTGCTACCAAGGCAGAAGCGGAAGAAATGCTAAAAGCAGCGCTTTTGGCTAAGTTAGATGCACTTGCCGATGATCAATTGGTTATGTTGAAACTCTCATTGCCAAGCAAGCCGGGTTTCTACCAAGAGTGTATCGATCATCCAAAATGCATCAAAGTTGTTGCTTTATCGGGTGGTTACAGCCGCGACGACGCCAACGCTAAAACCGCAGAAAACCCAGGCATGATCGCGAGCTTCTCGCGTGCATTAACCGAAGGTTTATCGGCGCAGCAAAGCGACGAAGAATTCAATGCATTGCTAGACAGTGCCATTGAGTCGATCTACCAAGCGTCTAGCACCTGATCGAATGCGATGAATTCAGTCATGATTTAATCAAAATTGTCTGAAATTTATTGGATGTTTTGAATGTCGAAAAGCCACATGAGTGTAAAAACCGTGTGGCTTTTTTGTAAGTAATAATTTCTCTGCCAGTAAATAATGTTTTTAAATTAGAAACCACTATGAAACGACCGACGATAACTGTGTTGAGTGTCTTATTACTCTCTTCTGTAGCGGTAAATATCTGGCAATATAAACACTCACTTAGCGTCGATGATCCAAAGCCTCAGGCTAAACTAACACCCAACAATTCTGCACACCCAGAGACCTCAAGTAAAACCGCTTCATCCACCGAATCACTGACAATTTCTGAATTAGCAGTCTCTTGGTTTTTAGAATACCGTTTTGATGAAGCCTACAAGGTTTATGAGTTGATCGAAAATACCGACATAAAAGCAGCGGAACAATTAAAAGCACAATTGTTGGTGGCCGTAGAAAATAAATTAGCAAACGGCGATAGCGAATATACAAGAAGTGCCCTCGATTATTGGTTAGAACAAAATGCTTATGACGAAGATTTTTTAGAGTTAAAAGCAAAGTTCTTTATTGCACAAAATCGAATTGCCCAGGCGGTCGATATTTATTTTGAGCTGACAACACTAACCACATCCGAAACGCGGCTGCAAAGTTATCGCAAAAGCATTGAGCAGCAAGCCGAGCATTATATCGCTGAACTGGTAACACAAAAAAACTGGTTAGATGCCATCGCGTTTCTCGACCAATTAATTTGGCAAGAACCAGATAACATAGAGCATCTACTAACGTTGGCAAAAATATACATTGCCGCAGAAGACAACGAAAGCGCACGAATTCCCTTAGAGACTGCCAGTCATTTCCCAGAATACGAACTTGAAGCTCACAATTTACTGGCTTTAATTACACCCAAAGAACCCGAACCGATAAAAACCAATCGCCAACTCGCGAGATCGGAAATTCAACTGCAACCGCTCAATAATCACTTCTTGGTACCATTAACCATAAATCGCAATTCTCGAGTGTCGTTGCTAATTGATACCGGCGCTTCACTAACGGTTTTGTCGCGACACAGCTTTAATCGGCTTAACATTGCCAATCGCGTTACATTTTTATCAACAGCACAAATGAATACCGCTGGTGGTATTGCTAATGCCGACATCTATCAAGTGGATAAACTCACCGTGGGAAATTTTAGTGTTGCAGATGCACAAATTGCCGTGATGGACTTGGGTGATTTGGGCGGAAGCGACGGTCTCTTAGGGATGAATTTTCTCGGGCAATTTAATTTCCAAATTGATACCGAAGACCATATTTTATCGCTGCGCCAAAAATAATCACGTTTATAAATCTCTAATTCATTTCGCAATGATTTAATCGTTGAGGCGTTGACCAGAGATTTATAAAGCGAGTTTTTCGATAAGACTATACTTAAATTAGACCAATATCTTAAATTAGACCAATTAACTTTTAAGAATAGTTACGCCAGATAGCTTTTGTAATTCATCAAGTTCAGAAGGCGTTACAAATGCCAATCCCGCTTCGGTACCAAATGAAACGGTATTAAATGCAACAAAGTGTCGTTGATTTTTATTTTGGTCTGCAAGACAATTATTGATAAAGCTAACAATGTTTAAATCAACATAGTCTGTATCACCCTCAAGATTTGCAGAATACAATTTACCTTCAAGTTCGAACTCAATAACTCTAACACGATTCTCTTCACTGAAACCTATTGCGCTGGGTGAAAATTCGCCATTAGATAACTGTTCAAATATTTTCAGTAAATAAGCATAGTCTTTCACATCATCAACGGATTCTAAGTCAATTATTTGGTGGGAATCGGCCAACAGTTCTGCAAAGGTTTTTTGATTGATATTCAATAGGTTTGTTAAGTTTACGATGCCTGAATTTGAGCGGATTTCATCAAAATCGATAATGTCTGTGAGTTTGTTTGCGACAAAAACTTTATCTTCAACCCAATTTAAAGAATGCGCATAGATTCCCTTAACGGTTCCATTCTTTTCAAACACGTAAGCTAAGCCTGTATCTTGTTCCGGGAGTTCGTTTGTCCACGCAAAGGTAAACGATTTATGTTCCTTCCAATTAGAAGACATCGAATAGGAGATCTTTTCATTGGCTTTCAAAAGAATATTTTCGCCTTCTGAAGCCATCCTATTCGGAAAGGCAAAACTTCCGTCGTTTGATGAGCGAACATTTTTTGAGTTTAATAAAAAATACTTCGCATCTAAGAACCAATGTGGGGGGCTTTTTGCTATATCAATAACATAGGTGCTATCGGGTTGTGCATCGATCAATTCATAGAGTATTTTAAGTTCTTCAGGCAGCTTAAATCCTAGTTGGCGTTCTATTTTCTTTAGCATATTGCTCTTGAGTCCCAGTTGATCTTTTATTTTCTCTAATATCGATGTCATTAATAAGTTCTACTTTTATTAAAGTTGATTATTACAACCTCTGATTAACTCACCCATGATTTAATCAGAGGACAGAAATTGAAAATGCGATTTCCAATTTTTTCACAATTTCTATCACTTTCAGTTCTTGAATAGGAAACTCTAGGTTAATCAGAGTTTCCTATTTAAGTTACCCTGTAGCGTATTTATTTGCCATGAGTTTTGGAGTACAAAACACGTCAATTTGTTATTTAATGATTATCTAAAAAATGCACCAGATCATAAGGGTAAAATTCGTGATCTTTAAAAGAGCTGTCATCGATATTAAAGAATTTTACTACTAAAGCAGCTTCCCAAGCCCAAAAACCTTGGTAATGGCTATCAATTGAATCAATTAAAGTTTTCCGGTCTTTTACTCTAATTCCTGCAAACACTCCTATTGAATGAAGGCCACGTAAATGGCCTATTAACCTCGGCCAGTCATCTAGATACTTTTTCACCAACGCCGGGCGTTCATTTATATCAGCATCAATCACTTGATCAAGCAAACCGAAGGTTTCCGGGTTCATACAGGTTTTAGCTACGATGCGATTCGGTTGATAATGTTTAATAATGGTATCAATTAAACGATCTTTTCCTGCACGCCCTAAAAATGGAGCCACTTTAGCAATTTTTTGTGTTTCACCACCGAAACAAATAAACCAACAAAGCCATGTATAAACTGAATGGTATCTGCACTCAGGGCCATCTCCGCGTAGACCACTGGTACGAGGAGTTTGATCTGTTAACAAATACATTTCTTCAAGATTGTGTTTTTTCATCTCTTGAACATAGAAAATATAATCATCCAACAGTGGCAATACTAACTCCTGCTGTATAGCCATTAAGTTATCGCCTCGGCTATAGCGTTTGGGAATCAATGTTTGCGGAAGTTCAATCAAAAAATTCGTCAAAGGGCTGATTTTTTGCACGCCGTGTTGCTCTCTTAAACAAGCCGCTTCATAACTCTTATGAGGGTTGAACTGCTTACACGCTTCTGTAAGTAGGGTTATTGATGCATCAAAAAATTCTTTTGATTCGTTCTTATCTCTCATTGGGTAGTTCCTTTTTTTATCTAACTTCCACGAATTAGTTTACGTTTAAATTTTTAGCATTATACGCGGATACTAATCAACGATTTGCGAAAAAGAATTCCTAGATGTTGAGAGTTATAAAAGGGAAAGCAGAATTTATGTGAGACGAGTAAACTAAAGAATCGCGGTTTCAGATAATAAGTGCAATTGGTAGTTGAGAGGCCAGCTGGTAGAGTCAGCACCTCTCCCGACCAAGAGA